>DAIOVL010000011.1:0-118212 GCA_036759025.1 Bacteroidales bacterium
CTGGGGTACAAAAAATAACAAATCCCTTATATTCAATTATATAAGGGATTGTTTTAGTAGCCCCACCAGGAATCGAACCTGGATTTACGGTTTAGGAAACCGCCGTTCTATCCATTGAACTATAGGACCATGGAGCTTGCAAAAATATAGCTTTTTCTGGTCAATGCAAATAGTTCAGCAGTTTTGAGAAATAAATGAGTTGAGGAAACATGGGATGCAATAGACCCTGTTAACTTTCAGACCTGGGAGTATTTTACTAGACAAAACGGACCAGGATCTGATTCCATTACTTGTTTTTACCATTTTCCCCCGACCTGGGCCATGAGGGGATTTTAAATGCCTGACTATGGGAAAACCTGGCCAGATCCGTTGAAAACAGTCTGGTTAAGCCGTTTTGTCTCTTTGAGGTACTCGGTTGCGCCTTCTCCATTTTGATAAATCCCCGATCTTTCATACTTTCACAGCTTCAAAACGAAATACATGAACTGGATTGACCTGATCATTGTCATTGTTGTGATCCTTTCCGTTTTCCAGGGATTCACAAACGGACTGGTAAAAGAAGTCGCTTCCCTGGCAGGCCTCGTCCTGGGGATATGGGGAGCCATTAAGTTCTCAGGCTTCACAGCAGCAAAACTTTACGAGTGGTTCGATATGACAGGCCAGTATGTCGGAATAATCTCTTTCGTGGTAACCTTCTGCCTTATTGTCGTCATAGTCCATTTCATTGGTATCGTAGCCGATAAGATAGTGAAAGCCGTAGCTCTCGGTTTTCTCAACAGGCTGCTGGGAATAATATTCGGCGTGCTGAAAAACATCCTTATCCTTAGCGTGATCTTTTCTGTTCTCAATGCCATCGACGCAAGGAAACCCTTCCTGCCCCGAAGCTTCGACGAATCAAAATTCTATGCCCCGATATCCGACCTCGTCCCTTCAATCTTCCCCGTGATAGGAGAAGGTAATTTCCGGCAGAGCTTCGACCGGTTTAAAAAAGAACCCGAACCGGTGCCCGAGCCCGACACCACAGAGATATCCATTTAAACCTCTTTGCTATATTTGCATCCTCAAAAAAGTGATTATGAATTTCGTTGACGAACTAAGATGGAGAGGCATGATACATGATATCATGCCTGGGACGGAGGAGCTGCTCGGCAGCGAAAAAACAACCGGATACATAGGATTCGACCCTACTTCCGACTCTCTCCATATAGGCCACATGGTACAGGTGATGCTGCTGGTTCATTTTCAGCGTGCCGGACATGTGCCCGTGGCACTTATCGGAGGAGCAACGGGAATGATAGGAGATCCTTCGGGCAAATCGGAGGAGCGCAACCTGCTCGACGAGAAAACCCTTCGTTTTAATCAGGATGGGATAAAAAAACAACTTTCAAAATTCCTCGATTTCGGATCACAGAAGGAAAACCGCGCTATTCTGGTCAACAACTATGACTGGATGAAGGATTACTCTTACCTGGGCTTCATCCGTGACATCGGAAAACATATTACCGTGAACTACATGATGTCTAAAGATTCGGTGAAAAAAAGACTCGGCTCCGACGCCAGGGAGGGAATGTCATACACCGAGTTCTCATACCAGCTGGTACAGGGAACCGACTTCCTTCATCTTTACAAAACCCTGGGCTGCCGTCTGCAGATGGGAGGATCAGACCAGTGGGGCAACATAGTCACAGGCACGGAGCTGATCAGACGGAAGACAGGGGGAGAAGCTTTTGCCCTTACCTGCCCGCTGATAACGAAATCGGACGGTGCAAAATTCGGTAAGACAGAATCGGGCAACGTATGGCTCGATCCTGAAAAAACATCGCCTTACCATTTTTACCAGTTCTGGCTTAACGTCTCCGATGAGGATGCCGCGCGCTACATAAAGATCTTTACCCTGCTTGGAATGGAGGAAATAAAAGAGCTTGTTGCCCTTCACACACAGTCACCCCATGAACGTATCCTTCAGAAAAGACTTGCCGGGGAGGTGACACAGATGGTCCATTCACGCGAGGATTATGAATCTTCGGTAGAAGCATCCCAGATATTGTTCGGAAAGGGGACAACAGAGTCGCTGATGAAAATGACTGAGAGCACTTTTCTCTCAGTCTTTGAGGGCGTCCCTTCATTCAACGTCGACAGCCAGTTTATTGACCGGGGTGTCTCGTTCACATCGCTCTGTGCTGAACATTCTCAGGTGTTCTCATCAAAGGGGGAGCTGAGGCGGCTGGTGCAGGGAGGTGGCGTGAGCCTCAATAAGATAAAGGTTACCGATCCGGAGATGACGGTAGGTAAGGAAAATCTCCTTAACGGCAAATACCTTCTTGTTCAGAAGGGGAAAAAGAATTATTTCCTGATCAGGGCAGTCTGACAGCTATCTCAGGTCGGCTGCAATTATTGAAACATCGTCAAAAAGATAGGGATTGGTGTCAGGGATTCCAAGATACCTTATCATGTCCCTGAGGTTCTTCTCAACAGGTTCGGTGTTTGAAATGTGTCTTTCAATTTCACTGGTGCCTATGTCCCTTCCGTCCCCGCCTTTCAGTTCAGATAGTCCGTCGGTGTAACAGATGATCTTCGAATAACCCTTTATGATGATTTCACTTTTCCTCACAAAGGGAATCTCATCGAGCATGCCTATTCCTACCGACGACGACTGAAGATATTGTGTCTCTGTGGTTATGGTATTGTAAAGCACCGGCGAGTTATGAGCTGCATTGACATATTCAAGGACCTTGCTGTTGTGGTCATAACGAGCAAGGAAGAGTGTGATGAACTTCTCTCCGGCAGCATTTGCAACAACAATTGAATTGAGTTTGTGTATCAGTCTCTCAAGGTCAATGTCGGCAGTCATAACTGCTCTCAGGCTTGCCTGAAAATTAGACATCAGCAATGCAGCCGAGATACCTTTGCCTGAAACGTCGGCTATGCATATTCCGGTTCTTGTTTCCGAAAGTCTGATGCAATCGTAATAATCACCGCCAATCTCAAAATGAGGGTGGTAGAATCCTGTCACGCTAATTTCAGGGTTGCGGGGCATGTGACTGTTATCGGGTATGAGCATCTGCTGCATGCGGGCTGCCAGCTCAAGCTCCTTCTTCAGCACTTCCTGCCTGAGACTTTCCTTATGAAGCCTGATGTTCTCAATTGCCACAATGATGATACTCGATATTGTCTGGATATAATTGAGGTGCTTCAGGACGGGGCTCATACCTTCTCCTTCCTCTTCAATGTCGCCGATGAAAAGAAAGGCGATATGAACATTGTTGTTGAATACGGGAACAATGATGTCGACACCCTCAAAGTCCATGTCGGCCGAGACGTAAGTTATCTCAACGAAATTCATCAGACGTGTTTCGACGTCGATAAACTCCATTTTTTTTGGAAATCCGGCGTTCAGAAGGCATTCCCAATTGACGGATCTCTTGAAGATCAGCACTTTGCCAATGCCGAGGTTTTCCCTGAGTATTGTTTCGTACTTTTCGAGAAGCTCCTCTACCGGAAGGTTGGCATTGATCGACAGGGTAATATCGAGAAGTGCTTCAAGCTTCAGCTTGAACATCTTTATCCTGTCGTTTGAAACCTTCCGGATTCCCATGATCTGTATCAGCCTTTTACACGTTCAATATATGCTTTTGAGCTTACCTCAACCCTTATTTTATCGCCGGTATTGACAAAAAGCGGCACCATCACCGTTACGCCGTTTTCCGTTTTCGCCTGCTTGAGAGTGTTGGTGGCCGTATCACCTCTTAACCCGGGTTCAGAATAGGTAACCTCAAGGGTGACGAACTGAGGGAGTTCAACCGACAGGATATTATCCGTATCGGCATGTACGACTATTTCCACATTTTGTCCTTCGAGCAGGAATTCGGGATAGTCAATAACATGTTCTTCCACATGGATCTGTTCGAATGTCTCCAGGTGCATAAAGTAATATCCGATATCGTCTTTATAAAGATACTGGTAAGGTCTTCTTTCGACCCTGGCCACATTGACTTTCACACCCGAGTTGAAAGTATTATCGATGACTCTTCCTGTTTTGATGTTTTTGAGTTTTGTCCTCACGAACGCCGGCCCTTTGCCGGGTTTAACATGCTGGAACTGAACTATCACATAAAGGTCATTATTGAATTCGATGACCAGTCCGTTTCTGAAATCTGCAGTGGTTGCCATAAAAATTAAAAGCTTCTTGTAAAATTATTTTATTTCTTTTTTAATTCAAGCGGGTGGAGAAGACCTTCATAAGCGGTCATTTCCACCGTAAATGCCCCTACAAAGATATTAAAACGGATCTTAACCGGTAAAAAATTATTATCGGCTGAGAACCAGAAAGATACATCTTCCTCAGTCTTGAATAGCCTTCCGGTTTCCGTAACCGGATTGAATTTATGGCATTTTATTTTTCCTGTTCTGATTTTTATTTCTTCCGTATCGATGTATCTCATCCTTATCGGGTAAAGTTCATCGGTGAACCAGGTCATTATTGTAATCATCTGGCCTTTTTTGATAGTGTCAATCCCGGGCAAAATATGATTACGGAACCAGTAAAAGCATGTCAGGATGTCGTGAATCCCATGTTGTGTTATGTGGATACCTGTAAGGTCGCTTGAGAGAATTGCCGAATCGGGCCGGGAGTGGTGGTCGAAGGTCACCACATTGTACTTCCTGTACCTGCCTTCGCTGATATTCCTTATGGAAACAACCGGCAATTCCGTATGCGGGTCCATGAAAACCTCGTAGATATCCTTTACGCGAAAGAGCGCATCGGCAAGACCTGTTGTCATGGCCACCATCGAGGAATGCCACAGTTCTTTCCCGGTGGTACTGTCTCTTTTTAGCTCGAGAGTTGCCACGCCTCCGTTAATAGCTCCGTAATGGACGAGATATTCAACTTTTTCTCCGGGCTGGTAAGCTTTGAACTGCCCTTCTGCATGTAGCAGAATGATGCTGAACAAAACGGCCGTAAGAAAAAGTCTTTTCATCAGTTTTTATTATTCAGGGGCAAACTCCGGGCCAATTAATTCCCAAGAATATTTTTCACGGGCTTTGTAGCCAGGAAATCCTTGAGATAGAAAGGTTCAAAATAGGCAAGGTCCTCGAATTTCTTCTTTCCGAGAGCTTCGTATGCAGGCTTCCACATTGAAGCAGCAGATATTCTGAAACCTTCATCAAACACACTGTTATTCCTTTTAATGGTTTCCCGGCATTTAGCTACTGCGTCGCCGAAGAAGAACACTCTTCCTGCATCTTTCAGCCCGGGGGGAAATGAACTGTCGACCACTGCAGCGCTGATAGGTTTTACGACATTGCCTTCTTCATCATAGACAGCATAATAAACTTCCATTCTGCGTGCATCGATGACGGGGCAGAAAAGATCGTTTTGTCCGTTTGTATAACTTTCCCCGGCCATTTCGATGTATCCATGGAACATGGAAAGTGTGGTGTCGACACCTATAACAGGTATTGAAGCTCCCCAGGCAATGCCCTTGGCCGTTGAGACTCCGATCCTGAGTCCGGTATATGAACCCGGCCCCCTGCTTACAGCAACAGCTTCAAGGTCGGAAGCCCTGGTGCCTGTCTCCCTCAGGACCTGTTCAATAAGCAATGTCAGACGGGCGGCATGTGACCTTTCAGCACCGCTGTCCCTGGCAATAACAACTCTGTCCCTGTCGCAGAGTGCAACCGAACATAGTGAAGTTGCCGTTTCAATACATAAGATCATTACTGATCAGGAAGTTATGTGGACTACTTTTCCTCATAAAGGTCATCCTTGGCGACAATCTCAACGAAGGTGCTGTCGGAAAGTTTTTTGCTTATTGCACCAAAGGGAGCTGATATCACTTTTACGCTATCGGGGATGCCTGTGAGGATCTCAATAAAACTGTTATCCTGAATGCCCGTCTTCACGTCGCGTGCAAAGGCATATTCACCGTTGGTGGTAAATACGAGGGTACGGATGGTTTCCTTCGAGGTTGAAGTTAACAGGGTTGTATCGGTACGAGTTGTTACAGATTGTATCGGAACTGTAAGAATATCTTTTTTTGTCAGAGTCATTATCTCGACAGTCGTTGACATTCCGGGGCGGAAAGGATTCTTACCTTCCTGAGTGAATTTATCGTATGAAGAAGGCAGAATAAATATCTTCACATCGAAGTTTGTAACCTGGTCGGCAGATACTCCTGTTGTCTTTGCCGAATTGGCTATTTCGGTCACTATCCCTTTGAATTCCTCGTCCATGTATGCGTCAACTTCAATAATGGCGGTGTCGTTAAGTTTGACTTTCACGATGTCGTTTTCATTAACCTGTACCTGTGCTTCCATCCTTGACAGGTCAGCAATCCTGAGGATTTCCGTACCGGCCATCAGGTTGGTGCCGGCGACTCTTTCGCCCAGTTCCACAAGGAGCATCGAAACAGTGCCTGTCATGGGAGCGTAGATAGATGTCTTTATAAGATTTTCGTTCGCTTCTTTGAGGGAGGCCTCGGCACTGACCACTGAAAACCTTGCAGCATCGACTTCAGCTTTTGCCACATTGTATGAAGCTTCAGCCTGTTCGTAGTCGGATTTTGACACGGTCTGTTCGCTGAACAGTTGTTTTATCCTGTTAAAAGATAATTCCGACTGCCGGAACTGTGCTTCAGCCTGTGCAAGACGGGCGCGGGCAGAACTTATGGCAGCAGTGGAACGTTCTTTCTGGGATATGTATATGTCGGGTTTGATCCTTAGAAGAAGGTCTCCCTTCTTAACCTCGTCGCCCTCTCTTACCCTTAGCTCCACTATTTCACCCGACACGTCGGGTGTGATCTTGACTTCCTTTTCAGGTTGTATCTTGCCGTTTGCTGTTATCGATTCAGTGATCGTCCTTCTTTCAGCATATTCAACTGCAACCTTAACGGTGAGCGCTTTTCCGAACCATCCGGCCTTTTTCCCGATGAAAGCGAAGACAAGAAGGGCCACAACTGCAACAATGAGAATTGTAAGTATTTTATTGTTTTTCATAATTATTTGATTTAGAAGCAGTTTATTGATTAAGTGAAAGAGGTAATCCTTTATAGAAGTCTAAAACCCTGATTTTAAAAATGAATTCATATTTTGCTCTTGTCATGTCGCTCTGGGCATTAAGGAGCTGTGTTTTGGCAGCATTGTAATCGACAGGTGTCACCATTCCCACATTGAACCTTTGTTCAGTGTACCTGAACGATTCTTCCATTGAAGCGACCGCTTTCATGCTGGCTTTATATTGTTTGAGTGATGCCACGGCATCGGCATGGGCCTGCTGGATATTTTTGAATAGTTGTTTCTTTGTTGCGTCGAGTGTGTAGCGGCTGTTCTCAATCATCAGTTTTGAGTTTGAGATGTTCTTGTTGATCTGCCAGCCGTTCAGAATAGGCACGGAAAGTGAAAAGCCTATTCCATAGCTGATGTTGTCATTAACCTGGTCGGCAAAATTATAATCGCCGTAGAGGGGGCCGGTGACCGGATCGATACCTAGGATCTTTTGTCTGATTGATGAGTAACCGGTGCTGAATGAATGGTTCATGGTTATCTGTGGGATTCTGGACCCTCGTGCTATCCTGAGGTCGTATTCACTAGAGGTGAGCCTGTATTCAGATCCTATTACCTCTGGTCTTGTTGCCAGGGCCGATTCAAAAATACCGTCAATATTCCCGTCGATAACTGTGTTGGTGTCGACCTGCAGCTGCGGGACAAAGACCTCAAATCCCTCGGGTGAGGCCAGTTCAAGGAGTTGTGCCAGGTTCAGATATGAAATGCTGAGCTGGTTCTGGAGCGAGATAAGCTGGAGTTCCTCCTGGGCTGCCTGTGCTTCTATCTGAAGCTGGTTGCCAAGAGGCACGCTTCCGGCTTCAACCATGGTGCGTGTTTTATTGATCTGTTGCCTTGTGATGTCAAGCTGGTTTCCCGTAGAGGCCACCAGTTCCCTGTTAAGGAGGATCTGAAGATAGTCGAGAGCCACCGAAAGAGAGATGTTATTCCGGATGTTTTTCAGGTCTTCATCGCTTGCCAGAAGATCATATTTGCTTTTACGGATCGTATTATAATTCTGAAGGCCTTTGAAAACACTAAGGTTTCCTCCCAGGTAAAAGTTATTCGACTGTACATTCTCCTGGTCGGTGTACTGGTATGTTGTCTGGTCGAGGGCTCTTCCGAAGGAATAATTGTGAGTTGCCTGCCCGCTGAGCGTTGGCAGCAGCCTTAGTTTGGAAAGATCGAGTGCGTTTTCCTGGTATTCGGTCTGGATCTCCTGCTGCTTGATCTGGATGTTGTTTTCGATAGCATGCCTGATGCATTCTTCCAGCGTCCATTCCTTCTGTTGCGCAATGGCAGTTCCTCCGGTGAACGAAAGTGCAGCAAGTATGATTAAAAGCATTTTTTTCATTTTATCGGCATTTTATTATGTTTTATTTTGCCTGAAGTCATTAGTTTATCGCTGACAGAGAAAGTTTAATGATGAAACTGACTTTCACACTTCTGGCAAGATAAAAACAAGGGTACGAAGATAAAAAATATATGTCACCCGGAAAGCAGGTCACAGGGAAAAGATGTAAGAGTGTAAGTATTTTAACACTTTATCCACCGGTACTTTTCTTTATCAGGTTTGGCCTCAAGCGGTAAATTGGTTATCTTGTGCCGCGATTTAAAACCAGTTGAATTATGTTACATTATAAAGAATTAGGATTAGTAAATTCAAGGGAGTTGTTTAAAGCTGCCGTTAAGGGAGGCTATGCCATCCCGGCATTCAACTTCAACAACCTTGAACAGTTACAGGCTATCATCAGCGCCTGCGTTGAAACAAAATCTCCGGTCATTCTCCAGGTCTCAAAAGGTGCCCGCAAATATGCCAACCAGACACTTCTTCAGTATCTGGCCAAGGGTGCCGTTGAATATTCGAAGGAACTGGGCTATGCCATTCCCATTGTTTTGCATCTCGATCACGGTGATTCATTTGAAACATGTAAATCGTGTATAGAGACCGGCTTTTCGTCGGTGATGATCGACGGATCGCATTTCCCTTACGAGGAGAACGTAAGGCTTACAAGGCAGGTGGTGGAATATGCTCATCAGTATGATGTTACTGTTGAAGGAGAGCTCGGTGTCCTGGCCGGTATCGAGGATGAGGTTGTGGCAGAGCACAGCTCATATACCCGTCCCGAAGAAGTTGAGGATTTCGTCAGGAAAACAGGTGTTGATTCGCTTGCCATATCTATCGGGACCTCTCACGGAGCTTTCAAATTCAAGGTGAAACCCGGGGAAGAGCCACCGCCTCTGCGTTTCGACATACTTGAGGAATGTGAAAGGATAATTCCGGGGTTTCCGATTGTCCTTCATGGTGCTTCCTCCGTTCCGCAGGATATCGTAGCCGAAATAAACACCTTTGGAGGTAAAATGGAAAATACGGCAGGTGTTTCGGAAGATCAGCTCAGGAGGGCAGCTGCTTCAGCTGTATGCAAGATAAACATCGACAGTGACGGACGTCTGGCCATGACGGCTGCAGTGCGCAGGGTTCTGGCAGAGAAGCCCGGAGAGTTCGATCCGCGTAATTACCTCGGTCCGGCCCGCGAAAAGCTCAAGGAGCTTTATAAGCACAAGGTCGTTAACGTGCTGGGAAGTGCGGGGAAAGCGTGAGGTGGATTTCGGATTTCGGATTGCAGCCTCCTTCGCTTCCACCTTCACTGTTTTTCGGTGGTCAGACAAAGCTTCGGAGGCTAAAAGATTTCGGATTTTAAAGAAGTTGTTAATAATATAACAGTAAGAGAGTCAGTAACATAAATGCCGGCTCTCTTTTGTTTGTTAAAAAACAGTAGATTATTGATTTCAGTGAAAAGTGCCAGGTTTTATAAATTTACTGCAAACAGGATAAATTGAGGCATTCAAGGCATAAGGAAGATCGTTTGCGCCGTACCAACAAGTTTTCGGTGATGCTCAACACCCGGGAGATGCATGCCCTGGGGATCTACTGTAACCGGTACAGGGTGCGGAACAGATCGGAGTTTTTCCGTGAGACGATCATGAAAGCCATCATAAAGAGGTTTGAGGAAGAGCATCCGTCGCTTTGGGAAGAGTCAGAACCGACACTTTTCAGCCGTCACTCGTCAAAATAATGTTTGATTTGTTTTGCAGGTTTCATATTTTTACTGCCTGACAGGGGAAATAAGATATGTGTTCTGTTCGTTGGATTAACGAGATACGTTTATAAACCTGATGTATCCTGACAAATTAAATATTGAGCCGACCAAGAGATCACCGTGGGTTGTTTTTAATACGGGGAGGATTTTCATCATGGGGCGTAGCATTGTTGAGAATCCGTCGCGTTTTTATGAGCCTGCCTTTGAATGGATTTCGGGTCTTGCGAAGGACCAGGATGTGAAGCTGAAGGTCGACCTGGGTTTTGAATATATCAATTCCGGATCGATCAAATGGCTGTATATTTTACTGAGGGAGCTGGCAGGAATCAAAGACGCCTCCTCGAATATCTCTGTGACCTGGTATTATGAAGAGCATGATGAGGACATGCATGAGCTTGGATATATTCTCAAATCACTGATTGACTGTTCATTCACAATAGTTGAGATAGCTGACATGAACAATAGTCTCTACCGGGACATTCTCTCCGGGAAAGTCTGACCGCGGGGGAGGTGTCAGGCACACTTAAGTTTTTTTATTATTTTTGCCTCGTAGAGTTATTACAACTGACCCATGGTGTAATTGGCAACACGACGGATTTTGGTTCCGCAGAGTCCTGGTTCGAGCCCAGGTGGGTCAACAAAAAAACCGCGGGGAGCGGTTTTTTTGTTGAGGTGCCTGCAGGGAAGGCAGACTGGGCGAGAAGCCTGTCCCGATTTATCGGGAAGCTTATGAATTATAGCACTGTCCGTGTCAGGTGCTGTGTAATTTGTTTTTTAAAATGTCGTTGAAGTTTAGTGATCTTGAGTAGGCTTTCTTTTTGTTATTGTGTGTGTAGTTTTTATTATGTTTTTATCACTTCTCTCGGGAATCCTTTATAGTTTTTAAATATTCGGTATGTTAAAACCGATGTTAATCCAATTATGAATATTCCGATGAAGTATGTCCACAAATGTCCAATTAATTTTGATAAACCATTTAAATCTCCGTCTTTGTCGATTGAATAGCCTAAGAAGTTGACAACTATATCAAAAACGGAATTTAGTAGAAAAAAGACAAATATAAATCCTACTATAAATGGATTGATTATCCGTTTTCGTATTAAAACCACATAACCAATTATTGCAATAATCAAGTCTCGAAAATAAGGTGAAGTCCTAACAACAAATTCCTGAAATCTTGTATCATATTCAGGCTTAATATATGCTGTGCGAAAATCCCCAGCCCAATATTTAGGTAGTAGCTGATAATCTGTGATTTTCACTCCTGATATTTTTGCTCCAATCATGTGACTTAGTTCATGCAGTGGTGTCGCAATCAGGAACCATAGAATTGTCAATCCAATAATCCCAATCAAAATTTGAGTCTTAGTCCAGTTACTCCTCTGGTAAAATCTTATCAGAGGTAAAATAACAATCAATATAATTCCAAGTGTACCAATTATTTTATCCATATTTTTCTTATTCTTTTGTTAATAAGAGATGTGTAATTTTAATTAAATTAATGAGCTATCTCAAATTGAAACACCATTTTTAAATATCATATTATTGCTTATCAGTTGTATTATCTCAGTCGTTTTTAGACAGTCTGACGGTCCGGTGGGCAAAAACCCTGTCTGACTGCGCAGACAGGCAGGCATGACAAGCCCATTAATTATACCGTCCGTGTTATACACCGGCTTTGTTTCTCACTTTTTTTCTTAAGTACATGATTAATAATAAGGTGATTATTCCCAGAGACAGTATTATTATCATTATAGTATTTAAATAGTAATACCTTTTATATTCCGTATTTGCTTTATCAACCGTTTCTTGTTTAAACAGGTTTACTATTCTTGTCGGTTCAGTATTTAAACTAATCCAGTTTGCCACATCTATCTCAAATACCTCTTCAAATTGATGCCAATAGTATAAATAGATTTTACCCTGCTTTAAGTCAAAGATATTTGAATACAATGTATTAAGATTTCTTCCTTCTTCATGAACTTCATTTAAAACATTAGCTAATATTTCAACTGAAATATTAGCTTGTTCCAAAGCTGATTCAAGCATTTTAGTTGCAATACTATATCTTTCGCATTGTCCAGAACCAAATTTATTTTCAGGATATGCTCTATTAAAATTAGTTGATACAAAGTATCCATCACCATTTGGTTTTCTTGTAAATACAATCTCGCCATACTGGTCAGCACTTATCACTACTGCATCGCCTGTAGTATCAGCCAACATAAACTGTCCGCGAAGTACTCCGCCAAATGATTGGCTCCAATCATATGATTTGGCCATTTCAATAGCTTCTTCTACTGTTGCACATTTTTGCATAATGTAGGTATTTACAATTGCTTGATACGGTTTTAGAAGTTCACGGTGTTCCTTTAATTTAATTCCGGGCAACGAGTTAGCATCAAAAGCAAGACCTTTTTCATTTATTCCACCTTGTGGAAATAAATCATCAAAACCTAAATACATTACAGCATAAGTGCTATCTGTTGGATGCTTAACCCAGAGATAAGTATTCGGGTTCTTCCAGTCTTCGTTATTACCAAAAAAAATCGATTCACCTTTGGAAATACTAAATATTGTACAAAATCCCGGAAACCTAGTTTCGTCAATAATTGACATTTTATTCGTATAGTCATTACATCCGATAAAGAGGTTAATCAATAAAGTAACACTAAAAATATTCAGAATTGATTTCATGTTGATTATCTTACCTTGAGTTATAGCGTGGTATTGTAGCACGAAATTCTTTATTCATCATAAAATTTTAACCCACACTTTGAGCAATATCTCACACTAAAAACCTCCCCTAATAAACCGTTACATCCTGGGCACCGCCAAGTAATTATAATTAATAAGAGGTCAACGAACAATATAAAATAAAAAAAAGGAGCCCAAACATGTTTCGGCATACCAAAGAGAACCCATGAAGGAAACGCAAGAATAAAGGCAAGAACCATAAAGGACATAGTAATCGCAAATGTTATGATACGGAACATTCTCCTTTTTCGATAAATTCTTCTGTAATTCTCAACCTCTTCATCAATGATTTTCTTGTCAGTATCCTGTGTGAGATCAACACCAAGAATATTGCTCATTATTTGAAGAGTATACATTCTTGGGATTACTTCGTCCCGTTCGATCCGTTGAATAGTTCTAATATTTAAATTACATTTTTCTGCCAGTGCGGCTTGAGTGAAACCAAGCTTTTGTCTTGCAGTCTTGATTTGGTTTCCTAGTGAATCTTTTTGTTCCATGATATTCCTTTATCATTAAAGATAATACTCTTTCAAATTAACAATCAAATTTTTTTTACGGCATTTTTACGGCTTTTTATACAATGAATGACTATTTTACCTGACAATTGAGGCTTTTATGCTGGTGTATAACGGTCGGCGGTATAATTTCGTAAGCGTTACTCGACGAAACATCCGGGCAGGGTCCTGGTACTTTAGCCAGTAAGTTGTCACGGTGCGAGGGAGAAAAATTTTAAACTTCTTTGTGAGCATTCAGGTGTAAGCTCTTTTGCAATTTTGGATTTGTGGATCAGCCTGTGCGAATTGCAAAAGTGCTTACACCTTTCTCTACTCTTCAATTTCAGAAATTTCTGTTATCAAGTCCTCAATCATTTTTACCCTATCAGAATCAGAGCCAAGTGGTAAGGCACAGTCGATTGCTTCAGACAGGACATCATTCTCTTGAAGTTTTTGACATTCAGACTTTAAATACATCTTGACTTCAACATTGGAACTTTTAATATTCTCCAAAATATCAATACAATTATCAAGTATATAGATTATGTCCTCGAAATCATGGCTTTGTCTTAAGTCGTTTCCTCCACGATCATGATGAGCTTCGAATTTTGATGCGAGGTAGTACTCGGGTCGGAATATATATATGTTGTTACCATCCGGAAGCGCTTTCGATATTTTATTTTCTACACCTAAAGAATACCATTGGTTTTTAAAACCAAGTATTTTTTCATCAGTTGGCATGACATCCACCTTTATACTTTTATAAATCCAGCGGCAGATAGGTGCCCCTCTTGAAGTATCATGTGCGAATTTTTTTGCGCGTAATCGTTCCTCCAGTTTCGCATGTTCCAACCTTGAGCTTAATTCAAATACACAATCCACGTCTAACGTGGGCCTTATATCTGAAGAGGCTGGATCATCTGCGTATAATTCTGCTACTGCTCCACCAACAAATACCACCTCTTCCTTAAGTTCTTCCAATCCATCTGCAACAGTTTGCAGAATCACAATATTCGTGCTAGGCATTTTTTAATCTTTTTTCCAATTCATCAATGGCTATTTTTATTTCCCGTACCCGGCCAATTCTTAACGTATCCAATATTGCGAGTAACTCATAAAACAGTATATCATTTTGGACAACCATTGGAATAGTGTCATACAACGGCTCGATTGACTGACCTCTGAGAATGCCTTTTGAATAGGGCCAAACAAAATTTTCAGATCCTTGGGATATAAGTTCTTTTATAGGGTTTGCAGAATGTGCTGTCGGTATCCCTCTAACTATAGCACCTGGCTCAGCAGGAAACACATACTTCAATCCATATATTAGAAATTCTTTAAATGAATTTATATAAATCTTCCGTTTGTCACCATCAATTAAACGTGCAATTTTACATCTGTTTAACGCTTCAGAGACCTCAGATTGGCTTATTTTCAGCGAATTGGCAATATCAAGATTCAACCATTCAGGATTCTTCATTGAAATTATCTTCAATAATACAAGGATGTCCTGAGGCCGCATTCCACTATGCTTTTTCATTTCAGCTATATTTATCGATTCGCGATTCGCGAATTGCAAATATATAAAATATTCTCGGAATTGTTAGCATTTTGATGAGTTCTATGTTCAAACATTTACTTCTTTAGTGAGCTTTTTGTAATACCTGTTCCTTTGTTTGAACATTTTTTCAAAGTAATCAATTTTTGAATCTCGATAAACAAAAATGACCGGAGGATTTCCGGAATGCTGAATCCGACCAATATACTGTATTAGTTTTCCTTCAAAAGCGAAAGGATATGCAATGATAAGACATTCAAGATTATTTAAATCAATTCCTTCACCAAAATATTGTCCGGTAGAAATCACTATTTTAAAATGACATTGTTTCAACTGTTCAATTTTACACTTTCTGCTGCTTTCGGAATCTTCTCCATGAATCGTAATTGTTTCATATTTATCTTTGAGGTAAAGATTAAGTATATCCACATGGGCATTCCGTTCGGTGAGAATCAAGAATGTGTTAAGCCTCTATGAATTCTTATCAATATCGGCCCGGCGCATGTCTGACTGGCCCAGCCCTGTCCGGCTGACAGCGGCCAGGAGGGCAGGCAGGGTATGTTTTAGCAGGCGTAATCCGACGACCCGCCCGTGCCGAACGCCCGCCTGAACGAAGTCATTCGGGCAGGGTACGTTCGGGCTGGAGCATCCGGGCAGAGTCCTGGTACTTTAGCCACAAAGCTGTCAAGGTGCAGGAGTTTAATTGCGGGCACTGGCCCCGAGTACTCGGGGGTATAAGTTATTACAAATCTGTGATGGTTATTCTTCTGATCCCATAAAATGGCGTTTTAAGGTACTGCTCATCCAAAAGCCGCATATAAAAGATTATCTTCGCTTTCTGGCAACGGGGCATAATAAAGCCCGCTGCGAAGTATCCCCAGTAGTTCACATTGACGGCCTATTCCTATGCCTATGTTTCTTTCAATCATTAACCGGCGTTCTTTAAGCGGCTTTACTGAAGTTTTTTTTTCAGCCAGTCTATTTCTACCTTCTGCTGGCCGATCTGTGCATATAGCTTCTCCTTTTCCTCTTCCTGACGCTTCTTATCCTCTATCTGCTTATCCCCGGAGGAGAAAACCAAGGAAGCGTTATTTAAAAATTCTTTCTTCCAGCAGTGGATCTGGTTCGGATGAACTTCGTGCTTTTTAGCAAGATCTTCTATCGTGCTTCGCTCTTTTAAAGCTTCTAAGACAAGTTTTGCCTTGAAATCGGCACTGAATTTTCGTCTGTGTTTCTTTTCCATAATGACAACAATTTAAGTTTTATTTTTACAACTTAAATCACTGTCCTAAATTTGGGTTACATTATATTATTATTGGAAGGTAGTTGCGAAAAACAAAGATGAATTATTAAGTGAAAATGAAGTAAGAAGTTTCACTACAAGACCAGTGATAAATTACGGCACTTTTACTGATAATCGTGATGGGAATACATACAAAACCATTACCATTGATAAACAAACATGGATGGCAGAAAATCTGAGGTACGAAATACCAGGCAAGCAGATCACAGATGATGACATCTGGAAAAATAATTCGTCTTTTGATGGTTGGTGCTATTATAATAACGATAAAGATTCTTTAGGACAGATTTATGGCATTTTGTATCAATTTGAAGCAGCAAAAAATGCATGTCCAACAGGATGGCATTTACCCGCCAATAAATTGCGGGTTTTATTGGATTTATTAGCTCCGAGTGCTGCTAGTAAGCTTAAAGAAACCGGGACTGAACACTGGTTCAGTCCAAACAATTATACTTCAAATTCAACCGGGTTTACAGCTCTTCCCGGTGGAATTCGTATGTATAATTCTTCTTTTACAGACATGGGACAGAAAGGTTATTGGTGGGGTGCTTATACAACGTAATTGGTAGTAACTACTATTGCATATGAAAGCTATCTTACAGAATCTGATGGCTGTTCAGTCAGGTGTGTTAAGGACTGAAAATTCCCAAAGCTCAATGATCCTCTTTTGATTCAGCATTCCGGATCTGCATGAGAAATACAATTCGTATGGAAATCGCCTGAGAGCTTTTATGACATACACAATACTCGTACCAAAAATGGCATGGATGGAACTTACTCTTACATGACAATTAGCTCAATGCAAACCCATGGCTTCCAGAAAATAACTAACAGCAACAGACTATCATTTTGCGATCTCAATTTATAATATGATAAATCTTTTAATTAAAATTAATCCCAGATTATTTTTTATTTTTATGATATAGGTCCCGGATGGGCAGTTTGACAGGTCAAGGTCTGTATTGGTAGATTCAGAGAAGGAGATTTCATCCTTTTTCAAGAGAATTCCATTCAGGTTAAAGATTTCAATGGTATATATTCCTTCTTGATGGACAGTAATTGTAATTCTGTTAGTTGTTGGATTAGGGAAGACAGAAATATACTTATTAGTCTTTATATCAAAAATATTTGTCGGTGTTTCGAAGAATTTTACAAAAAACCCATCGTAAATTCCATAAATATCAATCGATTCTGTTTGATGGGCTCCTGGTGTAGCAATATTATTTGAAGAACTTGTTCTGCCGGCAAAATAAATACTGCCATCCGGATCAATTGAAATGCCAGTACCACTATCAGATGAACTTCCTCCATAATATGTTCCCCACTGACGGATTCCCTCGGTGTTAAACTTAACAAGAAAGGCATCTGAATCATTTCCTCCTATTCCATCGCCATGTTCTGTTTGATGAGCATCTGGAGTTGAAATATTGTTAACTGATTTAGTACTTCCTGTCAGGTAAACATTCCCGTTTTTATCTGTTGAACATGCTGCGCCAAGATCATCGAAATAACCACCATAATATGTTCCCCATAGACGTCCACCAGAGCTATTGAATTTCACCAGAAAAGCATCAAACCCACCACCATATTCTATTTGATGGGCTCCATCTGTGGTAATGATGTCAGAAGATTCTGTAGTTCCTGCCAGATATACATTCCCATCATAATCTGTGCAACAATTGGATCTTTTAAAATAAGTACACCATTCACGTGCTCCAAGACTATTGAATTTAACTAAAAATCCATCACTGAATTCTGTTCTGAATGATCCGGCTGTTGACAAGTTAACATTGGTAGATGAAGTATTTCCTGTCAGAAAAACATTTCCACTTTTGTCAGCAGAACAACTATAACCTCCATCATCATAATTACCTCCGAAATATGTTCCCCACTGACGGACTCCGTCGCTATTGAACTTGACTAAAAATGCATCCGCATATCCACCAAGCGAAACCTGATGTGCGTCAGGTGTAGCTATATCATTTGTGGATCTTGTCCAGCCAGTTATGAACACATTTCCTTCTGTATCTGTTGAGCAATATTCCGCATATTCAGTTTCATAACCTCCGTAATATGTCCCCCATTGACGCACTCCCTCGCTGTTGAATTTTACCAGGAATGCATCCGGATATCCATATTCTTTAGTTGGTTTATGTGTTCCGGGAGTGGCTATATTATTTAAAGACATTGTGCTGCCTGTCAGATAGATGTTTCCATTCTGATCTATGGAACAATTTGCAGGATATTCCGCATCACTGCCACCATAATATGTACCCCATTGCCGAACACCATCGCTATTGAATTTAATTAAAAAGGCTTCACCATAACTGCCTCCTCCATAGGTTGTCTGATGCGCTCCTGTTGTTGCAATATTATTTCTGGATTCAGTTTCCCCGGCAATATATACATTACCATTATTGTCGTTTACACAAGAAGATACTTCATCCTGATATTCTCCTCCATAATATGAACCCCAGATCCTAACAGGGGGATCAATGTATAACGGTTGGGTAGTATCGTATTTCCCATTGATAATAAACCTGGCCATATTATTTTTAACATCCCATGAAGAAGCAACTTCATTTTCTCCCTGCTTTACTCTTAAGGGTCCTTCACAAATGTAATCTGATGGCAATTTCAATGTAAGTGAATTTAAGTCATTAACTCTCAATTTTGCTCCTTTAATCAGAAGGCATATTTGCTTGTAGTCAGCACCGGGGCTTACAATAAAATCGTACTCCAGTTCTCCTGCACTGTTAATAAAATACTTAAGATCAATTCCATCATAAATGTCTTTGTACAAAACACTCTTATAACTTTTTACCATTGTTACCGGGCTCAATCCTTCCGGCAGATTGTAATAATTTTCATAGCCAGGGACCTCATTTCCAGGTTCAATCTGAAAATCAGAATTAGCACCCATCCATTTGATTTCTACTCTAAAAATATTTAACTGAACCTTTTTCAATCTTTTTCTATTCGCCCAAGAAAACAGTCTATTTACCTCTGTAGTCCTTCTTTCTGGTTTGCTGATCTGATAATTTATGCCTGTGGTTGTGAGATAATATGAAAGGCATCCCGTTTCACCACTAAATAAAATTTCAGGCCTTGGATTTGAATATTGATCAGTGATCTGACCAAGATTTTCTCTGAAACATGGTTGATTAACAAATTGATTTAATCTGATATTTGATTCAGATAAATTCTCGGAATTATCATCACTTGTGAATAATGAAGTTACTATAATATAAAAAAATATTGATATAAGATTCATGGGTAATTTCAGTATTATTTCACTGGTTTTTCTAAAGTGAGCCGTAACGTTAATGATATTAATCCTTTAAACAGCGGACACCCTGTCCGTATGAGAATGGATTTTGAGTGTTATAAAGTACTTTAGCATATTCAACCAAACGCCACATGCTACCACATGAGGTTGGTGTCATAAATCCTGGCTCGGATGCCCACCACGGAGCATAATAAGAAAGATTTCCAAAAGTCCCATCGCCACGGACACCGTGTGGAAGTCCTGAGAACCCGGTACTATTATTTGTTGTTAAGTCATTACCGGGGGTTCCTGCCTGGTCGTAAAATCTCCAACCTGTATTTGCAGCAAGAGCCTTTGCTATATCATCACCGCTCCCCTCGTATCCATAACCATTAAGGGTTAAAAAATTCACTAACACCTGCCATTCAGCATTGCTTGGCAGGTGCCAGCCCACAGGACATACTCCCCTGACTCCGCTTGGATTGGTGCTGCTGCCTGCCTGTCCATTCATCGCGGCAGGCCAATTATATAGAACGCCATATGTTAAGTAATTAACTGTAGCTTTTGCTTCGTTGACATTTGTTCCTTGATAATCATAAACATAATAGTGTTTTTCTGTATCAGAACCGATTGAAGAAGGGCTTACTGCAGGCAGATATGCAAGGTTTTCAGCCATCCATATTTGTGAGCCCAATGTTACAACCGGATAATTCTTCCCATCATCATCCGTACAAGAAATAAAATTGAATGTCAACAATCTGCTTTCTGTTGGAATACCTGTCAAAACTGTCATGTAGTTTCCGCTAGTCGCCGTAAATTTCAATCTGTCTCCTGTATTATATTGCATCAATACCTCTTCATTTATCCCTTTTACATAATAGTCAAGTCCCTTTGTTTCTGTGGTATTATCCTTTGATTGTGTTGCGATTGTGTTTTCATATTCTATTCTTACTCTGCCAGTCTCCCGATCATCACCCAGGAACCTGCCAGAGATTGAATAATCTTTTGATTTTACAGTTACCACATTTAAACCATTAGCAACGCCACGTATATTGTAAATTTGTAGTCCTTTGTACAAATAATCCTCAGCCTGAAACAGGTATTTCCCTGTTACATCATATATGGAAATATACACCATTCCTTCCTCCGGCAGAAAAAATTGCATCTTCGTAAATTCATTCATTGGATTAGGTGAAAATGTAATCTTCCTATCTTCATTGCTTGTGACTTCGTTAATGCCAGTGATTGAATTCACCAGATGAAGAATATTTGTTCCATCCATTTCAAGGTTTGTTCCCTGTGTCAGGTTTTCAACTTTGACCGAAGTCACCGTAGTTGCGGCGCCTGAACCTGCAAAACTTATCTGATAGTCCTGGGCTAGAATATCAGCCTGACAAAAAGCGATCAGTAATAAAAGAAAAAAAATTTTGGATTTCATATGGAGTGGATTTTAGTCAGAAATCGAGACTTAGTATAACAGTGGTTTATGTTTGTTAAAATACTAAGATACAAATAGATTAGGATTTTAACAATGTTTTTGATAAGCTTTTGTTGATCAATATTGAATATTTATCAATCTCCCACACATCCTCGCAAGTGGCTTTATTATACCTCTGAAGCTTCAATAAGCAGGTCTGAGACTGAGACTTTTAATATACGGAAGGTATGATTTTTGAAACTCGCTTAACATTAATAAGTAACAATGTAAAGGCCCGGACAGATTTATTGCTAAATTTGTTTATATGCATTTCGACTCAACCAAACCTTTAATCAGATGAAAAAAACAGTATTCCTTTTATCAGTTATTCTGCTTGCAGTATGTACGGTTACAACACAAGCCCAGAAAAACAGAACACTGAGCCATGGGTTCAGCGTCAATTGGATCATCGGCATACCACCGGCTAATTATGGTCTTTCGAAAAACGCCAACCCGGATGATGACGTCAAAATTCTGTTCACAACAGGCATACAGATCGGGAACCGCTGGTATTTCGGTTCTTCCGAACGTTTTAAAATGGGACTGATGGTCAACTGGCTCGATATTACAGCCGGCACAAGAAAAAACGGAGACCTGATAAGAGCAGTGGCAGATGTCTCTTTCTTTGAGATTGGGCCCATAGCCACCGTAGCATTTTCAGACGAAATCGCTCTTGATTCTTACTATAACCTCAGGCCGACAGGATTCGCCCATATGTGGGCTTATTCCGGCGATGATCCTACAGGCTATGCCGGCGGAGGAATTTCCCATGCGATAGGGACAGCCTTCCGTTGGAAAGTGTTAAGCGTGGGACTTGAATATCAGATTGCAAACATAAACTGCGAATATAGTGAGACCGACTACGAATATCCTGACCAGAAACTCACAGGCAGTAATTTCAGGCTTATGATAGGTGCAAAATTCTGAAACAGCAATTTTTCTTATGTTTGTCTCTGACGTAAGTTTTGTTTTCATTGACAAATTTGTGTTCTCAGAGAAATACTTATGAAAAACATCCCGGTTTTTTTCAGAAAGTATCATGTTGGTTGTGTAAAAAAAGGATTAATGATGAATAGAATTCTGTATGTACTGAAAAGACCTCAGGTAGTTTTATTACTTGCGGCCATTCTGCTGTTCTCTTTCACAGAGAATAAAGTTGACAATGATCAGTCGAAAACCAAAGAGGTTTTTACCAAATCATCCCATCGCACTTCAGGTAATCCATATCTTCCCCTGTGGGAGCATCTGCCCGACGGCGAACCCAGGGTTTTTGAAGATCCCGACAACCCCGGGAAATACCGGATCTATATTATCGGATCGCACGATGTCAGGTTTAAAAGTTATTGCGGACCCGACATAAGAGCCTGGTCGGCACCTGTCGAGGACCTGTCCTTCTGGCGTGATGAAGGCCCCATTTTTACCTACCCTGTCGGCGGACAATGGGACGTGATGTACGCTCCCGACCTGGTTGAGCTGAAAAGAAAAGACGGCACAAAGGAATACTATCTGTACCCCCACAGCCGGGGCCGTAACAGGGAAGCAATGGTAGCCAGGGGTACACGTCCCGACGGACCCTTTACCCCCATAAACATGACCGAAGACGGAATGAGAACTGTCGCCGGAAGTACCATGGGTTTCGACCCGGCAGTTTTTATTGAATATATCACCGATCCTCAAGACCCTGACTATCAGACAGGCTTCAGAGCATATGGATACTGGGGATTTCAGAGATCTCTGGCAGGACAGCTGGATCAGAATACGATGTATTCGCTGAGGCCCGGAACCAGCGCGATTGACCGTTTTATCCCTGCCAGTTCGAGATATGGCGTTATCAGAGACCCGGAAGGAACAACTTATCCTAATGTATATCCCGATCAGGATCTCGGTATGTTCAACTTTTTTGAAGCTGCTTCCATCCGGAAGATCGGTAATAAATACGTCTGGGTTTACAGCGGATATTCAGGCCCTGATTATGGACTTGGCAGCACCAACTCGGCATTACGTTATGCCTACGGCGACACTCCCCTCGGACCCTGGAAGAGCGGCGGCGTTCTGGTCGATTCTCGGGCACCGGTGCCGGGTCAGGATGGAAGCACATTACAGACGAGTTATCCGGGTCATAATACCCATGGCAGCCTGGAACTGATAAACGACCAGTGGTATGTGTTCTATCACAGGGCACCAAGGGGATACGGCTATGCACGTCAGCCGATGGTCGCTCCGGTTAAAGTTCAATATGATGAGAAAGCGGTCGCAGAAGGAGGAAAAGTGACTATCAGAGGATATGATCCGTATTCTGAAGATAATATCTGGATAGCAAAGGACAGCCAGGGAAGGGAATATACCGGAGCCGAAGTGACTTCGGAAGGATTTCACATATATGGCCTCGATCCATATCAATATTACTCAGCAGGATACGCCTGTTTTCTTTCCCATCCCCGAACCCAGCAGGATACCTGGGATATATGGGATAACAACATGCCAATAACAAATGTGGAGAACGGTCACATAATAGGTTACAAGTATTTCGGCTTCGGAGGGCTTAAGAAAGACATGAAAGGTCTGAAGGCCTTCAAAGGGACCAGACGCGGTAACAAAACAGCATTCAATCTGTTCCTTACACCAAAGACAAAAAGCGCATTTAAGGTCAGCGTCTGGTTTGACGGTCCATGGGACAATGATACATGGAAAGGTAATAAGATAGGAGAGATAATTGTCCCGGCAAATTCTGTGCAGGAAATTTCGAAATTCACAACAGACGTTTCTGCGTTTGTTGACAACCTTGACAGGAAGCACTCCATCTTCCTTGTGGCCGAAGGTCCTGACCAGGGTAGTCTTTTCGATTTATGCGGACTGGGATTCAGTTCAAAGAAAAAGAAAATCGTGCGTCCGGTTGTGCCCACAGTAAGTATCAAAGTGGAAGGAGAAGAGATAGATCTTCCTGCCACCCCGGTAAGATCAACAAATGCCAACGGAATTACAGGCCTGGATCTGTATGAGACTACTTATAAAGCTACTTCAGGCATATCAGGTATACCTGAAGTTACGGCATCTGCGAGCGATCAGGATGTGAAGGTGACTGTTACGCAGGCTGAAGCGACCACTGGAACCGCTGTTGTGAAATTTGATTATAAAGGGGTGGTCAAAACATACAGGATTGTGCTTGAAAAGGAGTGACTGTCTTTAAGCTTAAGGAGATCATCCATTCTGAATCCGCTGCCGTCAGGGACCGGTTTATATCTGAATTGCATATTCTGACCATTCAATAAAGTTGTGGCTATAAGAAGTATGAAGGTAATAAATACTTTGATCACTGTTCTCATTTTATATTGATATGTATTATCAATTTTTCAGCCGGAGCCTTGTAAAATTAATAATTAATTAATCCAGGTAACACCATTTAACTGTCTGTTAATGGCCTTTTTATATTTGAATTTAGGATAGCCTAAGATCATTGCCGCGACTACCTCATTCTGATCGGGTATATGGAATAGTTTCTTAAGATGCGGACTCTTTTCAACGGCAGGAGGAATAAGTTCAATAACAGTAGCACCCAGACCCAGTGAATGAGCCTTTAAGATGGCATAAGTAAGGGCGATGCAGATATCTGTTCTGTAGTTTTCAGATTCTTTTTCTGCATGAAAAAATATCATTGCAGGAGCATTACGTGTAATGGCATCCTCGGTTCCTTCCTTCATGAACGGGAGCTTGATCCTGAACATCGGGACAATATGATTCCGGACAGTCCGCATCCTGTAGGGGCCGACTTCTCTTTTTATGAAATATTTTATTACCGGATGCTTTAATCCTTTTAAAAGATTTTCGTAAAGCGTTACCATGTGTGGCAGGGATTCTCTTATCAGTTGTCTTTTCTGCACAACCGTCAAAGCTGTTTTTATAGGAGGAAAAGAGGGAGGTGCGAATTTCACGGCACTGACTATCTTTTCGAGCTTTTCACGGGGTACGGGCATATCTTTAAAAGCGCGGACAGAGCGGCGGCTTTGGATCAGTTTATCGAAGTGAACATCTGCATCAGCATCATCGGGAAGGTCGAAAAAATCGCGGTTATAGTCGAGTCCCCCGACCCGGATTGCGTTTTCAGGACATGCAGCCATGCACTGGCCGCATGAGACGCAAAGCTGAACCCGCTCATGTCTGATGAAGGTATGATCATTTTCCGTCCTGAAGATCCCGTTCGGACATATCTCTGCACAAACCCTGCATTTAGTGCAAAGCGAATCATCAATAGTGATTTTTTCGTTCATATTGTTTGCCTTTGGAGCATATTTAGTATCACAGCCTCAACTCAGGAGTTTTATTTTTTAGCAGCTGCCTTCTCCTCTTCTGTCTTTTTGTCGAGGTACTTCTTACCCTGAATTATCCATTCTGCTGCTTCGGTTCCCAGCAGATGGTGATCGAAAAATTCATTGACCTTTTTTGTGTAATCGATCTGGTTCTCTTTCTTTGCAAGCGAATGATTTTCAGCATCGTAGACAAGCATGATAAAGGGTTTCTCCATACGGCGCATAGTGGTGTACATCTCAATTCCCTGGTGCCAGTCAACAGCACCATCAGCATTACCGAAAGCAACAAGCAGTGGAGTTTTGATGTTTTGCGCCTGGAACATGGGGCTGTTTCTCATGTAATCATCCATGATTTTCCACCAGGGCTCACGCAGACGACCCTGAGAGATCTCAAAAATATTCTGGTTGGGTGTTCCGCTGTTCCAGTATACTTCATTGTACATACTGATCATGTTTATGAGAGGAGCACCTGCCACCGCTGCTGAAAACAGATCTGTCTGAGTAATAATGAAACTCGTCTGGTATGCTCCCCAGCTGTGCCCCATAATGCCTATCTTTTTCTCATCGATCATTCCTGTTTTAATAACCTCCTCAACAGCCGGTATCACGCATTCAGCCGCTGATTCTCCCGGCTTATTTGTCTTGTAGACTATATCGGGCTGGAAGACAAAGTAACCCTGGCTGCTATAGTTTGTCGTGTTATAAGGGCTTCTGGGCGAGGGAGTAACATATCTGTTGACCACATTCGACCTTATCTCATAGATATACACAATCATCGGGTACTTCTTGCCGGGCACGTAACCGGCAGGATAGAAAAGAGCACCCTGTAAAGGCTTTCCGTCTCTGTTGGTGAAGTGAACAACCTCGCTTTTGCCCCAGGCAAAGTCCTTCTGTTGCGGATTAGTACCGGAAAGCTGGACAGCCCCCGTAAATGATGCCGGGACCCTCAGAACATCGGGGGAATCGGAATAGCTCTCTGAATTATAAATGAACCAGTCTGATTTCTCTGCTTTTCGCAATGCGGTTATTGCCTTATCTTCGAAAATGAGTTTTTCAAATTTATTTTTTAAGGTAAGCCTGTAATATCCCATTCTTTTGTCGATATCACCGAAAGCTGAGAAGTAGAGATCGCCGGCCGGATCCAGCCACGGATATTCATAACTGAGCCTTGTGACTCTGAACCTGATCGAATTCTCTTTACCGTTTGTCAGTCTGACAGGTTTTCCTCCTCCGGGAAAGACTTTCCAGACATCAAATTCATCATAGAGCAGCACTGCTTTATCGTCCTTGAACCATCCGCCACTGCCAAAAGGAGGTTTTACATCATTAGGGCTGTCATCGCGGGTATTCCAGAACACAGACTCTATTTCCTCTGTCAGGTTTTTGTGGCGGTCTTGCTGAAAATCATATACCCACCAGTTTTTATCCCTGAAGTAGAGAGCATAATTACCTGCCGGGGATGTCCCGTACAGATTTGTGAAATTACTCAATATCAGTTTCTTTTCTCCCGTCAGATTATTAACGGCATAATGGTCGTAATGGGCCTGCCTGAAAGCAGGCTTATATGGAGTATCATCAGTTGCAAGTGTATAGCGGCCATCAGATGAGGGAGTCCCCTTTCTCATTTTCTCATCGGTTATCCTTATGACAGTTCCGGCATCTACATTCCATGCAAAAAGGTAAGAAAAATCCTTATCGGTATTGTACTGTACTTTTTGTCTGGGCTGAACAGGATCATCCTTCCAGTGCCAGATATCCACTCCCGGCAATTTCTCTTTTTCGCTGTTTTTTTTGTCTTTTTTCTCCTTCACGGTCCAGTCAAAGGCGCCGAAGAATATGGTTTTCTGGTTTTCCGAAATTTGAGGCCGGAAATTTTCATGTATCCTCATGTTTGCAGGGAACCTGTTATCGTTACCGGGCTTCCATGACTTTATCTCAGGTTTGGAGCTTGCTTTTCTGACTGTGAAAAGAATGTGATTTTCCTCTACATAACCGGTGTCGGTATAAGCTTTCAGAAACGCGAGAGCATCACCTTCTCTCTCCCATACCAGGTTCCGGTAAACAGCAGTATCGTTATCAAGGAATGCTATTGTGTAATCATCGAGATTCATCAATTCGACGCCATTACCTTTCTTATCTTCAGCGCTTACAATATATGCAATCCGGTTACCCTGTTTATTTACAGAATACTCACTTGTGTTTCCAATATTCTTCAGGGTGCCTGTCTTTAGATTATACAGGAAAATATCCTTTGTTTTGCTGTTTTCAGGAGCATATCCGCTTAATACAAGATGTCCTGCATTTCGCGTAAAGCTGAATGATCCGGTATTATCAAAGATCCTCTCTTTTCCTGTGGCAAGTTCGAGCAGCCTGGTTTTATATTTTACCGGTTTCTTCTGTTCCCGCATCTTTTCCAGTTCCTTTTCACTGTAACCGATGCGGCAGCCGGCCCATTTTGAGTCGGAAGAAAAAATCAATCCTGTTGAGAGAGGGTATTTATATAATTTTCCGGTAGCGGCGTTCTTAATGAAAAGAGTGTCATCTCCATCCACGAGAGATATGTTCCATGCCACCCATGAGCCGTCATCGGAGATGGAGGCAGAACCAAGAGTCTGCCATTTTGCATAATCTTCAGGTTTGATTGCCGGGAGAGTATCCTGTGCTGTGACAGAAGCGGTAATAACCAGCAATAGAGCAGTTATCACAAGAGGCTGGCGATGGTCTTTCATTTCTTTTTGTTTTTTACAGCATTTAAGCATGAAATCAATGTTTAGGAAGCGTTAATTTTTTATTAATCTGAAGGTTGCAGTAATATCATCTGATTTTATTGTCAACAGGTAAATCCCCGGGTTAACATTTAGACTCATTTCAAACTTATCTGTTTTACCGAATTCTGACCGGCTTATTTCTTTTCCGCTCATATCAGAGATGATAACAGAAGAAATTTCCGTCATCTCCCCTAAATCTATTGTTATATTCCCGTTTGTGGGATTAGGGTAAACCAGGATGCTGGTGTTGAAATTATTTTCCAGAATTCCTACAGTTGTCACCAGGAAGCACGAAGAAGTATCGACACAATCATTTTGAGTAACCCTGACTGAATAATTTCCATTTTGGGTTACAATGAATGACTGGTTTGTCTCTCCCGGTAAAATTGAATTTCCATTGTTGCAGTCGAGCCACTGGTATAGCGCTCCTGATGCATTTGAAGTCAATGTTAATCCATCGCGGGTTACCGACGTATCGACGCTGTTTATTTCCAGGTCGATGGTAATTGTGCTGTCGCAACCGGCAGCATTTGGGATTACGGCGGTTTTAATACCTGATGTTGTATAAACAGCACCGTCGGGTGCTTTATAGCTTTTGCATGCTTTTACTGTGATAAAACTGGCTGTGTTGCATGATTCTTTGAAAAGAGCATCAATTTCACTTTCAGATAATACTTTTTGGTACATTCTGAGTTCATCAATAGTACCGATGAAATACTCGGCGCCACGACTGGAATATCCAATTGTAAAAGGATTGGAAATAAATCCGAACGGACCTGAAGAAGTGAGAGTCTCTTTTATGAGTTGATTGTCAATGTATACTTTTTTAATTTCTCCCGGAGCACTTGCAGTTACCACGATATGATGCCACGTGTTCAGTTTTAATTGTGAAGAATCCGTATCGGTATAACCATCATATTCCCATTGAATATATCCGTCGGACTTAACCCTTAGCAGGTAATCGGTTGTGGTGGTATAATTTGATTTACCAAACACCATTCTTGTACCCGATAAAGTTTCTGGTTTTATCCAGACTGAAAAACTCAGGGCATCCTGCATATTTAAAGTTGTCGAGTGGGGAATGGAGATGTAGTCGTTGCCGTCAAAATGATATGCCCGGGCCGGGGTACCGAATCTGTCGGGGACTAAAGTGGCACCATTGACCGTACCATGATTACTATTTATACTTAAGTCATTGGCATTCCCGTTAAAAGACCAGAAACCAATCAGATTATCCCCAGGTATTTGTCCATGTACATTGCATACGAAATAAAAAATCAGACCAGCACAGATTATTGATTGCTTCATAAATGCTATTTTTTTATGTTTGTAGATATATCAGTATTCAATGGCATATTAACCATCATTTTTTTATAGGATCGTAAAAATATCCTTTTCTTTTCCAACATTTTTTAACAGGACAGATTATAGCTGATGGGTTTTTTTGAATTCTTTCTGATTCTGTAAATCTTCCATCACTCAATTTTCGAATTTAGCACAAGGCCAATCATTTTGTATATATCATCCGGATCATAATGATATTCATTTTCAGTATCAACCCTGTGGACAAAAACCATTCTGGAATCGGGGGTCTTTTCCAAAAGATGAAGGCCCGGGGTTTGAGCAAATGTGTACAGAGTTATTGCCATGGCATCAAATTCATCAATGTTATCTGATTTTTTACAAGGTTTATACCTGAAATTGCTATTACTTTTTATCTGACAGATAACTCAGTCAATAAAGTAGTTGCACAAAGATCAAGATTCGTTTTCCCTTTATTATAACTTCTTAAAAGCACCACTCCATTGTGGTTCAGGGTATCGCAGGCAAATAATGAATTATATCCAGAGGTTGATCCCCCGTGACCTATCAGGGTAAAACTGTCTTTTCTGGTAATAAATAATCCAAGACCATAGAAGTTATGTGAGTCGATCTGAACAACAGGTGATTGCATGAGCCTGAGACTTTCCTTACCAAGAATTTCATTCTCAGATTCTCCCATTAATGCCAGAATAAATATAGCCAGGTCACCAGGTGTTGTGATCAAACCAGCAGCCGGAACCTTATATCCCCTCCCCTGAGTTTCTCGATACGATTTGTTTATATTCCTTTTACTTAAACGACCTCCGTTGACTCCTGCAGACAATCTTGCCGTTTCGGAAACCGGAACTTTGTAGAAAGTATTATTCATATTAAGTGGAATAAGAATATTCTCCTTAACCAGGTCAGTGAATGGTCGTCCGGCAGCTCTTGATATTGCAAGGCCAATAATGGAGATACCGATATTTGAATAAATATATTTTAATCCCGGCTTTGATTTAAGCCTGGTGGTCGGGATTGATAATATGGTTTTTTTCTCCCATTCCCCGGGTGGTCCTGTAGTTGCATTTTTTAGCCGGGGTCCTTTATCCAGACCCGATGTATGACTTGCCAGTTGTCTGAAAGTAATTCTGTCAGAGTCAGAATACCCTTTTATTTTTCTTATTTCAGGAACAAGAACGTCTGCAGGATCATCAAGTTTAAAGTGGCCTTTTTCAATCATTTGCATCATCAGGAGAACAGTAAAGGTTTTTGAAACAGAAGCAATCCTGTAGAGAGTGGATGTGTCAGCGAAAATTTTATTTACCGGATCGGCATATCCGAATGCTTTTGACCAGGCTATCCGGTTATTGATAATGATAGCTGTTGAAATACTACCGACCTGATCCTCTCCAACATCTGCAGCCAGTTGATTTTCGAACTGACTTATCAGTCTGAGATTGTCAATTTCCTGTGCAGCGGTATAATATGAAGGATGACACATACATATCAAAATGACAAAAAACAGTTTCCTCATAGTGTTTGTATTCTAAATATTCCATAAGATAACACTATTTATCTGGTATATTGTTTATGCTGAAAAAAAGTACGGGAAAAATCTGCAGGAAAGCTTCGATGCCATTGTTCTGTTTATTGGCACGGACTTATCTCAATGGGAGAATGCTCCGGCCATGGCAGATGTGACCTGTCGTACACCTCCGTATGTTACAGTCCTGCATAATGGGATCCTCGTCCAGAGCAATACCGCACTGTCATGACCGCCAGAATATACAGGTATTCCACGACAGGAATTACACGTTAACGGACCTGTTTGCCTTCAGGCACACGGTGACAGGAGCGAACCGATCAGCTTCCGAAATATCTGGATCAGGGAATTGTAAATACGTTTTTATTGATTAGCTGTACATTATAATTCTATTCTCATTTATTTTCTTACCATGGTCGGCATAATCCCCAAATCCCTGTGCAGGGGAAAACAGTACCTACTTATTTATAGTTGTCGATCAGTATATTTGAATTTTATCATGCCTCTGGGTATCTGAAGCTTATCGAAGCCCACAACAAATATTTCCGTTGTTTCTTCAAATTTCTTCTTTATTTCATCCCGGGGAAGTTCGTTTTTGAAAACCAGGGGTTTCTCTATATTATATTTAGAGAATTCCTTTCTTATTTCAGCCATTGATGACCAGTTACCCATTGAAAGAGTAGTTGTGTTTGTCCATCGTATGATATTCGGGACCAGTTCCATTACATCCGGCACCAGGGTATCGCCGGGATAATAAACGGCCCATACGCTGTCACAAAGATGTTCAAAATCGGGTTTGCCCAGGTAGAATCTCAGGGAATTAATGCCGGGGATGGCTGCCACAGGCTCCATATCTGAACTCTTAATCTCATTCAGGACTAGTGCTCCCAGATCCCTTGTATTTTCAGCAGGATCACCCCACAGTTCGCGTTGCCTGGTGCCGGATAAAGCTCCGAAACCGTTCAGGATGTCGTGATTACCATCACAGGAGGCATGTCCGGCATCAGGATAATAGCTGAATGCCCCCTCATCCCTGACATAATACTTTTCGAAATTTATATCGATATACCTGAGAATGATCTTTTCAGCATCTTTCCTGTCTGTTACCGATGCATCCTTCCACAGATGTCTCAGGAGCATTTTTATGCCTTTCCCCTGCCTCAGGTTCCATTCGTGTATCTCAGGCAGGTCATCGTGGTCGGGGTAGGGTTCCGATAATTGCCCGATCGCTGAGCTGAAGAGTTTATCCTTGTATTTCAGGGGAAATTCCGTATAAATGTCGTTACCATCATTATCCCTGTATGATTTTAGAATAGATGCAGTATTGTTTAAATCAAGTTTTGTCAATTTATGCGTTTTCCTGTTCCTGGGGCCCCAGAATCCGGTCGCAGTATCCTGAAAATCATACATCCATTTCAGCATGGCATGCTTCCATTCCGGCGAAAACTGATATACACCGTTATTTTCGAGAACATTCTCCGAACCGGTTTCTCCCAGCAGGTTTCGTGAAAAATGGAAGGTGGTCTGGGGAAATTTTGATGCCAGCCAGCCCACATAAGAAATATCATCCAGGTGGGGCAGCAGTTTTTCAGGAGTATTGATCTCGTCGAGAAATTTTAAAGGATATTTTAATTTCAGAGGCACTGTGTCAGAATTTTTAAGAGATGAAAGGTGCCCGATGATGTTCCGGGTAATTTCAATGTAGATGCAGAAGGGGGCCGAATCATCAATAAAAGCACCTGTCACGGGATCCTGAAGATCAAGGAAGAAGTCTGTTTCCTGCTGACTGTCGGTGAAGGAGGGTATTCGTTTCAGTCCTTCCTTGGTTCTCAATTTTCCATGATAGGCGGACAGGGATTTCAATGCTTTATAATAGCGTCCCTTATCCAGGAGGTAAGAAAAACCCAGCATCCTGAATTCAAAGTCAGCCATATAGTAACCTTCTTCCTGCAATTCCCTGTTCAGTATAAAGAGTTCCTTTACCTTTGATTTCATATTTACTGACAAGATGATCCCGGACGCAATGATTATGAAGACCAGACTTATTGTTGCAAAACCAATAAACTTCTTAAGATTCATTACTCAGGTCTTATCGTGTTTACTTAAAAATGCTGAATTTCCGGTTTGGGTAAGGGTACGAAAAAGCTATGGTCAAAGATCTTCTTACTTAATACTATATAACCCGGAGGCGTGAGGCCTGATTTCCTGTTTGAAGAGGTTCTGGAATTCACCTTGTGATTGCCCGCTCCACAGTTCTGTTACAGTGCATTTACCTGTAATACCCAGGTCATTTAAATTGACGGTTATTTCCCCTGGCGCTTCATCGTTGGAGGTGTTGAACAATGCCAGGTAGACTTCGCCCGTGCCATCATTTTTTGACGTGATGGCCACCTTTCCATCGTCATTGAACAACTGTCGAACCTGACTGCCGTACCTGTGCATTTTCAATACATCTGTGTTTGTTAATAATGATAAAGTAAAATCATCGTTGGATGGCAGATCTCCGCCAAACATCAGGGGCGATTTAAAGATGGTAAACAAAGTCATCAGGGTGTATTGTTCATCTTTCGTAAGCCTTGTCATGCGATCCTCGCCCCTTTCTCCGCGAATGGATATCCTTCCCAGGGGAATCATATCGCAATCAGGCCAGGTACCGGGTGCAATATAAGGATACCAGTCCCGGGCAACATCTATCAGGTGAGGTATATACCTCCACTGATCCCATACATCATCCACCATACGCCACATGTTGGCATGTTCCTTTACATGAAGGGCATTGGCAGGAGGTGTAGGACCGGGCGAAGTGCTCAAAACAATGGGACGGCCACAGGCGTCAATGGCATTGCGTATCAGTTCAATTTCGGCTTTATGGTAAGGACGGGAAAGATCATCGATTTTGACAAAATCGACACCCCAGCCCGCATACATCTCAAACAGGGAATTGTAATATTCCTGTGCTCCCGGTTTATCGGCAACTATGGTATAGTTATCGCGCAGCCATCTGCATTGCAATTCGGTTGAAAAGACCTGGTCTGCAGTAATACCGTCGGTGCCTTTTACGGGTAATTTATTTTCCACGGCTAACTTTGGGATACCGCGCATAATGTGGATACCGAATTTAAGTCCTTTATCATGTACATAGGCGGCAAGTTCCTTAAATCCTTTGCCTTTGGCAGCAGATGGAAAGCGGTTAACTGCAGGCTGGTACCTGCCATATTCATCTATGACAAAGCGGGGATCCGTCTGATTGTATCCTCCTGCCTTGTCATTTTCAACATACCATCGGATATCCACCACAATGTATTCCCATCCATATTCCAGGAGGTTTTCTGCCATATAATCGGCATTGGCCTTTACCTCATGCTCCTCAACCGTCGGGCCATAGCAATCCCAGCTGTTCCAGCCCATTGGCGGTGTCTGTGCCCATTCCTTGAATTCTCCCTTTTCAAATGTCGTCCGGGGTCGTGGTGAGTTGGTGCAGGAAGCTAAAAGAAAGAAACATGCTGTTGTAAAAAATGACAATGTTTTCATGGTCTGGTTGTTAGGAGGCTAATTATATGATATTACAATTTAAATTATGATACAGGCTGCCCGCCAGAGTTTGCATCAGAACAATGCCGGCAATCAGCCATTAATTCAAAACCACTTTTTCTTCCGGAAGTACATTACCATGCCGAGAAAGATCAGAATGAGAACCATCCATAATCCGGCATAGCCGTATTTCCACCGGAGCTCAGGCATGTTCTTGAAATTCATCCCGTAAATACCGGCAAAAAAGGTTAAGGGGATAAAAATTGTTGCAACAATGGTCAGCGTTTTCATCACCTCATTCATACGATGCCCCTGGACTGAAAAGAAAAGGCTGGCGCTGCTCTCAAGGGAGGAAAGGATCATATCAGCGTTGTCAAGCAGTGTAAGGCACAGGTCCTTGATCTCAAGGAAATACTTTAAGTGCCTTTTTTCAATGTATTTACATTCACCACGTTCAATAATCTGGGTAAACTCTTTAATTGGCAGGATTGATTTCTTGATGAAATTGACAAATTTTTTATGGTTTTCAATTGTCTCCAGGGCATTAGGGGATAGTTCTGCATTTGAGTCGGTAAAGTTGAATTTTTCAGTCTCTTCGTCCAGCCTGTTCAGGGTCTTAAAATAATTATCAAGTATTGATTCGAGCATTGCATACAGCAGGTAGTCAGGACCCATTTCCCTGACAACTCCTTTATTTTCCCTTAACCTGTATCTTATATGCTCAAAGAAGTCAGCTTTTCTTTCCTGGAATGAGATCAGGAAGTTACTGCCGAAAACAAAACTTATTTGTTCCGTCAGCATTTCATTTTCAGAAGGGACAATAGATTTCAGGGTTATAAAGGAGAAGTTTTCATATTCCTGGAACTTAGGCCTCTGGTTGACATCCAGGATATCCTGGATGGCAAGGTCGTGAATGTCCTGCTTCAAACATACAGATGCGATGACTTCCGGTTCACTTATTCCATAGATATTTAACCAGTAATTATATCCGTCGGATTCATACTTTGTAATGCTTTCCGGTGAAATGTTCCGGTTCTCAATGCTCTCTTTCCTGTTATATTTAAAGAGCTGCATATCTATAGCTGCTTCAGGTGCTTTCCCTGTAAAGACAAATTTTCCGGGATCTTTCTTCTTTCGGTCAAGAAGAGCTATTCTTCTGAGTGATTTTAAAGGCTTCATTATTTTATTTATTTCTGCCATTTCCGTTTCTCCTGATGTAACAAAATTATAAATGATTTTGAAACCGTCTTCCATTAAAAATATCTCGACGGCCGGGTTTTTACCTTCAGTTTTTCATAACATTGCTTTCATCTCTTCCGGAGTTGACGAAGAGCCTGCTTTAAGGAGTTACATACACTTCATAATTCTGGTAAAAAGTATATGTCTTCAGGCCGATGCCTCCGGAAGGATAATAAATTCCGAAGTTACTAAACAGACAGGATAATGGGTTATAAATTAGTCATTTAATACCCGGTACCCGGTACTCATCTGCTGTGACAATAATGACGCCATTTTTACCGGCCTCGCCGAAAACGGCAACTGCAGGCTGGTCCTTCAATATTGATATGGTTTTTATTTTTTCAGGATCGATCCATTTAAGTCCGGTACTGCTGAATTCTCCGTTGATTATTACCAGGGGCTCATTTAGTCCTCCTCGTTTTGAACTAAATTGTTTGTCCGAAAGGTCTTCCAGCCTGTTTTCTAAGGTTACAGGTTTTAATTTGTCTTTCATTGTTAAGACAATAACACCGTTTTTTCCGGCCTCACCAAAGACAGCAGTTGATGGTAAGTCCTTTAAGACGCTGATCGATTCAATTGAATTGGGATCTATCCATTTTAATCCGGTACTGCTTATTTCTCCGTTGATTATTACAAGGGGCCCTGATGCAACCTTACTTGTATCATTTCTAAACACTGAATTTATATCCCCATTCTGTGCTGATAATGAGATGGATATAAACAGGAAAAAAATTGTTGTCAGCTGTGAATTTTTCATTTGGGCAGGTTTAAGTAGTCATATAACAGTTTTATTTGCAACAAATAATATGCCCATTCTTTGACTTCTCCTTTATCAAATCCGGTTAATCATATAGGTCAGGATGCTTCATATAATTATCTACGAAATTGACTGGAGAATCTTCATTGCTTCCTCCATGTCTTCTTCATATACTTTAATTTCAAGTGAAACATTTGTCGGGGTCATGAACAATGCAGGTTTTATAATCCGGGAATTTTCATTGCCGGAAAAATAAGCTATACCGGCTTCTTCGAGCATGTCTTTCAAAAGATTGTATTTTACCTCAAATACATTATCAAATACCGCAATTGTTATTAATTTATTCATTTCGGATAATTTCAGCTTTTAGTTTTTCTTCCGAGAGCTTACCATCCCGAACAGTGACAAAGTAGTTGCTATTCTCTGGACTAAGGGATAAGGATTTTACCAGTTTTTCGTTTATGAAGAGAAGGCCGGCTCCATTTTCACAGGCATAGCCCGGTTCCAGGATCCCCTGCTTAACGGCTTCAGTATACAACCTTCTCCTTTCAGGCTCATTATAATGCGGACAATGACTGTATTTGAGGAATCCCAGGCATTCTATTACCGACAGTTTCTGAGGTCTTGAGTCACTGTAACCACCTGTAAACCAGCATAGTGACCCGGCACTGCCACCAGCCATGACAATTCCCTTTTCGTATGCTGCCCTTAAGAATGTGTCAATACCCTGTGCCCTCCAGATCGCTATCATGTTAAGCGTATTTCCACCGCCGACAATTATTGCATCTGAATTCAGTATCTGTTCTGCAAAGGTCTTTTGTTCAGGCGAAGAGTTAATAAAAGTTACAACCACCTCCGACTCGAGAGGCAGGTCTTCAACCATCGCCGACCATATTCTAGTGGCAAGCGGGCTGTCAGCTGCTGCTGTCGGGAAAAAACAGACTTTGGGTCTTTGTTTCCCGGTAAGTGCGATGACATAGCTTATATATGCTTTCTCGAGTCCGTCGCCATACACCAGGATTGTCCTGTCGCCCTGTTTTCTTTCGGGAAGGATATACCCTCCCGGTGTCTGGCAGGCTGTTGTGAAGATTGTTACAACGACAATAAGTGAGATCAGGAAGGTCTTTTTCATAATACCTGTTTTTAGGGACGATTTGATCCACCTGGTTGCTTTACATGGAGGTCAAGCTGTGGGAAAGGAATAACTATATTGTTTTCGTCGAACTTCCTGTTGATAATCTTGCGTATGTCGCTCTTGATCCTTTCGATCCTGAATACATTGTCGCTGAAGAATAGTAGCTGAAAATCAAGGGAAGAGTTGCCAAAATCGATCAGCCTGGCTTCGATCTTTTGCTTGTCGCTTATTTCAGGATGTTCCAGTGCACTGGCTTCCAGTATCCTTATTACCAGGTCTACGTCGCTTCCATAGGCTACCCCAATGTTTATCCGGAACCGGGTTTTTTTTGTCTGGTGGCTCCAGTTTATAACCTTGTTGGTGGTTATCATCGAGTTGGGTATAATTACGACAATATCATCACGGGTCAGTCCTTTGGATGTCCTTATGCCGATCTCCTCTATCCGGACCACTTCCCCGTCTATCTCCAGGACATCACCAATTTTCGTGGACCCCTCAAGAAGCAGGATAATACCCGAGATAAAGTCATTGAAAGTCTGCTGGAGGCCGAGACCTATACCCACCAGCAGTGCAGCAGATCCTGCAAGAAGAACTGTTATGCTTATACCAAGGGTCTGCATTATAAAGAGGACTGCAATAATCCAGAAGACATATTTGATGATCTGGTAAAAGGAGTAAGCATTGCTGGCCTCCATCCTTTTCACCAATCCCTTCCTGAATATCGCTTTCCTTATGATCCATAGCAATATCCTTGTCGACACGAATATTAAGATCACAAGCAACAGGGTGGAAACCTTGAGCTCAAAATTCCCGAGACGTAGAATTATATATTCAAGGATCTGCTTAATTGTGTCCATCTCAAAGTATATGCATTTATTTCAAAGATATTCTTTTTCTCAATCATTGACAATCAGCTTAATGCTTGCCATTCCCGTCGGACCCGAAAGGGTGACAATATAAATACCGTTTTTAAACCGGGTTTTATCTACAGGAAAAGTGTATGTGCCTGGCATTAACCTGCAATTTACTACCTGCCAGATACTCACGCCACGCGAATCACATACATCAAGAGATACAAACCCTGTCACGGGATTAATAAATTCTATTTTCGAATTTTCAGTGACCGGATTTGGATACACCCTCAGACTGTTTTCTCTTGACTTTGTCATTTCCAAACCGGTAGATGACTTTTCTATAGCCAGGTTATCTATCAGAATATAGCTGGATATTTCTCCGGTATTCTGATATCTGATCCCCAGAACAAATGTCTCTCCCGGATCATTTATTTCCAGAACAGCCTGATTCCATGTCCACTCGCCCTGCCAGAAGCTGTTGTCGACAGGGATCCAGTTGTTGGTTGAAGGGTTTCCGCTGTATGTTGTTGAATAGTAGAATTGAGGGATTATCCCGTTTCCGTGATACCAGTATTTAAATCTTACAGTGAGTTTTGAAACAGTACTTGTGTTGAATACCCTTGACACCAGCCAGTCGTCGTTGGCCTGGGCCGGCTCAGAGGTGACATAGAATCTCGCACACATACTCCCGTCAATACCGTCGTCGCCGCTGAGATGCCACTGGTCGTCACCGGCAACTGAGAATGCAGACCATTTTTCATAGCCATTGCTGAAATCATCAAAAAATGGAATTTCTTCAATTTCAGAAGCATGAAAATCCTTTGCCGATTTTGAAATATTTATTTCATCGAGCCAGCCGTCAAACTGAATGTTACTGCCTCCGTTCACACCTCCTATGAACAGGTCGTTTGTGGTTTGCATCATTTCTCCGTTGCTGCCATCAGGGAAATCCTTTGTTTCTTCATAAATAAGATCGCTGTTTTTATCATGGACAAAAAATGACACAGTATGGGTTGAATTATCGCTTACCAGTGCAATATGGTACCACTCACCGGTTTGAAGAGCCTGATTCTGAAAAAATGACAGTTCGGTGTTGTTTGTGAATACAGCATAAGCTCCGAACCCATTTCCATTACCGTCAAGGTTCAGTCCGAACGAGCCTCCTTTGTCGATTATTATCGGGAATTGGGTCTTCGGGGTCCCGACGCCGGCAATTTTCACCCATGTTTCAATGGTCCAGGTATTTCCCAGGTTGAAAAGCTCAGAATTTGGCGCTATTATGCAGTGCCAGTCCGAGTCCGGGGAATTATTAATCCGGAAAGCTTTTCCCAGGCTCAGGGCAAAATTATCTTCAAAATCTCCATATTCCTTGTTTTCGGCAGGAACAATTTCGTTTTCTGCCGAATTCGAGACATCCTGTTCGAAATGCATCAGCAAAATACTGTTTTCATCAGGCTGATTCACAGATCCGGTTCTGTTGAGTGTTGTTATAGTGAAATTTTCTGACAGGAATTCCTGATCGCTGTTTTCAATGCTGGTGGCTTTCAGAATAAAACTGCCTTCTGTCCCTGCAGGGAAAAAGCAATTTGCCATATTATCAGAACACAATACAGGAGCCTTTAAGAGAACCCAGTTTTGGCCGTCGCCGGAATATTCGATCTTTATTGTTTTTATTCCTTCCGAATCCCAGTAAACGGGATTTGTTGTTCCCGACTGAAAAACGGTTGAGTTATCGGGATAAAGAAAGGAAACTTCCTGCTGCTCATACACATTGAAAAGTCCTGAGATCCTGTACAAATTGGGGTTCCATGTATCAGAAATCCTGATTTTGTATTTTTCCGACACCAGTCCGGGAATGGTCCACGAATATAATCCTTGTCCGGCATCAACTTCTTCTGCTGCAATATTCCAGGTTTTTCCGGCATCAGATGAATATTCGATCAGGAGGGTGCTGACATTTTCACTTTCCCATCTTATTTCCAGTGAGGTGTTTTTCATATAATACTCACCTTCTTCCGGAGATATTAGGTTGAGGCTTTTTCCGCCGAGATCTGGTTCCAAAAAGACAATTATATCCTGTGAAATGCCATAGGGAAAATTATCGATATCAACCCAGATCTGGTCGTTGAAAGAATGATCGGTAAAGAAAAGATTGTCTTTATTATAACCATTGACGATATAATAATGTCCGCCACCGCCTGTTGCATCACGGCTTGCGACTGCACCCACCATAATGGGTCTTCCGTTGTTCAACTCGTTTTTGAATATATTTTGCCACTCTTCCTTGGTGTATTCCTCGCGGAACAGCACTCTTGTTTTTTTATCGAAATGAAATATCTTTTTAAGCCAGAAAGGCATACAATACATATTGTCAAAATATTCCATCGATGCTGCACCTACCTGATAGGAAAAAGTGGCTGCCGGACCATATTCTTCTTCAGTAGCATAGGGTGAGAACTGGGGAGGGATTAAGTCGAAATTATATTCTGTATTGTCATAGTCAGCATACCAGTCGAGATTAAAAATGGTGTAGTCAAGTAATCCTGAAGGCTTCCGCGGGTATTCCCAGAAATGAATTGTTCTCATCAGCATCGTGGGTCCGCAAAAGTTGGTGTACCTTTGTCCTGTAACATTATCGACAGGATAATATGCATCAAGAGGCCATTGCCCCACAACCCACCTGTCTTTCAGCGGGATGAAAATTTCTTCGGCAAAGGAATCTTTATCCACATCAGCCAGAACGTCGTCGCGGTATTTACGGTAAATGTTGCTTATCCTTAATTCATCTATCCAGCCGTCGAAATATGATTCATCCCATCCTCCGAATCCGATAGTGAATTTTCCGTCACCCGTAACCGGAGGCGTTTCAGAATATCCTCTGGAAGCAAAGATCTCCTGATAATTTTCATCGCGAATAAGACAATACAGATGTTTATGTGAATAATTGTAATATACTGCTATATGATACCATTTATTCAATTCCAGGAACTTTGCAGTCCCTGCATCCGCACCCCAGATACCGTTCTCATCATCAACGCAGTCGAGGTTGGCCTGCAGTGAATTATTAGCCGCGTTCAAAATTACTTCACACTGGAGATTTCCGGAACTGTCTTCTTTTTTAAACAGGCTTCTTGTACCTGTGGAAACTTCACCCCAGGAGTTGATCTTAAACCAGCATTCGATAGAAAATTCTTCATTGACATTAAGTCCGGAGTAATACGGAATCTCTATCCAGGAATGCTTCTCAGGTGTGGAATTATCTATCCTCAGGCACTCACCGAAACCTAAGTCAGATTGAACAAAAGAAACACCTGAACCATGGATGATCCCGTTATTTCCCCCGGAGACAGAATTGCCGGCATCACCGTCAAAATGCATCAATAATACTGTCGGGGCATCGGGAGTATACGGACCTCCTGTTTCCTGAGCTGTAAGTGAAGATGAAAAAATAAGAGAGAAAAACAGAAAAGAAAGATTACAAAATTTCATAAAAAGATAGTTAAAGCTGAATAGTAATAGGAAGGATCTTCATGTCCAATAAAAGTAAATAAATATTGTGAAGGACGGCACAATAATAAGTTTTAATTACTTTTTTCTTACCTTATCTGACTGTTAAGTTGACTGGCAAAAGGGGCTTTTATAATTTTAATGAACGCAAACTGCAGAAAAGAAATAATTAATTCCTGACAATTATGAATAATTCATACCAGCTGAAACGCGACAGTGTTGTGTCAAATTACCGGGGTAGTAATCGTTACGACATGGTTATTATCGGAGCCGGCCTCAGCGGCCTGGCATGCGGACTTATGTGGTTGAAGAACAACCCGGGGAAGAAAACCCTGATCATTGAAAAGAACAGCTACCCCGGAGGCTACTGCACGGCATATGAAAGGGGCGGCTATGTTTTTGAAACGACACAGCTTTTTCCCGATATCGTCGATATTCTCGAATACCTGGAGATCGACCTGCCGCTGAAACGCTATGAAAAAAACTTCATGCGCCGCCTGGTCGTTGATGGTGACCATGTGGATGAATACAGGATCCCCGCGGGAGCCGAGAATTTCACGGCTTATCTTACCGATACCTTCCCCCGCGACGCTGATAAAATAAGGACTCTGATGAAGTACTCCACCGACCTTTTCAGTCAGGTAAGGAAACTGAAGGCCAATGCAACACTGAAAGACAACCTCGCTACGGTTTTCAAGGCTCCAAAGGTAATAGCGAACCTGAACAGGACATACGCCGGACTGCTCGATAAATTCGGCATTACCGACAAAAAACTCCGGGAGGTCATGGAAACATTCACCTCATTTTCAGGAGTCCCCTCCGACAGGGCTTCAGCAATACTTGCGACAGGAGCCATGCTCTCATCCATGACAAAAGTATACAGACCTTATGGCTTCTTCGATGAGTACCCATCCAAAATGGCTGAAAGGTTTCAGGCATCAGGAGGAGAACTGCTTTTAAATGCCGAAGCTGAAAAGATTGAAGTTAACAACGGAATGGTCGTGGGTGTCAGAATAAAAGGAGTACCGGAGCTGATTCAGCCGGAACAGGTGATAACGACTATTGATCCGAAAGTGGCTATGCACGGGCTTGTAGGCGATGAACATCTTCCGGAGAAATATTTACAGCAGCTCAGGGATACAATCATGTCTCCTTCATCAGTCAACATAGCGCTCGGACTTGACGACAAAATTGACCTGACAAAGCTGGATCTTGATTATCCGTACAATGTCGTTTCAACAGGACAGGGGACTGCAGAAAAACTCTTCGATGCTTTCCTGGCAGGTGACCATGGATTTTCTCAGGATTGCTTCCATGCTGCAGTGATATGCCCTTCACTTACAACGGGAGCTAAAAACACCATCACCATCAGGAGCACACCCTGGGCTATGGACGGATGGAAAGAACTACGCGAAAAAGATTATATATCCTACAGGGCTAAAAAGGAGAAATGGGCTGACTTCCTTATTGATATTGCAGAGAAATATTTTATTCCGGGTCTGAAGGAACATATTGTAGTGAAGGATATTGCGACGCCTGCAACTTACTCACGGTACTCGGGTTCTCCAACCGGCAGCATATACGATATTGCATCACTTGTTACCCAGTTCGGCCCGAAGCGACTTCCTATGAGAACACCGGTGAAGAATCTGTACCAGCCGAAATTTGCACACGGCCTCTACGGCACAATGATGGGTGCAGTACAGGTTGTAGACCTTATTCTCGACAGGAAATTCAATAACGGCAATTCCCTGTTTGTTCCAGTCGCAGGACAATGACAGGTATGGATTTAAAATAATCAAGCATTTGTATGAATATGAATATTTCACGACGTTCTTTTATCAAAACTACAGGTTTGGGTAGTATGGCAGCTGCCCTGTCTCCTGAAGCGGTTTTTATTGCTGCTGATGGACCCGCGACAAAAGTGCTGAACCCATATCACAGGGTGCCTGTCAGCATTATCATTGACGATTCCACCTGCCTGTACAGGATGGGTTAGCCGGTTTATCCCCGGATGCAAGGGAATTCACGACAATAACTGAAGAAAAAAACAGAATAACATTCAAGACTCCTTTTGCAACACCGGCATTTACGGTAATGCTGAACAGGTATGTACGCAGTGCAGGAGTAGGATCGGGAGGAGAACAAAAACCCCTGAACCGGATAAATGATATAAAAACACTTAAGGAAGGGACTTTTTACCCTCAAAGAACAGGTTCAATTCTCTGTTTCGACCTTCAAAAAGGGATTAAGGAGGTTATATTAAATGGGTAAGGGCTTATTTTAGTTTTCTTTGATGCAGCGTACTGAAAATCCGAATTTCTGATCTACTTCCGACATATATCCGTATATGGCAGAACCTGACGACAGCATACAACGGTAGCAGGCATTTGTAATATTTACCATTGTTGAAGTCCAGTAATATCCACTAGATTGTAGCTCGGTGAAGGAACCGTCGGCAGCATTGCGCCAGCCTCCTCCGAATGCCGAGAAGCCGCTTGAGTTTGTAGCACCTGAGTTAGGATCGGCCCAATGAGCATTGCCGGTTTCCTTGAGTTTGCCACCAGCTGCCATTGCACCCCCGAGGTATTGGACCAGTGCCTGCCATTCTTCATCGGTGGGCACTCTGAAGCCTGCAGGACATAATTTTTTTGTTTCCACTGCATGCCAGTTATAAAGCATGCCATAATCGCCCGGAGTGTTATTATACCAGCACCAGGCAGGTCCTGTGGAAGTGCTCCATGCTGCCCCTCCCGTGACATTGCTAATAGCTGTACCATCATTAAAAATTGATGTCTTCAGATTCTCCGCCATCCATATCTGCACACCTTTTTCTTCTCCCGGTCCATAATTAACCGGCTCTCCCTTAGCCGAACCAATGTTAACAACCGGGTATGTATTCCCGCTTCCGTCCTTGCAGGCTATAAAATTGAAGCTTACCGTTTTATCACTAACAGGTACTAACGTAACCACTGTGCTGTATTCACCCGACGTTCCTGTGAACTTCAGGATATCGCCGGCATTGTACTGCATTATTACTTCACCTGCAGTACCCTTGTTTTCAGCAATTTTATTTCCTGCAGAAGTTGAAGTCTCATATAGAAGTTTTACCCTGCCTTTTCCCTGGCCGGAACAAATCATCCTCCCGCTTAAAGAATAATTACCCGATTTGATCCTGACGACATGGATGCCTTTTGCCAGGTTTTCTATCAGAAAAGTGTGTTCTCCCGCGGTCAGAAAATATCCTGATTTATAAATCTCTTTTCCTGAGAGATCATGAATACTTATTTCTGTTTCACCCGGGGAGGGAAGGGAAAATCTCATCCTGGAATGATCTTTAACAGGATTTGGCATGAAGGAGATCTCCTTGCTGAGGCTGCCAGGATACTCCAGGACAGCTGTAGCCCCTCCCCAGAGCCTTAGCTGTTCATCACCATTCAGTATAATATGCTTAACCTGGGTAACATTTTCCACCTTTATGGAAGTAATGGATGAAGCCGAGCCCATGGCTTCAAAACTTATCAGATAGTCCTGACCGTTCAATATAACCGGCATTGAAAGGAAAAGGACTGCAGTGAATATCCCTCCTGATCTCATGAAATATTTTTAAGCGATTAATATAAATATTTTTTTCTCAAAATGTGCCTGTAGTGACAAGTCGTTTTCTTCCTGTTTTTTTGAGTATGTCGTCAGACCATTTGTATGAGGAGGGCATGTCGCCGGCTATTGTAATTTCAGCAGGGTCCAGCAGTGCCGGCAGCTGCCAGATATCTGTTATCCTCAGGCAGTTGAGGATCTCTGTTGCCGGTCCCCTTCCATCAGGACTGCTGGTTACATCCTGACTTGCAGGAGGATCCTTCAGGACAAGCTTCCTGCATTTTCCGTCGAGGAGAGCAGCGTACATGGCAACCACGGTCATTTCATTATGGGCGGCTATACCAATTTCAGCAGGATCGACACCTCCAAGGCTGCGGCAGAACTCTATACATCTCATCAGATCATAAACCTGCATTGAAGCAATCGTACGGCCGGTCCAGGCCGAAGCACGACGGACATGCCAGTTAAGTGAAGGGTCCCAGCCGGCTTCGCCGACACCTCTTACTTCAAGGAAAGCAATATTCCACGAAGGATCAAAGCTGCCGGTAAAATTCTCCGACTCATTACGGGCTTCTCCTGCGTTGCGGAGGACTATCATTAAAGGATTGTCCTTTGAAGGGTCATTCCTCCACCTGATATCCACTTTCAAACGCCAGCCCTCCTCAGAAACAAAACTGTATATATCGCTTCCGTAGCTGGCCCTGTCGAGTGTACGGAAAACTCTGGAAGAGTCGAAAGGAGGAGGGTATGCAGGAAATGCGCGGAAGCTTTTTTCCATAAGCAGGCCGATCACTTTGTCACGATGGCTTATAAGATCGCTTTCTGTTCCGATTTCGGGGGTTTCCGCAAGCTTTACGAATGAATCCTGGATGGTAGTCGTCCTGTCATCTTCCGGAGCTCCGTCGACATAAACCCTGAGGTCATCAACAGAAAGCAGACTTTCAGGAGAAGTGTCGATATCTCCTGCTTCTTCAGGTCTTAAATTTTTGTTCATCAGGTGTCCGGTGAAAAAAGAAAATATCTTCTCCCTTGAGTCCTTATGATAAGAATGTCCTCCCGGTGTTTCGATATACCCGATATTTTCACTTTTTCCGTACAGGTTATATATCTCGTGCACTTCATTATAGATATGGCGGACTGATTCAATTTGGTTGAGGCCGTCGCGGTCGGCCTGACAGATCAGGAGAGGCCTGGGAGCTATCAGGGCACCAATATTTTTAAAATCGACGAGGTAGGTATTTATCGGCACCATGCAGTCGCAGTGGCCATCAATGGTTCTTGTGGCGATCTGCGCTTCCAGGGTGCTTGCTCCGCAGACTGGTGCTGCAGCTTTAATACGGGGGTCGGCTGCGGCGATGAACCAGCTCTGTGAGCCTCCCCCTGATATCCCTGTAACACCAAGTTTTTCTTTGTCAACTTGGCTTAGCCCTGAAAGAAGGTCAAGACCGCGGACAGCATTCCAGACCTCCACACCCGCAGGATTGTATCCCCTGCTGTACCAGTTGAACCACCCCCTGGCATAGCAACCGTGATGCTGGCCGAGAACTTCTCCGTACTGAATGGTTTCGATAATAAGGCAAACAAAGCCTAGTTGAGCGAATTTTGCCGGGTGGGTCTGATAATGGACTTTTTGTGTGCGTGAATGTCCACAGACATAGAGTATCGCAGGAACAGGTTCTTTTATATTGTCAGGTATATAGAGATTCGCCGGTACATATAAACCGGGAAGAGACTCATAATATAAATTCTCTATACGATATCCCTCTCTCTGTATTGTTCCAGTAATTTTCACATTCAGAGGAGAACGCTCTCCTGCCAGAGGCATGTCCTGCATGCCCAGCATCTCTATGAACTCCAGGTGTCTTTTCTCCCTGGTCATTTCAAGTTCTTCAGAGGAACGGGCTTCGGGGATGGCTTTTTCTGTTATGTCACGTGCTGCTTTGATGAGGTAACTCCTTATGTTGTTAGGTTCCACTGCCGGGCAGTCAGTGTCGCTTTTTGTGCCTGAGCAGGAGGAGAGGATCATTGCAGTTATTACCGCGGCCAGAGAGAGTACTAGATATCTGTATTTCATTGCATTGGATAATATGAGTAATATTTTAAACTGGCAAAGATTATTCAAGTTGGCAGTTGGCAAAGGGCAGTTGGCAATATTGAACTGCTTGCCAACTACTGATTTCACGCTTTCAGCGAATCCCTGTTCTTCCATATCTTGGCGATGGCATCGACTATATGCTGCATATCGCTTATACTTCCGAGCAGAATATTCTGGGTAAATGTAACGGCCTCATTTACAAGCTGGTCATTGCCCGGCAGAACATTCTCTTCACGCCATTGCTTCAGGCGGGCATCGGAGAAGAGTCTCCTGTAACCTTTCGAGTTGAGGGTGTCTTCAATAAGTCCGTCAAGATTCTGACGACCATAGCCTCCGCCGCAGGGGATCCCTTCTGCACGGAGTGCCTGTACAAATTTGTCTTTTGGAACATCATTAAACTCTTTACCGATATACCTGAAAGGGTAGAGGTGGTAAGCCGACCGTTCTGCTCCGGGAGCGGGTTTACACGGAATAATTCCCGGGATATCCTTCAGTTTTGCGTCGAGGAACATGGCATTTGCAAGTCTTATATCAGCATCTTTTTGAATACGGTTCATCTGCGACATTAATATCAAAGCCTGTATCTGCTGCATCCTGAAGTTGGCGCCCGAGATGGGGTATGCCGAGGTTCGTTTTACTGAACCGTATGGCCGGCCACAGTTGTGGAGTGAATGGCACCTGTCCATAAGTTCTTCGTTGTCGCTTATGATAGCACCGCCTTCACCTGCAGGAAGGTTCTTGGAATTCTGGAAGCTGAAGCAACCGCTGTCTCCTGAAGTTCCAACCATCCTGCCCCTGTACCTGGCCAGCCAGGCCTGACAGGCATCTTCAACTACATTGAGCTTATGTTTTTTTGCAGCAGCGTTGACAGAGTCCATATCGACTGGGAGGCCGTAAATATGAACCGGGATTATGGCTGAAGTACGGTCAGTGATACGTTCCTCTATTTTCGACGGATTGATAAGGAATGTTTCCGGGTCGGTATCTACAAACACAGGCAGGGCTTTATTCATGAAGATAACATTATAGGAGGCGATGAAGGTATATGGTGAAACCAGTACCTCATCACCTGCGTCCACGCCCAGGGCTTTAAGCGATATTATCAGGGCTGTTGTTCCGCTGGCCGTGGCAAGACATCTTTTCGCTCCCATAAGTTCGGCATAGCGTTCTTCAAAATCAGCTACGTGATCGCCGTTACCTCTCCACCACTTGCCTGTACGGAGCATGTCGATAATGTTTTTTTCTGCAGCCTGGTCCCACACAGGCCACGAGGGCCAGGGAGCATCATGAACTTTTGGTCCGCCGTTAATGGCAAGTTTGTCCTGTGGGCCGCTGCCGATCGAAAATGCAGAAGCCGGCCAGTTTACCATAGTGCCTAAGGCACCTGCCGAGGCGGTTGCAATCGCCTGGCGCCTCGTGATTTTTTTTGCTGCCATCTCTGAATAGGTTTCTATGTTACTAAAAAAATATTTTGGTATCGCTGGTGTTCAGTTGAACCAGTAGGATATTTTTACTGCCAGGCCCCTGTTCCGGTTCCGGAAATTGTCAATGAACGCATTACTTGTATATACGATGAACAAATCGGAAGCAGGAGCATAATGCCATTGAAAACGGATATTTGTGTTAAGATTATCGATCTGGTTGTTATATTGAACAAATGTAGTAAGAAACAATGATTTTGAAAAGGTCAGGTCGAGCATGGGTCCCAGGAGGATAAGCTCGGCGCTGCTGTAGGGCTCAGGGAGCTTTATGTTATTATAGCTTGCTGTTAATGTGATGCTTCCGTAAGGCTGTATCCTGTAATTTATGTTTCCCCCCAGGGAAGTTCTGTGCCCGTTGTAATAACTGCCATATCCGCCATCGAGTGAAAAATAGAACAGACGTCTTGTATCGGATGTGAAATTTATATTTGAATTAAGCCATGTATATTCACTGCCTTCAGGAAGCATTGTTTGTCTCATGTTTGTAGGATCGAAAGGGAATTTCAGTCTCACATAATGATCGCTCAGGGTGACGGTGATCTGATTCCTGTTTTTCCATCCTATGAAATAGCCTGCCTTTGTTGTCCTGTCGGTCATGCTGAAAGCGGGATCCAGTATGATATCGAAGGAAGCATTCAGTCCATGACTGAGTATATTGCCCTTTGAGGGATAGGATGTTGCTTTTATCCTGGGTGAAGTCTGCAAATATCCTGTTCTTCTTATATAGCCGGTCTCTGCGTTATAACCGTCGCCAACCCATGACTGGTCAACAGATGCGATGAAATGAGGTGTTGAATATGTTATGCTTCCTGATGCTGTTGCCGCATCCGCTGAGGCTCCGGTATAAAATGCCCTGTGATAGAAAGTTTTGCCTGTCCACTTGTCATCTGAGCTTGCAAGGTTAAATTCCAGTCCGGCCACTCTGTTGTACCTGTAACCTGAAATCATTGTATCGGTACCCGATGTGATCTGCTTGTTAACCATAAATGCTGTGAGGCTCGACCGGCGGAATACCTGTCTTTGTACCACAAGGGCAGCAAAATTGGCTGCAGGGATATCGTTTTTCGATCCGGTCTGCATTTCCAGCAATCCGATCCTCATTTTAGGGCTTATCTGCCCGCTCAGGCGGCCGCCGGCAAAAACAGGAGCGTTAAGCCCGATACGTCTTGAAAAGAAAGGCTGAATGCCATCTTTTCCCAGGGCTGAGAACAAATGCGTGTTTTCAAGAAAGAATTGTCTTCTCTCCGGGAAAAAAAGCTCAAAACGATCGAGATTTGTCACCTGTCTGTCTTCCTCGACCTGCGAAAAATCCGGATTGAATGTCAGATCAAGGTTCATAGACGGAGCCAGGATGACCTTAGCATCCAGTCCGGCATTGGCGCTCCAGGTCGGATCACTGCCTGCTTCATTGTTGCCGGTTACCTTGCCGATGGCATACGGAATGACTGAAAGGCCGGTAACTGTTTTTTTCAGCGGTTTATCCCAGATCAGTGTTCCGGTGAATGCAAGGTTATTATGACTGAACTGTCGTGGCATGGGGCCCCAGGCAGATTTTTCATTGGTTTTCAGATCAAAACGTCCGAAGTTAATTCCCCATTCATCAGACCCTTCGCGGTAACGTATGCTGTGAAAGGGTATGCTCATCTCAGCAATCCACATGTCGTTATAACTCTTAACTGCAGACTTCCATTTGCTGTCCCAGGTATAGGCTACCTCATCTCCGTTTGCCTCCATGCCGTCTCTCTGGACGCCTGCTGCCGACACTCCGAATGCAAATCCATTTGTAAGGTCATTGTAGGTGTCGATGAACACCATAAAATTGTCATTGGAGGAAAAGTTGAAATCCCTTCTGAGGGATTGAATGATTCTTTTACCAGGTGTGGGATCATAACATATTGCGGCAAGATATATATTCGATTCATCATAAGACATCATAACATCGGTCTGGGCTATTGCATACCCGGTGTCGACAGGTGTAACACGGGTAAATTTACCTGACCTTTCAGCCGTCTTCCATACTTCCTCGTCAAGCGATCCGTCAATATTTATCTTTTCAGAAGTCTGCTCAATATGTATCCGGAATTTATCACGGTTTATTCCGTGCGACTGGGAATTTACCGTCAAATTTCCCGTGATAAAAGAAATAAGAATTGTTAAAAGGATATATCGGTACATCTTGTAATTCGAATGTTGTATATAAACCTCAAATCCCTGGTGACGCCGAAGATCCGGAATAAGTTGGCTGTCCATCCAAATAACGGTCAGCCTTGAAATATACTAATAAATCTCCGGAATAAAATTAAGCGACAATATAATTACCGCATTTCTTTTGAATCATAAAGATGCCGGTAATCGCTGAATACAGAATAATACAATAGAATAACTTATTCTTTGAAAGTGCAACCTGCAGACAGGAGATTCACATGTTGAAATTAAATATTTCAGTTCATGCCTGATAATATTATTTTCTTTTTGGCTACGGTCAGACCGTTTATTTCCATTGTGATAATATATAAACCGGGACTGTAATGACTCAGGTTAACTGACTGCCGGTATGTTCCCGGAGCCTGAACAACTTCAGAAAGTGTACTAAGTCTCCTTCCAAACAGGTCATAAAGGGATATTTTGATCCGTGCCGTCTGGTTGATATTATAACCGATATATCCTGTCTTAATGAGAGGATTGGGAAAAACGGAAAAGTGAATCTCATCAGCTTCCGGAGATGGTCTTATTGAAGTAATTACTTCTCCTATTGAGAAAGTTCCCATACATGGTGTCACCCTGGAATTTTCAGAATTTATTTTTATTTTCCAGATACCAATTTCGAAGTTATCATCACTGCAGATGAATTTCAGTTCCATCTCATCAGTTACCTCCCCTGCAGCCAGTGATCCGATGAAAATGTTGTCAGAACCTTCCAGTGAAAGGGCTTCCGAAAAGCTTATTTTCAGATTTATGTTTTCAGCCGGGAGTGCACCAGTATTGGTTATTCTGAAACGAACGGTTCCTGTTTCATTCAGCGCAAGACTCTTTGTAAGAGAAGGAGTTACCGTGGCGATCAAAACGGGTGGTATATTCATATTTACAGTCACCGTATCCAGAAGATCCGCAATGTGTCCGGTCAGGACTCTGTCAGCTTCCAGATTCTGATCGATGAGATCAGAGATCAACGCATCAGAACCATGTGTACTGTCGGATACTGCCAGCAGGAGATTGAAGTAAGTCTTATATCTTTCCTCCCCGGCAGCAGCATGCCACGATTTAAGGGAATCAAACATTGGTTTGAAGCTTTCGATTTCTTCTCCGGCCAGGCTGGATACTGCCATAACGGGTGATAGCGCCTGCAGAATATTATTGTTATGTTCCAGTTCCGCCGTTCTTAAAAGAAGCATGTCTGACAGTGCATCCAGTTTATTTCCCGTTATTATTTTCTCTTTTATATCCAGAAGCATTTCTGAATATCCGGAACCTTTGGAACTAATTGACTGTTTTAACAGATCAACCTGCTGTAAATCAGCCCTGGCTGTTTTAAAAAATTGCCTGGGTTGAATCTTAACTCCTGATTTATTTGATTTTCCATCAGGGAAATATATTTCATCCACAGTATTTTCCATATTATCAGGGACAACGAAAAATGTCCCCGTGGAAATACCCAGAGCAGTAATTACCTCAAAATAGGCAGCTATTTTCATGGCAAACTGAACCTGGTCAATAAAATCGGATATCGGTTGAGGAATAACACTCATGGCATCTAACCAGCCAAGTATAGCTGCCGTTTTCATGAATAATTCCGCATTATTTCTGAAAAACCTGGCTACTGACAATGAGGTCTGCACCGTATTCGTTTCAGCTGACACATAATCCATTTGATTAATGGAAGCTGCGTGGAAATTATCATTATAATGGTTATCCCTGGCGTAATTAAGTCCTTTATCAATATTTGGAGCAGTCAGCTGATCAATGTAAACTTTCTGAATAAAAGGCACTTTAAGGATATTGGATACTCCAAGGATGATATTGCCCCACTCCTCAGTTCCAAATTGAAAATTCCAGCCCGTTGAATATTCTGACCAGACCCTCTGCCATGCTTCCATCAGGATTGTATCACCGGGAAATCCTATTTCAGAACCGGCAAGCATTACAGACTCGGTGACTCTTTCAAGAACTTCCTTTTTTATTATTTCTTCAGCAAGCATCTGAATAAGTTCCTGTAACGCCTCCTGTCCTCCTTCTCCAAAACAGGCTTTAGTGATGGAAATAATCAGCTCCATTATCCTGCTGCTGAAGTCATTTGAATAAAATACAAAAGCCATCAGCTCTCCGAAATCCTTAAACATCTCATCGCCCAGCTGATAACCTTCATCAAACAGATCCTTCACCATGCTTTCCACCAGCAAAAACCTGGCAATACTTTCGAGTCGTTGAGAATCAAAATCCGCTGCCCACGTATCTACCTGATCATCAACGCTATTCATTACGCCAGAATAATTCAGCACCGGAACAAGGAGATCATCTGTTTCCTTGATATGTTTTAAAGTATCTGACAGCCAGGTCTGATAATGGAACAGGGAATCCGCCAATGTGAGTTCAAGTGAATTATACCCAGGGCCAAGGGTAATATTAACATTCCTGGAGCAATCAATATCTTCATCAGCCGGTTCGGCACCTTTGAATAGATTAATACTATAACTGCCGGGATTCAGTCCGGCGAAAACGCTTATTCCTTGCTGATTGGTAAATTGCTGACCGCTAATAAGGTTAGTCCCCTGATATACTCCGGCTCTCACTCCTTCCAGAGGTTGATAGGTATTAATCTCTATATTCGCAAAATCAACAATAACATCTTTAACCTTCAGCTCCAGGGTTCCTGACGAACCGCTGCTGACCCCTTCCCCGCTTACAGGAATATCAATTAGTTGTTGTTCAGGATCATTGGTAACAAGACGAAGGTTGCCTGAATATTCTTTTTCTTCTGTGGGATAAAATTTCAGGTTGAGTAGGGCGGAATCACCCGGGTTGATGTAAAGAGGGAAATGTACACCCTGTACATCCAGTGGAAAAAAATTACTGATCTCATACCCCCCGATAATAAGAGTTGCAGGACCATCATTTCTTATGTAGAGAGGTATTTCCCGGTAACTTTGTGTCCATACTTCTCCAAAATTGAATTCTGTAGCAGAAAGGGAGATCTGTGGTGAACCCGGAAGGAGAGTATAGTACAATACCATATGGTCTTTTTCCGTGACACCAAAAAAATCCGATGGTTTTGCCTGTAATGCAATGTGTGGTTGATTATTGAGATCAAAGACCATATCAGCATACCCGAATCCGGAACAATTCGGATCTATGATCTCAGACGTCCAGTCTGTTCCATTTTTACGGAAGAGCGTTAATTTGTCAGGGCTGGTCAGAATAGCAGGATTACCGTCCTTGTCAATGGCTATCCGGCAAAGTTGTTGTCCGTCGCAAATCTGATGAGCAGTCCAGTTAACCCAGTTGTAGAAGATATATTTTAAGGTCAGAGTATAGTCTTGAAGATTCCTGACTGTTCCCACAAGATGGATGTTATCGTTATTATCCATAACGAAATCCAGTTCACTCCCCTGGGTGCCAAGATAATTCATATCCACCGGTATAAGATGCTCATCCCATTGTCCTGAAGATTCCTCATAACTTACGAAAAGGATCCCTTCATCTTTTCTGAACATGATAACCGGAGTATTATCCGATTTAAGTCTTATTTTAACCGGCTTTACATTGTAGGGCGACCGCTTAATGATCCATTCATTGTTCCGTCTGAAAGCCAGAGAGAAACAGGATGCAGCATTACTATAATATCCGATAACCGGATCACCGGCAGAGGTAAGGTCAATGGAACAATAACTGTAATTATAATAATTCAGTAAAAAGTATTTTTCCGGAGTTTCTTTTTCCCAAACCTCCTGGCTCCTGGTCATATATCTTAGTCCTGATGTGGGGTCAGTGAGTGCTCCCTGCTGAAAACAAATATGCGGCATATCGTCCCCGTCAATCTCCAGGTCACAGGAAACGCCTGTATATTCCATTTCGTCAATAACCTCAACCACCCATTCATTATTGATCCTTTCTAAATACCTCAGGTCAAAAAAATCAGCATCCATATGAACAATTACCGGATTGTTCGATGGATCAAGGGCGAGGGAGCAATAATAACCCAGGCTGATACCGCTGCTGTCTGCCACCTCTCTGTTCCACACCTGGGAAAAGGCAGACTGAGAGATAATTACGTGGCAAACAAGCATTATGATCATTAACCGTCTTTTCATGAGGTATATAATTTAAAATATTGATCTATAATAAATTATCTATAATATCAAACAAAGTCCATACTATAGTAATTACTTCATTTATTAATCGGCACTCATTACCAGGCGAAATCCCAGATCACTGGCAGTACTGTATGCCGGGTAATCCCAGGTTGAGATTATTCTTACATCGTGGTGTTTGCTACCGAAACCCCCGCCTCTTATAAAGCGGTCATAGTTGCCTGCATCATCGAAACACCACTCCCAGACGTTTCCGCTCATATCATACAATCCAAGCTTATTGGGCTGCCTGTCTCCTTTTACCACTTCATTATCGTCAGGATCCGTGTAACCGTCGCTGTCATATTCATATACTGCCACAGCAGCGGTGGCATCTACATTGCCTGATGAGGCAGCGGCACCGCTGGCACATCCGCCTTTTGTCCAGTACTGTCCGCTTCCTACAGGATATTCGTAGCAATCACCTGAATTGTCAGTGCCCTGCCATCTTGCAGCACATTCCCATTCAGCCTGTGTTGGAAGCCTGAATCCTTTCTTATTGAAGTCACACACCGTCTGATCGTCCCACCATTCATCATAATCGATTCCGGAGTATACTTTGCTAAGAGTCCCCAGACCGGCACCCTGTTCAGTGAACCAGTTGCATGCCATAATTGCACCATGCCATGTTATATCAGTGCAGGGATGATCATCTAGTCCGCTTTTGACATAAAAACCATCTATCCGTTCTATATCATGATAACCATATAGCTGGGATCCTCCTGTGTAGATAAGTGGCTGATCACCCCATTTTACATAATCTTCACAGAGGTAGTTAGGGGCATTATTATCTTCTGTATCAAATATGGGAGGACCACCTGTAATTGCACCCGGTACAAGATCCAGTCCTGAGGCACAATTATAGATCCATGCCAGCAGTTCATTGGTGACTTCAACTTCTGATATCCAGAAGGGCTCAACGGTAAGCTCCGGTCCGTCTTCAAAGTCCAGATCACTGTCATCATCATTAGAAAGGAAGGTACCACCGGGACAAAGGATCATCTTAAATGATCCGCCGGTAAATTCAGCGGTTTGTGTCTGGAGCTCATCTCCCGGTTCGGATCCGGTTTTTTCGCAACTATTATGGAAAAAGATCAGGAAAAATGAAATGAGGAAAATACAAAATTTTGTAGAGTGTTGCATGATTTAGATTTATGATTTAGTTATGTTTTCATTTAGCACCGGCTTTTTTGAGTATTTCTGCAATACCTGTATACCCGGCTTCATTAGCAATCGAGAGGGGTGTTTTTCCCTTGTTTGATTTTGCATTCACATTTGCACCGTGTTTTACCAGGAAGCTGACCAGCTTTTTGTTATTATCTTCCACAGCCCAGAACAGGGGTGTGTAGCCTCCGTAATAATCGGTTGTGTTTACTTCATCAATCTCAGCACCCTTTGACAAAAGGAATTCGATGAATTCGTAAGAAACGACTTCCCTGGTAAGTCCAAGATTTGCACATTGTGTAATAACCCCATTGCCCTTGTCCGATAGTACATTGATGTCTGCTCCTTTGGCGAGAAGGTCTTTTGCTATATCCTCCGAGCAGCCACATGCAAGTATCAGCGCTGAGGTGCCGTCATCGGCCTTAATCTTAAAATCTGCTCCCTGGTTGATAAAAAACTTAGCCAGGGCTGTGTTATTGCTGTTGAGTGCATTCATCAAGGGCGTGTAACCTGTTCTTTTAGCCCGGTGATTTATGTCCGCTCCTGCAGAAATAAGTACTTTCATCAACTCAGTATTTTGAGTAAGGCTCAGGGCTGTATATCCCATCATGTCATCTTCCTGGTTTACATTGGCGCCTGCTGCAATAAGCGCTTTAACCCCATCAATGTCATCTGCCCGCACTTTGCTCAGGAGGTCAGCCTTCTGTGCGCTCAGGCTTGTAGTAAATAGAATTCCTGCCAGGACTAAAAGCAGGACCGGTTTATACATCTTCATTTTTGCTTTATTAAGTGATTATTCCTTGTTTGGTTTTTATTTATCATATTTTTACAAACTCCACTCTCCTGTTGTTTGCCATATCTTCGGGTGAAGCATTGTTTGAAACAGGTCTGGATTCACCCCATCCTTTAGCTGAAAGCTTTTCAGCCGGGATCCCTAGTTTTATGAGCGTGTTCATGACGGTCTCGGCGCGCTCCTGTGAGAGCTTCATGTTGAAAGCGTCATCACCCTGGCTGTCAGTATGTCCTTCAACACTGAATTTCAGGTCGGGATTTTCCTTCATCAGGTTATATATTTCATTTATGGCACCCATGGATTCCTGTCTCAGAGTAGCTTTCCCGACATCGAACCTGATACCGTTTACAATGATTTTACCATCCTGGAGTACCCTGTCGTAGTATTTTACACCACCTTCGGCAATCCTCACATTCTTAACATAAACCCGGTTATTGTCGCTGGCATGATAACAGTACAGTGTTAATCCCAGTGGATTGAATTCAGAATGTGGAATATTTATCAGCCTTGTATCATCGATATAGCCTTTAAGCTTTCCATCTGTGTATGCAATTGCAATGTGTACCCACCTATTGTTAATATTCTTATTTTCGGGAAGTGTACTTTTGGCAGAATGACATTCCATGTCGTTTGACCACATAACGAAGCGGGTAGGATTTGCACCAGTTCTTTGGTTTTTCCTGTCAAAAAGATAAATTTCAAAAGAACCACCTGGTTTGTATAAATCTAATTCAATGGTAAATACATCCGGCAGATAATCTTTTTCGGGATTTTTAAGATAGGGCACTATGGAGCTGGCATTTCCCCTGAACATAATGACATTGTCACCACCAAACTTTGCAATTTCAACGTTACCATTAGCAAGGTCCCAGCGCGAAGGGAATTCTCCGTTTTCTTCCCCGGTCTGGTTATCCTCAAAGATGACCTTGTCGCCGGGGACAAAGTCGTATTTAGCCCACTTAACTTCAGGCTCTGTCACTGCAGTTTCCTTACCGGCGGACTGTCGTCCTGCCTGTCCTGAAGGAGCATTACCGGCCCCAGCATTAACAGCCTGATCCGGTTTTTCCCCGGCTTGGTTTTCAGCACCCTCAGCCTTTTCTTTTCCGGTGACGGCATTTTTTATACCCTCTTCCGTTTTATCAAGTCCTGCCTTTATGGCTTCGTCGGCCTTCTCGTTTGCCCTCTGATTGACAGCCCTGTTAACCTTGCTCCTCAGGTCAACCCTGATCTGGCCGTCAACAACCTGATTCCAGCTCAGCAGCAGGAATCCGGCGATCAATAATGTCATTAATCTTTTCATATTATTATTTTTTGGTTCCTTCCAAATCATTGTATTTATTAATTGCCTGGATACGGTTAACAGCATCCAGTTTCCTATATATTTTCTTAAGATGGTATTTAATTGTATCCGGAGATTTACAGAGCTTTGAGGAAATAGTTCTGTTTGTATGACCTCTTTTTACGAGGATCATTATACGGTCTTCAATTTGTGTTATATCAGGGTGGTTTTTCATTGCCAGGGTCAGATCCGCTAATAAATTTCGGAAATGCATAAAAGCCCCGTACTACCCAAATGGGTAGTTTTCAATCGCAGCTAAAAGAAACTACAAATAATATAAGCTGATTAAGAATTATCTGACTGATCGTCGAAGGAGGTTTTTATCAAAGCCTGAACCCTGTTTTTCACATCGAGCTTCAGGTATATATTTTTTATATGGAATTTAATCGTATTTGCTGAAACGAAAAGCTTCGCAGCTATTTCTTCATTTGACAGGCCATCTATTATCAGGTTCATGATCTCGGCTTCACGATGGGTGAAGCTGAACTGTTCCTTCAGGAATTCTGTCCGTTTGTTTTCTCCTGGCGAATGATTTCCGATGAGCCTGTTATTCTTCAGCATCAGCATATAATTCCTCATTTCGAGTATCATCCCTGTAATCCTTTCATTCTTTCGTTTGATAACCTGGGCGCTGATGATGCCTCCGGCAATGCTCAGAAGAACAACTGCCGATATCATTATTAGAAGAAGTTTTATCCTGTTCCCCTTCAGCGCATTCGCCTGTTCAAGCAATTTTATCTGTTGTTCTTTTTTTTCAGTTTCAAAATGCGCCAGAAGTTCAGTTACCTGTCTGCGTGACTCTGCCTGGTTGATCTGTCCCTCCAGCCTGTTATAAGCTTCATAATATTCAAGAGCCTTGGCATATTTTTTTTCAGCCTTGAATATATTATAATAACCAAGTTTTATTCCTGCTGCCTGGGGAAGCCAGACCGTATCACATAATTCACCGGCTTCATCAAGGGCCCTGAGCGCTTTATCATATTCTCCTGTGAGGAGATAGGTTTCCGACAATCCTATATATGAATTCATCAGGCCAAACGCATCATTTATTTTTTTATCTATTTCAATCCCCTTCATTTCATATGCCAGAGCATCGGGATATCTTTTCTGTCTCTTGAATACGGAAGCAAGGTTTGAATATCCTGCCGATTCTCCTTTCTGGTATCCGCTGGCAATAGAAAGATCAATGAGGCGTAAATAGTAATAGGCTGCTGAATCCAGTATATCTGCCAGTTCAAAAAGATAGGCTGTTTCATTATATATATTTGCTACAACCTTATAGTCATTAATGCCCGGTATCAGTTTAACAGCCTGGAGGCAATAGTATTGAGCTTCATCAAATCTGTTCAGCACCCTCAGCAACTGTGCCATATTTCTTGCACTCCGTGCCTTTCTAAGCGTATCACCAGATTCCCCGACCTGTTTGTAAGCCTGGAGGTACCAATAAAATGCCGAATCGTGTTTGCCTAAGTATTCAAAGGTTTTACCAAGCCCGGTCATGGCATCATTCAACATGTCTTTGAGTGACGGATCCTTACTCATCCGGATCACTTTCCTGAAATATTTCATAGCCTCAGCATCGAGCCCTGCATGCATCAGACTGTAACCGATTTTATATTCAATCCTTGAAAGTTCCTGTGGCTGGAGTTCTTTTCCGTAATCATCGATTACAGATAATAGAAGATTAACAGCATCTTCATGCTTTTCAAGTAGAGCAAGAGAGTCTGCTTCCTGTTCTTTAACCTTATAGATTTCTGTTGTCTGTCCTTCTGTGTTTAGAAAGTTAATTGAAACAAGAAGGAAAATAAATATCGCCGGTCTTTTTATTAAAAACGCCATTATGATCATAAAAATAGATCATGATGACAAATTATCCAAGAAAAAACATCTGAAAGAGAGCATACAAAAAAGGGGTTTTACCGCTTCTACAATAAATCCCTCTGGCATGTCATCTCAGAATCCTGATGCCTTAAGCCAGTTAATACACAGATCGGGCCATGCTGCCTGTGTCTCCCTGTTCACTGCCAGGCCGTACCCGTGTCCTCCTTTCCGGAAGATATGCAACTCTGACGGAATGCCGTATTTTACCAGGTTTTCATAATATGCCATGCTGTTTCTGACAGGCACCGTTTTGTCGTCGGCGGAATGAACAATAAATGCCGGAGGTGTTCCGTCGTTTATCTGCTTTTCGTTGGAAAACCTTATGACCTGTTCCGGTGAGGGATCCTGCCCAATGAGGTTCCTTCTCGAACCCGCATGGGTGAACGACGAGTCCATTGTTATAACGGGGTAGATGAGAATTGAGAAATCGGGACGGGCACTTGTATTGTCTTTTGTTTCATAAACTTTTTCGTCGAAATGTGTTGAAAGAGTTGAGGCCAGGTGTCCTCCTGCCGAAAAGCCCATCACACCTATCTTCTGAGGGTCTATGTTCCATTTTGCTGCATTGCGGCGTATTGTCCGCAGTGCCTCCTGTGCATCCTGAAGCGGACCGACAGATTTGTCAACCATTATCATGTCGGATGGAAGCCTGTATTTCAGAATTATACCTGCAATGCCATATTCATTTAACCATTTTGCAATAGCGTGTCCTTCATGACTGAAGGCGAGAGCAGCATATCCTCCGCCCGGACATATAAGAACAGCAGTGCCTGTTGACTTTTCCTTTGGTGGAAGATAGGGGAATAAAGCAGGATTGGTCACTCTCTCATACCTGGTGCTCAGACCTTCGACAAGCGTCTCTTTTTCAGCATAAGTTGTGCTGAGGCGGAACCCGGGAACTCCTTCCAACCACAGACTCATAGATACAACCTGTGACCGGATATCCGGACAGAAAGCTAATATAAATGATACGATCAGAATAGAGAGTTTTGTATTCATCAGTATATAATTTTTATTTTAATGGTCTGATGGAACCCACATGTCTGAAAATTATATACATACGTGTTTCTGAATGCAATACATGTGGGTTTCATAACAGCATATTTTATTGTCAACAAATTTTCCCTTCCGGGGAATACTATGCAAAAGTAATTTATAATTCCAGAACCTGTCCGTCAGTTTCAAGTATCGGTTTGAGCTCATCGTAACCTATGTCGTGTATGTTCTTTCTCTTTTCAACTGACATGGCTGCAACAGTACCTGCACTTTGTCCGAGTATCATGAACACAGGTTCCATCCTTATGGATCCGAAAGCTATATGTGAGCTCGATACACAAACTGTAACGAGAAGATTGCTGCATTCCTCCTTCTTTGGCAGAATTGAACCCAGGCTGATACTGTAAGGTTTAGGTGTCGGATGCTGGATGTCGCCTTCATTTTCAGTGAAGCCTTCAGGTGTGATATAGCGCTGCGTATTATGAGAATCCAGATTGTATGAACCCATGCCTATGGGATGAGGCACTTCTCTTTTACTCAACACATCATGTTCTGTCATCACATATGCCCCGACCATTCTTCTTGCTTCCCTTACATAAATATTGTAAGGCCAGTATCCGTTATCCGCAAATTCGTCGCGCGAATAACCCCATCGCGACATTTTCTCCCTGACATCTTCAGGCACCCGGGGATCATTGGCAATGAACCAGAGAAGACCTTTCTGATAAAGGATATGCTCATTGATTATCTCTTTTCTCCTTTCATACGATGCATCGGGATAATCATAGTTCATGCCTATATTGTCGAAGCTGAAAGGACCATGGTTGTTTACATCTGTCTTGAGATTCGGTATTGCATCAAATTTGTTGAATGTAGCCCTCCAGCCGGCATCGTAAATTCTCACGAGAAGTTCATACTGGGTTGAATCATAACCTGCAGGTTTATCAAACGCGACCCTGTTTTCAGGATGTGTTGTAAGGCAGGTTCTGAAGCAATATGCCTGGATTCTTTTATCGGAATCACCCCTGGAGCCAGGGGGATCAGGTGATATTCTGGGAAGAAGTCCGCTGGTGGGATCACCTGGGATTTTGTAAGGGCTTATCTTCAGATTTCCGAAATTATGTTTTTTCACGGGGAAATCACCGACCTGAACACCATTCCATTCCTCACCGTACTGTGATTCAGCTTCGCGTCCGGTTGTGTAGCTCACTCCCGCAGAAGCCATAAGATCACCTTCGTAGGTTGCATCTATAAATACTCTGCCTTTGAAAATTTTCCCGCTGAGGGTCTGAATGGAGATAATCCTGTCGTTCTTTTTTACCACTCCTGTCCCCCTTTCGAGCCATTCATCCCTGAAAACGGTGATCTTATTCTCAGCTATCATTTTTTCGAAAGCCGCTTCTGCCACATGTGGCTCGAAGATCCACATGGTACGTCTTTCGCCGTCGATTGCAGGACTTCCCTGTCCGCGGTTGCCGTACTCCGATTTATTCTGCCATTTCCAGGATTCAGGTTTCTGGTAATGCTGGTAAATCATCTGGTAAAATTCCCTTGCCAGACCACCTATTACTTCCTTCTTTCCGGTGTCGGTAAATCCCAGTCCGGATGACGAAAGACCTCCCAGATGGGTGTCGGGGGAAACGATTATCACCGATCTGCCCATTCTGGAAACCTGGACAGCAGTTGTTACAGCAGAGGATGTGCCTCCGTATACAATAACATCAGCCCTGAATGTCTGATCACCGTCGCTGTTGCTGCAACGGGATAAAGATATCAGGGTAAGAACTGCGAGAAAAAAGGGAAATATTCTTTTCATAGAAGAGTTTTTTACCACGCAGGTGCACAAAGGTCCCGGGAGCTGTCGGGATCATATAGGAGTGCGAAGGAAATTAATATCTCACCCTTTGTGTTTCTTAGTGTGTACTTTGTGATCCTTTTGTGGTTTAGTAATTATATTTCAATTTTATTCAATCCGGGTTTTAATTTATAAACGACATTTTTGCTCAGTTCAAGATCACAATCCATATTACCGGGGATCCTTATTAAATAAACCTTTGATGTTCCTTCCTCCTTGAATTCTGCTTTGATGGTACCACGTATTGTCGGCACCTCAATACTGCTGTTTTTCAACCCTTTGAGCTGAGGCCTGATAATACATCTGGCATAACCGGGTTCAAGAGGCTGAATTCCCCACATATAACCCGGGATGATATTTGCGGGAGCTGCCCCCCAGGCATGGTTCCAGTCTGAGTTGGGCTTGTACTTCATGTCCCAGGCTTCCATGGCTATAGTCGAACCCGACCTGATCATGTTCCACCAGCTTCTGTCGTGTGTGGCAGTCATCAGGCTGAGTGCATATTCTCCTTCTCCGGCCCTGTAAAGTCCTTCCAGAAGATACTGTGATCCGTAGACACTGCAGGCCATTCCCCTCGATTTGATAAATTCAAGGACAGTCTGCCGGAAATCTTCAGGGACGAGACCGAAGGCAAGGGCCATCATATTTGCATGAAGCGATGAATGGAGGGATTTTTCTCCGTCGACGTAGTATCCTCTTTCTTTTTCAAGAAGTATCCGGTTGAAAGAATCCTTTACCCTGAGAGCTTCATTTCTGTAGAAGGAGGCATCCTCTGTTTTGCCGAGAATGGATGCTATTTCCGACATAAGCACCAGGTTCCTGTAGTAGAATGCATTCACCACCGTGTTTATCTCCACAAGTTCGTATCCGTCCCTTTCACCTTCTGCCGTCACCAGCTTCCAGCCTGTATCCTTTTGTGCCGGTGGCCAGTCGACAATGTCCCTGATACGGTCTTTCGGGTTGGAAAAACCAATGCTTTTCATAACATCTTCATTTACAGCAGCTGAACTTATGAGACCATCCTCCCTGGCCAGGGCTGTCAGAGTTTTATGTTTGAGTTCTTTGTAATATTCAGCCACCGACTCGGTGTTACCGGTGAACATCAGGTCATTGTAGAACATCAGGACGGTGTGGAGTATCCATTCAGTAGGCCATGTGGGATGATGTATAAAAAATTCGTTCGAAACGCGCCCCATTGAATATTCCCGGTCGGTATAGTAGTGGCCGAGCTGGTTGATGTAGGCATCGGCTTCATAAGGTATGCGCTCCCTGTCGCCATCGATGTAGATACCGGTAAAAGATGTTGCCTTAATACTGTATTTGCACAGGTCCCACACCTGGTTGAGAACAGTGTCGGAGCTGCTGAAAAATGAAGCATCGTCTTCGAAATATATTGTATATGCTTTCTGAAAGACTTTCTCCGGATTAAAATCCGGAGGGCAGTTTTCGAGCTCACAATACCTGAAGGGCGTTATTACTCCGAACGAATCAGGCAGATGTACTGCTGCAGGTCCTGTGTTCCTTTTATCGGGGGGCAGTTTCAGCAGATGTGTTCCAACACCTGGTTTCAGGGGGAACAGTGCTCTCTGGTATCTTATTGATCCCCCGGGCTTCCTGTCGACAGTTGCCGGACCTGAGATTTTTTCGCCGAGATGTACGGTCAGGGTATCAACATTTTTAACAGCTGATCCTATTACAAGAGTTCCGAAAGCATCCTTCCCGAAATCGATGAAATAATGATCATCACCTTTTTTAATGAATCTGACAGGAGGATTCAGTGAAGTCAGAAACCTGTTGGCTGTAGTGGCATAACCTGAAGGATGTCCGGTCTTAAATGTCCCGGTGCCGGAATACCGTGAAGGCTTTCCTTCCGCGTCAAGGATCATAACTTTCCAGAAGTAGTATTTTCCCGGCTTAAGTTCTGTTCCGCATTCAATTTCAACCGAAGCGGATCCCTGGACCATTCCGCTGTCCCAGACATCACCCTTATCTTTTCTGATATTTTCATCTGATGATGCAACAAGGATCCTGTAGCCGGTCTGTGCCCCTGCTGTTGAAGGAACAATCCATGTAAATTCGGGTTTCAGGTCGAGTACGGGTATCCCGGCCGGCTGACGGATGAATTCGACCATCAGGCCGTAAGGCACCTTTGGTTCACCGGGGCCGGAACATGATGCCAGCAAAACAATACATCCGCTAATAAAAATTATCCTGATTCTATTTAGCATCGCTGATTATTAACAGTTTCATTTCGTGTGGTTTGAAATTTATGGTTTCCTGTCCTGAAAAAGATTTTGTTTCGAGGGTATAAGGATCTGTCAAATGCATCTTGCCGGTTACCGGCAGTCTGAATGAGGTATTCACTTCAGCTTCCTCTTCATTGAAGATCATATAAAAATGCCGGTTATCCTTTACCACATGCCTGTATCTTAAGCCGGGAGAGGGATTTGTTGCTACAAGATCTGCGTCTGTGATCCTGTTAACTGCATTTATCAGATCTTCCGGTGCGCTGTACATCAATGCACCCCTGAACCAGGGAAGCATTTTTGAGTTGGAACGGACAATCAGATGTTTCTTTTTTGCAATTTTATTCAGCACAGGCATTGCCTTTTCAGGGATATATGAAAGAGTATCAATTATAAGTGCCTTGTAAGTCATTCCGGCAATTTTTATTCCCCGGGATGTTACCTTGACGTCTTCCCATAGATGTCTGATCTCCAGGTAGTTAAAGTCTTTCAGGTTCCTGTATAATATTTTTGCGGGTTTGTCGGGAAGATAAGTAGCTTCACAAAGTATGGCTATGTCACAAACCTGTCGTGAGTCGGTGTTTATCCAGCTCAACCTGCTGCAGGCGTCGGCATAGGATTTATAATCATTCCACCATTTGGAGTTAGGACCGACGTCGGGCGGCCTCTCATCTAATCGTGGTCCGCGTATCGAGTAATAAAATGCATGTGGCAGCAGCATATTATGTCCGCGGACGAAGCACCAGTTGGCGAGCCAGAGGACTTCATCCCATGTCAGGTTATGTCCGTAAGCACCATAGATTTCATTTGAGTTGCGGCGGTAACCAAGGTGAAGCATGGCGCTCGATGCACATTTGGCCATTGTGGAATGCTGCCCTTCCAGGGCTTTGGGGCCTGGTTCCACATAACGCCATACCAGGTCCTGTCCCGGAATTTGAAAATATCTTTCAGTACCAATATCCATTGACCCGGCCGGATGACCCATAAGTGATATGCCGTGGAGATAGCACCAGTTTCCCAGTCTTTTATAGTAATTTTCTTCAAGGCAAATATTTATTGCACGGTGATAGTCGGTCCTGTGTTTTCTTGAGTCAGGATTATCGGCATACCAGAGGTCTGCAAGGAAAGGGGTGATGTCATATCCGAGTATACGGTTAATCTGTGGAAGCAGGGATGCGTTTCCGGGCACTAATCCCCTGGCCCCGCCTCTGCCAAGAGGAGAAGGTTCATCGGTAAATATTCCTATTACGGTTTTTCCGAAATATTTTCCGAATTCTTTATAAAAACGGTCGTAGACGAGTTCAATAAAGCTTGTAACGGCATCAGGATTCAGGATATCACCGGCAGGAGGAGAAAATTCACGCAACCTTTGTTCTCCTTCATTCAGGTAATGAAGTCCTCTGATTACTCCTCCGGAAGGCCTTTCAACCACGGCTACACGATGGCCGGAAGGCCTGTCAATGATAGTGATAAGTTTCATCCCTTCAGCGAGAACCGGTTTCTCTCCGGCTTTCAGGTCTATTTTGGCAAGGCCCCTTGCTGCATGTTCCGGGTTGCGTTCAACGACCTGACCGGCTGAAGATCCTGAAGGATACATACCCTCATCATAGAGGACGACATACATATTCCGTTTTTCAGCCTCACTGATTGCAACATGCATCATCCGGATCATTTCATCCGATAACCATTTTACATCCTCAGGAAGCCCTATACGCGGGTGAATGGTAAAACCATAAACACCGTGTGCTTCAAAATCAGCTATCTGCCTTATTACCTCTTCATCTTTAAGAGTGTCATTCCAGAACCAGAATGGCAAAAGGGAAAATTCCCGTGGAGGTTCTGTGAACTCTTTCGGAAATTCCTGAGCTCTGATTGAGGTGGTTAAAACCAGGGTCGTTACAAGAAGAAAAAATATTCTATTCATAAATCTTTTTTTTTGAGTAGATGTTAAAGATATTTAAACTGATTAAAGTATTTAATAAAATGTAAGTTGATTATGGTTAATTTTAAGAAAATTTAAATCATTTGATGATGAAATCAGTTATTATCAGGGCGTTTGTTATTTTGTTAACAGTAACCGCCTGGTGTTCAGCGCTCATGTCACAGGAGGTACCTGCAAGTGTCAACAGGATGGTGGCAGGATTGCCGGTTAACTATGAAGAGGATAAGGTTGGTAATTATACGCTTCCCGACCCTCTGACCATGCTGAATGGTAAAAAAGTTAAAAATGAAAAGCAATGGTACAAAAAACGCCGGCCGGAAATACTGGAACTTTTTTACGAATTCCAGTACGGAAAAGTCCCCGGCAAGCCGAAGGACATGTCATTCAATGTTTTTGACAAGGGAACTCCCGCTCTTGAGGGGAAAGCCCTCAGAAAACAGGTGACAGTGTATTTTACAAAAGACACGTCGGATTATAAAATGGATATACTCGTCTATCTACCGGCTGACGCGAAAGGTCCGGTACCTTTGTTCCTTAATCTGAGCTTTTCTCCGAATGCCACTATTGCCGACGATCCCGGTATCAGGGCCGGTACAATGTGGGGTCGCGACGGACAACGGTTGCCTGTAAGCAGGCGTGGAGGATTCGGCAGAATGAATTTAGCACAGTTCCTTGATGAAGGCATCGGGTTTGCCAGTATATACTACGGCGACATTGAACCCGACTTTGCAAAAGGATATAAATATGGGATCAGGAGTTACTATACAAAGCCCGACACAGCCTATCCCGCCCCCGACCAGTGGGGTGCCATTTCAGCATGGTCGTGGGGACTGAGCAGGGCAATGGATTATTTTGAGACCGATCCCCTGATTGATGAAACGAAGGTTGCCCTGTTTGGAATTTCAAGACTTGGTAAGACTGTTCTGTGGACAGGAGTCCGCGACGACCGCTTCGGGATGGTTATAGCAAGCTGCGGAGGTGAAGGAGGAGCTGCACTTTCCAGGAGAAATTATGGTGAGAACATTGATCACATGACCCACCCAACAAGATATTTTTACCAGTTTGCCGGGAACTGGAGAAACTATAAGGATGACTTTAACAGTTCACCCGTCGACGCCCACATGCTTGTTGCACTTATGGCGCCACGACCACTGCTTCTGCAGACAGGTCTTACCGATTACTGGTCCGACCCTAAAGGAGAATTCCTTTCGGCAGTTGCGGCTGAACCAGTGTGGAAGCTTCTCGGTAAAAAAGGACTTGAGACTAATAAATGGCCAGCTCCGGGCGAAGCAATCCTGAACGATCTCGGGTATTATATGCACGAAGGAGGCCATGGTGCCATGCCTGCCGACTATGCTGTATTCATCAGGTTCATGAAGATGCATTTCTTTAAATAGCAGACCCCCGTCCCGAATACTCGTGACTGCCCCCCAACAGGTGGGTTGGGGGGTGTTCTGCCACAAGCCTCAAGCCGACACGCCGTTTTATCACTGATATACTCTAACCCAGTCCACTTCATATTTTATGGGGAACACCGATCCGGACGGATCACCGCCATTGGATCCCAGGGCGAGGTTGAGAAGCAGATAATGTGGCTGAAGGAATGGATTGAATCCGTCAGGGTTAATGGTCTCTTTAAGAGATACTTCATTTAGAAGCTGATCATCAAGATATATTTTTACCGATTCATTGTTCCAGTCCATCCTCCATACGTGGAATTTTTTTACCCAGTCAGGGTCCTCTGAAGTGAAATCGGTAAGCGGTTTTTTAAGATCGTCCCATTTTGCAACGAAACGTTTATCAGTTCCCCAGGCAAAATTTGCAAGAATAACAGGCATACCGTTCACCCTGTAGAATTCCATTATATCGATCTCCCCATTCGAGGGCCATCCTCCTGATATCCCCAAGGTCCAGATTGCCGGCCAGGAACCACAGGCCGTGTCGATCCGTGCCCGGATCTCGAAACGGCCATACTGCCACTGATGAAGACCTCTTGTCTGTATGCTTGCCGAAGTATATTCAACATATTCCCTTTCCCTTTTCCAGTCGTTGCTTCCGGCTTCGTGCAAGGGATTGCGGAATCTTTCCTTTCGTCCTTCCATCAGCAAAACGCCACCCCGGCAATTTGCATTGGCTTCCTGGTACCATTGCAGCTCACGGTTCCTGACGAATCCTTTTTCGCAGCGCCAGGAAGAAGGATCTGGTTTTCCTTCAAGGTTGAATTCGTCATTCCATACCAGTTTCATGCCTGAGATTTCCGGAGGTTTCCTGAAATCAGGGCTGAAGGGATCAGTCTTTTGTGCCGATGTCAACAGTGAAACTGCTGAAATCAGAATGATAAATAGAAATTTATTCATCTTTCTTCGTGTTACTTTGTGTTCCCTTTGTGTTCTTCTGTGGTTAAAAAACAAACCACAAACTATCTCAAAGGATTATTTAAATAAGTTTCTTCTCAGCCCCGACCTGTAAGTTTCAACAGCCCTGTTACGGGCGAAATTGTGATCGACAATTTTTGCAGGGTATGATTTGCTGTTCAATTCAGGGATCCACTTCTTCACATATTCATTCCGGGGATCGAATCTTTTCTGTTGGAGCCCGGGGTTGAACACTCTGAAATATGGAGCTGCATCACAACCTGTGCCTGCCGCCCACTGCCAGTTACCGTTGTTTGAAGACAGCTCATAATCAAGAAGTTTCCTGGCAAAATATGCTTCACCCCATCTCCAGTCGATCAGAAGATGCTTGCAGAGAAATCCTGCTGTTATCATCCTCACCCTGTTATGCATCCAGCCCGTTTCGTTAAGCTGTCTCATACCGGCATCCACCATAGGGTAACCCGTTTCGCCACTGCACCATCGCTCAAACTCCTTCTCATCGTTTCGCCATTGAACATCGTCGTATTCAGTTCTGAAATTTTCCGTAACAACCCGGGGGAAATGATAAAGGATCTGCATGAAGAACTCTCTCCAGATCAGTTCATTAAGAAAAATGAGGTTCTCCCTGAAAGCTTTTTCGACAAGCAAACGTATGCTTACTGTTCCGAACCTGAGATGAGGTGAGAGATAACTTGTACGGTCAGCAGCCGGTATGTCGCGGTAAAGGTCATAGTCTGGAATAGATGAAAGATCATAGTGTCTTACCTCCATTTTTCCTGTGCTGAATCCCAAATCCGGCAGACCGGGGAAGGAGTCATCTGACTTCAGAAAATTACGGGGATGCCGCCCGTCCTGACCGGCTGTCTCTATTCCCTGCTCCCTGAACTTCTGCATCCACCTGTTTTTATACGGAGTGAATACAGTGTAAGGTCTGGAGTCGGCTTTCAGAATGTCGTCTTTCTCAAAGATAACCTGGTCGCAGAAGCTGTACATATTTATACCTGCAGATTTCAGGACATCTTCTACTTTGCGGTCGCGATCACATGCATAGGGTTCATAATCGCGGTTCAGATATACTGCTTCGATATTATAATCAAGGGTCAGCTTCTTCCATATCGTAACAGGATCGCCCTTCAGTACCAGCACCTGGCTTCCCTCCATGTCCCTCAGGGTTCTGTTTATTTCCGAAAGATTGTTGTAAATGAATGAGATCCTCGGATCATCCTTTGGCAACTCATCAATAATATTGGTGTCGAAGATGAATAGCGGGAGGACATGGTTTCCCGAACTCAGTGCGGCATTGAGACCTGTGTTGTCTTCGAGACGCAGGTCCCTCCGGAACCAGAAAATGCTGATTTTCATTACACTACCTGTCGCTGTATTTAAGCACCCTCTCTGTTGTGAGTTTAGAGCTGATTATTACCATCGGAAGGCCTGTCCCCGGTATTGTTGAGGCTCCGGTATAGAAAACATTTTTGAAGTGTTCATCGAAATTTTTTGGTCTGAAAGCTCCTATCTGAAGCATTTTATGCGATAGTCCCAGTCCGCTGCCGCGGTGCAGGTTGAACTGATCGCGCCAGTCTTCAGGTGTGTAAACAGTTCTTGAAACTATATGCGGCCTGATATCAGTTCCTGTCCTTCGTGAGAAATCATCAATAATCCTGTCGACTATCTGATCACGGTCATGCCAGCTACTTTTAAAGCGAAGATCGGGAACGGGACATACAAAGAAAAGGCTTTCACATCCGGGAGGTGCACATTCAGGGTTTGACCTTGAGAGGACATTTACATAGTAATATGGTGCCTCATCAATTTCAGCGCTGGTGTACACCTTCCCCGCATACTCTCTGTAATCTGTCCCCAGATAATAGTTATGATGTTGTATGTCAGGGAGTTTACGATCAATTCCTAGGTATATGGTCAGAGAGCCCATGGTCCATTCCATCTTGTCGAGCTTTTCGTCGGAGAATTCAGGACGCCTGAAAATTTTCCCCCTGAACACTGCGGCATCGGCATTTATTATCATCAGATCGGCTTCCCACTTTTTGCCTTCACTGTCGACAAGACACTTGAGTTTATTGCCTTCAGCCACGAAATCTACTATTTCGGTATTGTAGCTGATCTTTACATTTTCCTTCTCCAGTTCGCTTAGAATACCTTCAATTATTTTGTACATGCCTCCCTCCACGTTAAAATATCCGTCGTGCATAAATTCGGTGTATGACAGGAGGGTGTAGGTTGCGGGAGTATCGAATGGAGTTCTTCCCAGGAAGAAGGCCACAAGTGAAATTATCTCACGGACTTCATTTGAATTGAAATAACGTGACACCTGAGTCCAGAAGCTTCTGAACAGAGTTCCGATGTGGGCGGGGCCTACCCGGGGAAGGGTAAGGGCATAGTGAAGCAGTGAATCGTAATTGTTTTTGATGACCACGTTCGTATCATGATACAGTCTCCGGCATTTGTCGAGGTATTTCCTCATGGCCTGTTCAAAGCCGGGTTCCTCATCCCGGAATTCTGCAGCCAGCTTATGCAGGTCCTTATAGAGATGAAATATTTTATCGCTGTTCCGGAAGCTTACCGTATAAAGCGGGTCGAGGCTGTAATACCTGAAAGGCAGAGTAATATTGCATTCTTTTGCGAAATCGGTAAACTCATACGACATAGCGAAGAAACTGGGTCCCGTATCGAAGGTGAAACCGTCCTTTTTAAGCTGATTAAGTCTGCCTCCGGCCTTGCCGTTCTTTTCAAGGATTTCAACACTGTAACCTTTTTTAGCGAGCCTCAGACCTGTGGCCAGGCCTCCCAGACCTGCCCCTGCAATCAGTACTTTTTTTGCCATTATAATATTATTATGTTTATGATCAGTTATTTACAATATTCATCTTATTGAGAAGCTGAGGGTACAGCTCATCTTTCACGTACGTAAACTCAGGCTCAATTTTAAGGATGTTCTCATATATATTCCTGGCCGATTCGTAATCATTAATATAATAGTATGACTGTCCGGTCACAACCAGCAGGGACAGGTAATTCCAGTTCTCTTTAAGATTGCTGCTGTCTTTTTCGAGTATTTCCCTTGCTTTGAGAAAGTACTTTATGCCTTCCTGTTTTGAGCCTCCGAAAGATTTTGGCATGTAAAATTGTATGTTGCCATACTGAATGTAGCCGAGATAATTTTCATCGTCGAGTTCGAGGGCTTTTTTCGCATACTCCATGCTTCTGACTCCGTTAATGGGAGCGGTGAGGACGTTCATTCCAATTCTGAAACCACAGAATGCTGCATTATAAGCGTTTACCATCGACAGGTTATACTTTCTGGTTTCTAGCAGATCGATGTTCTTTTGTGCCAGGTCGAGATATTTTCGTGCTTCACTCTTTTTGTCGTTACCTATGCAATATCCGATATATCCATACTGGTAGTTGACCAGTTCGAGTATCAGGTCATCTGATTTACCTGATATTCCCTGCATCCTGTCTATTACGGTCTTCCAGTTGTCCATCCTGTCATTAACATAGGCACTGTATATTTCTGTCCTGTACCCTGCAGGAAGAGCTGAGCACAGGAAAAACAGCAACAGCAAACTTATTAAGCTATATTTCGCCCTTTCCATTGAAATTTCCTGAAATGTTTGTTAATAAATGCATTATAGATGAAAAAACCCATTGAAAGTTGCAGTGGTATAATGAATATAAGGTTAAAGAATATATTCTGGCGGCTGGCTGCCGAGACGAATATCCGGGTAAGTATATAAGCTCCGAAATATACGCAGATGAGCGACGGAGGAAAGGAATACAAGACAGGAATAAATCCAAATGTGGTTATCAGCCAGAAAAGAACGGCGGCGGTGAAGGAGCTCCCGAAGAAGGCTATAACATTTTTAGAGAAGCCACTCACAGCTTCCCGGAATCCGTTGTACATCCTGCAGGCAATACCTTCATCACCTGTAAGGCAGGCTGTTTTGTAACCCATCTTTTTAAGATAACGTGCAATGAAGATGTCTTCAACCTTTTCTTTTTTCATAAGAAGATGTGGCTGGTGGATCCTGTAAACCCCGCTATCGAAAAACATAAACTGTCCGTTGGCAGCTGACAGTGATGAGAACCACGATCTTCTTACGAGAATAAGCGGAAGGAGGGTAAGCAGAATATAGTTCATGTTCGGGACCGTTATCCTCTCACCAGGAGAAACGATAACCTGTTTCGGGAAAATTGAAATAAGTGCAATGCGGTGTTTTTTTGCGAGCGCAACCACTTTGCCGATGGTGTTGTCACTGATCCTGACATCGGCATCCAGAAAAAGGAGATACCTGCCCGTCGCTTTTTGAGCAAGAACATGGCAGGCGTGGTTCTTTCCGAGCCATCCATCGGGAAGCGATCCGCCGCACAGGAGGAATATCCTGCTTTCGGTAAGAGCCAATTCCTTTACTGTAGCGGTGGTATTATCATCAGACTGATCGTCATACACTATTATTTCGATGTCTTTGTATTGCTGTTTAAGAAGGTCATTAAGAAGGGTCCTGATGTTGCTTTCCTCGTTTCTCGCAGGGATGAGCACCGACACCCTTTCATTGTGCATATCTTCAGCTTGTGGCAGTGATGCCCCCGGAAGAAGGTTCATAAGGGCGACCAACAGCTGAACCAGGGTGAAAGCCAATATTATGCAGGCAACAATTATCATCAGGCTCCTTTAATGCTTATATTTTTCATCCTGCACTCCGAATAGAATCTGTTATATGCGTTCTCAAGTGTTATTGTACTATGGTCTTCCCCCTTATATTCCCTGAAATACATGAAAAGTGAGGGTTTAGCCCATGAGAAATAATCAATGAGATTTACGAGAAACAGGATATGTATTTCCGAACTGCATCTTTTGATGATATGTTCTATCCCTTTTTCAAATCTCAATTCCGGGGTGTGTATCGACAGTATCTCTCCCTGGGGGAACATGAGAACCATATTCTTTTTGTCACGAAGAAGCTCTGTCGTATAGCTTATAGTCTCAGCTATACTGCGTGATCCTTTTTTCACGGAATATCCTCCGCTTTTATTAAGGAACATATTTTTCAAAAGCTGTTCTTCAAGCATCATGAAATGGAACAGTCGATGAAACTTCTTTTCATTCAGGTAAACAGTCCAGAAGCCATCCCACCAGCTGAAATGATTGGAGATCACCAGCAGCGGCAATCCCCGGTCGTCAAAGTCACCAGTCAGCTTAACCTCCCGAAAGTTTCTCCGCGTTTTCCAGACAGAATAGAAGCGGAAAAACGGATATAGGAAAAAATGATGTGATGCCCTGTATATCATTTAGTTATTTTAAAGAAGAAGAAAAGGATGATGAAGAACAACAGCTGACACCAGAAAATAACAGGTGCGATTTTATTTGTCACCCTGGTTACGGAAATCCTCAATAAGGCATGAAAGAGGAAAGCCAGAATGAACCATGATATGTAATTTCTGAGAGGGGGACTGCCTCCCTCAAAGGTCCACATGTCCATTGAGGGTGCAACCTGTTCCATTACGATGTCGTAAATTACCATAAGGGCGGCAGCACCGGTAAGTTTCATTATTTTGCCTGCCGGAATCCTGTCGATGATCACATACGAACAATAGACAAGGAGAACCCAGTTTATTCCTATCAGCAAGGGTGTTCCTGCAAGTTTAGGTCCAAGACCCCGGCCATAACTGTACTGACCGAAGATCACTCCTGTCTGAACCCCGGCAATCTCAGCTCCGAAACTGGCAAGAAAGATCACTACAAAGACAATAATGGTACCGGCACTATAGCCCGGTCTGTGAAACAGACCGAGCAGGATGGTACTTAAAATAAGGACAGGAGGGGTGAGGAATATGAATAATTCACGGGTGAAAGGGATAAAAATTCCTGTCACACCGACGGAATACAGTATAAGGATGAATTTCCTTACTTCGTTTTCCTTCAGGGAGTTAAGGAATTTCATTTTTCCGGATTTATTTTAACGGCACTTTCGTTCACTTTCAGGTAAATTTTCCTGAACCAGCAGGTATAGGCTGAAGGATTCGCGGATATGTCGTCATGCAGGTCGCTGAAATTTATTGCTTTCCATTCTTCGGCTTCTTCCCTGTTTATAGCAGGAATACTGTCGGTAACACCGAAGAATACATGATCCAGTTCATATTCCGTAAGGTCATTGTCGAGATTTTCGCGGTATATGAATGAAAAGAGCTCTTGTAGTTCTGCTGTGATTCCCATTTCTTCCTTAAGGCGTCTTCTGGCTGCTTTCATGTTGTCTTCACCTGGAGCAGGATGTGTGCAGCAGGTGTTTGTCCAGAGGCCCTTTGAATGATACTTGCCGAAAGCTCTGCGCTGAAGGATCCACTCTCCCCGGGTATTAAAAATAAATACCGATACAGCCCTGTGCAACAAGGCATTACGGTGAGCATCCATCTTGCCTGTTTCACCGGTCGGGTTGTCATATTCATCAACGAGAATGACCCGGGGCTCTTTCATTTTTCAGATAATATTTAAGCGGTTGGCAATCAGGGCCTTTAAAAGAAGCAGCAGTTTGACAGAATCATTTATCCTTATCCTTTTTTGAAGAAGTCCGTCAGCAGGTGTCCGGCGGATCTTCCTGAGCAGGCTCAGGTAATAATAATATGCAATTAATACACCAAGTCGTGCATTCCCGGGTAGCTTTTTCATTCCTCCGACTGATGAGGAAAAGTCCTCTTCGATCTCATTGATGATTTCAGTTTTTACCTGTTCAGTGAAATCCTTTCCGGCAAGGTTGTGAAAATACTGACGTTTAAGATCCTGCGTGTCATTTTTCAGGTCCCGGAGGAAGTTGACTTTCTGGAACGCCGAGCCAAGTTTCCTGGCAGGATTTTCCAGTTCATGGTACATTGCCTCATCACCGTTTACAAAGACCTTCAGGCACATAAGCCCTACAACTTCAGCCGAACCGTATATATATTCATCGGTCTCTTCCTTTGTGCTATGCTCAAGCTTTTGAAGGTCAAGTTTCATGCTCTTCAGGAAAGCCTGGATAAGGCTGTCGTCGATTCCGTATTTCTTAACGGTTAAGCGGAATGAATTCAGAACGGGATTCAGGCTTATCCCATCCTGCAGTGATCTGTAGAAATCATCCTCGAACTCCCTGATAAGCAGGTGTTTGTCAAAGTCATGAAAGGTGTCTACTATTTCATCGGCAAGCCTCACAAATCCATATATGCTATAAATCGCATCACGTATTTCGCGGTCAAGAAAACTTACTGAACGCGAAAAAGATGTGCTGTAGGCTTTAGTTACCAGCTTGCTGATGTCGAACGAAAGGCTGTTATAAAGCTGTAGCATAAAGAATTAATTATTTAAATTTCAACGATATACCGGGTAAAACTTATATCCCCGGGCCAGAGCCGGAATTTGAAGCTGTAAAACAATAAAATCAGATATTCACAGCACTGACCTCTGCAAATATATCTTTAATTTATTAACATCTTTTAACGATGTTACTATTTACGAATCGGGTAAATTTTTAAGCTGTTCATGAATCCGGGTCAGGTTCTGCGAAATATCCTGGTAGAAAATGTTAGTCTTGTAAGCCATCATTATCAACTTGACTGAAATCAAAAAAACTCCGGCCTCAAGCAGTATGTCGTGTGTTAATCCTTTTGTGAAGAGAGCCAGTATGAACAGGATTAAAGTTGTCATCACTACCAGCAGGGTTCCTGTGTCAAAAAATTTTTTCATAACGATATGGTTTGAAAATTAAATAATATGAGTGTCAGGAATCGTACATAAAACTCCATTGATTTTGACTTCGTCGAGCTCCGCTTCGCTCCGGTTCTTCGTTTACCCCGGCCCCAAGGGGAGCGAAGAAAATCAATTGACTCCCCCTGGGGATGGGGTAAAACAATTGATTTTCAAGCGTCTTTGGATACATTATTAATCATTCCTGATAGTCATATAAAATAATGAATATGTACGGAAGCTTAAATGTTAAAATTAAGGCAATTGTTATGTTTTTCATCTGACAAATTAAAATTTTTCTTAACTTTATTAGATATGGCTTCTTTTTTATTATCTTTTGGAGCCTTCAAACCTGACGTCATATGGAAAAGCTAAAGAATCCCCTGTTCCTTTATTATGTTATCCCGTCTCTGTTTGCAATGTTTGTATTATCGGCATTTGCAATATCGGGTAGAGTAGCAGAAGATAATCTCAAGAGCAGATATTCATATAAGGATTTCGAGTCCTCGAAAAAATGCCGTTCATGTCATCCGGGAACCTATGAGCAGTGGTCTCAGGCGATGATGTCGGAGGCATACACGCATCACTGGGATGAGATCGAGTATTTTGACCTGGCCGTAAGACATTCGGAAGCAAAGCCGGATCTGAAAGAAGCTGTCGACGGGTGCAATGGTTGTCATACTCCGCTGGCATATATGAGTGAAAAGAAATTCCCTCCCCCCAGGCCGGCGGAGAAAAGCATGGCTAACGAGTCGGTATCATGTGAAGCCTGTCATCTTATTCAGGGATCACGTACAGATCCTGCGTATAACTTTTCCTATATTCTGGAACCGGGAATGACTAAATATGCAGTAAGAGTACCTGGTGTCGAATCGCCGGCACACAAGATAGTCACCAGTGATTTTTACAAGACTACAGAGTTCTGTGGCAACTGTCACAATGAAAAGAGCCCCTACGATGTATGGGTTAAAAGTACTCAGCTTGAATGGAAGGAAGGTCCTTATGCGAAAGAAAATGTCAGATGTCAGGATTGTCATATGCCAAAAGGAGGGGTATATCTCAATGCGATCATGACCAGACCTTACGACGATGCAAGACTGCATCTGTTCCACGGAGGTCATGACCCGGGAAAGGTAAGAGGCACAATCGAGCTGAGGGTGGAACCCGACTTACGTGAAGCCGAACCCGGCGAAACCATTGTCTTCCAGGTTGCCCTTTTCAATCAGAAGACAGGTCATAAATTTCCCACCGGGTCTGTCGAAGACCGTATTGCATGGCTTCATGTTGAGGCAACAGATGCAAAAGGAAAAGTCTTTCATCTGAAAGTCGACAAGAAAGGATTTGAAGGTGAGGAATACACTATTGCAGGCGACTACCTTGCATACCAGGATATGGGCGTTCCTCTCGGGATTCCTGATTTCAAAGGCGTTCAGCGCGACGGAGTCCCTGAAGGTGACAGGATATACCGGATGCCCTATTTCGATCCGGAAGGAAGGATGACCATGATGCAGTGGAACACTGCCAGCCTCGGCGTCGATTACAGAATTGGCCCGAGAGAAACAAAGGTGGAAAAATTCACTTTCAGACTTCCTTTCGATATTGCCCCGGGAGAAATGACAGTTAAAGCCGTGATGAATTACCAGCTTCTTGTCAAACCTGTTGCCGACCTGCTTAAGGTCCCCGCCGACGAATCGGAGATAAAACTTGTAAATGAACACTTCACAACGGTCAATATATTGCCTTGATCAACAATATTATAAAGCTGACATTATGAAAAAGTATACCGGTTTTCCCATGACAGTCTTTCTGATTGTCTTTGTCTTGGTGGTTTCCAAACCCGATCTGGAAGCCATACCAGCGTTTGCACGCAAATATCAGATCAGCTGTCAGGTATGTCATGCTCCTGCAATGCCAAGACTTAAGGCATTTGGAGAGGAATTTGCAGGAAACGGTTTCAGGCTGACGGAATATGAATCGCCCAGGTACTTTATCCCCGTTGGCGATGACCGCCTGTCTCTGTTCAGAGAACTTCCTGTAGCACTGCGAATGGACGGTCATGCAACCTACAACTTCAACGATGCAGGTTCGCCTGATTTTGCATCTCCCTTTCTTTTGAAACTGATCTCAGGAGGAGAGATTTCAGACAAGATCTCCTATTATTTTTATTTCTTCTTTAACGAAAGAGGCTCAATAGCAGGTATAGAAGATGCTTTTATTATGGTCAACGATCTTTTCGGAACAGGAGTGAATTTTTCAATAGGACAATTTGCTGTTTCCGACCCCCTGTTCAAAGGGGAACTGAGATATACTCTTGAACCCTATAAGATCTATTCTGTGGCCCCGGGGAATTCTACAACTGACCTGAAGTATGACAGGGGTATCATCCTTGAGAAAGATATTGCGAAGACTGGTACCACCCTTGTGGCTGAGGTGATAAACGGAAACGGTATAGGAGAATCAGGCCCCGGATATCTTTTCGACAAGGATAAGTACAAGAATTTCATGTTCAAGATAAATCAGGCTATAGGAGAAAAATTTTCCATAGGTTTCTTCAGGTATTACGGCAGGGAAGAACTTACGGACACTCTCGGCCTCTTTAACAGCAAAGTGAGAATGTGCGGTCCTGACCTGGTCTTTAACCATGAAGACAAATTCGTTGTCAGCCTTCAGTATGTCAGGAGGACGGATTCAGATGTGTTCCGCGAGTCGGACGGTGCGAAGATCAAAGATGTTTTCACCCAGGGGGGACTCGCAGAAGTGATCTTCTCTCCTAAAGGAGACATGAGCAAATGGTATCTTACAGGACTTTTCAACTGGGTTGATTCCGATTATGACGAAATTGACTATACGGGAGCAACTCTGCATGCAGGTTACCTGGTAAGGCGCAACCTGCGTGTTGTGACGGAATTCACCTGGAAATTCAACGGCCCCTCGTACGGAAAAGTAAACATGGGATTTGTATCAGCATTCTGACCAGCTGTCTGACCAGATTCTGATTCTGTCCTCCCTGCCTCAGTCCGTTAAGGACTGAAGATGTGGTGCATCTTGCCCCCGGTTCTGTTCTGAATAAATAACCGCAAAGTATGCAGACATGTTTTCAGTCTTACAACTTCATCGCTGCAGTTTTAGAAATAGTCCTGTCGGGTACGGGGCTGCAATGTATAGTCCTGAAATCAGTTACATCCTTCAGTATGAACGACGGGATGTCCTGTACTTTTGAAGCTTTGACATTGATAAATGTCGCTCCCTTCACATCTTCGAGAATAAAAGCCGGACGGGCATCGTCATTCTCAAGCTTCAGTTCGATATCTGACAGTTCGATATTCCTGGCATGTCTTATGAAGAAGCCGTAAGCCGGCATTTTACCAAACTCCTGCGGATCGGGGTATGAATTTTCCTTCTCGGGGACCACCAGGGCAGCCTGCTCCCTGGAAGCACCTCCCTTTACCAGAATGAAGATATCGCGGATCTTTACATCCTCAACATCGTAACCGGGGATACCCAGTACCAGCGATGCATAATCGGGATTCTGGTTGTAGGCAACCACGTTGCTGATATTGATCCGTCTGAGTTTTCCGACGGGTGTTCCTTCCGGACCTCTCATCCTTGCTCCCAGGCGCAGAAAGAATGGAGCCCCCTGGCAGTCGCGCATTGTAATGTTAGACACGGTTATGTCTTCAAGTATCCCGCCGTCGACAGTCTCCAGCGCCAGTCCGCGGCAGAATTCAAAAGTGCAGTTTGATATGGTGATATTTCTGAATCCTCCGTTCGACTCGGTGCCGAATTTAATCCTGCCAGTCACAACACCCCTGTCGGGAACACGGTTATAATTCTGTTTCTGGTAAGTTCCGTCCAGGAAAGTACCTATGTCGAATCCGCTCACAGAGCAATTTGTAATGGTGACGTCTTCGGTCATTCTGGCAAAACCCAGACCGTAAGAACTCTTAAGGACTATTGCATCGTCAAAGGGCGAATTGACACTACAGTTTGAAATATGCACATGACTGCAACAGTCGATGTCGAATCCGTCCCGGTTGGTGTCGAGCTTTACATTGTCGATGGTCATATTGTCAACACCGGTGGCAAGCAGACAAAAGTGGCCGCCCTGAAGAACAGTGAAGTCTTTCAGGATGACATTGCGGCAAAGTTTCAGGGCTATGGCTTTGTTGCCCAGGCCCGGGGTCATCCTGCCTGAACGTGTCAGCCCGTAAGTGCCTATTATCCAGCCATGTCCAACAATTGCAATGTTCACGATATTTTCCCCCCAGATCAGGCTGTTATGCCAGTGGCTGTGACCGAAATCCTGGTACATATCGGTAGGATTAGGTTCGGGAGGATCAAATCCGGGCTTCCCCTGTTCGGGCACAGCAGCGATAAGATTGGCGCCGTTGTCGAGGAACAGGGTGATATTGCTTTTCAGGCGGATTGAAAAGCTGAGGTAATTACCTGCCGGGAAATAAATGGTTCCGCCACCTGAAGCTGCTGCTTCATCAATCGCCCTGTTTATTGCATCAGTATCGAGACTTACGCTGTCGCCGTTAGCTCCGTAATGTCTTACATTGTAAAAAAGGGTTTTATCCTTTATCATAGCCTCAACCCTTGAGCTGTCGAAAACAGGAACAGGCGGGGGAGGCGGGGGGAGGACAGCAGTTCTGGATTTTCTCTGTGCTGAACAGGCATCTGTGGCTGATATGACCATCAGCATCGTAAGGAAAAATGATATCAGGTTCTTTTTCATCAGAATGGTGTTTAAGATGATATAAAAGTATGAATTTTGCGACTGAATCAGGGATTTGATTATTATGCAATAGTTAAATTTCTTTAAAGATGTATATAAATATTCCGATCTTGCATAGTCGCTGAGATTAACTTATTTTTATTCAGTTCATGACATCACTGACGGGAAAATGAAAATTAACAGAAGAGACTTTATCAGGAATACGTCAATTGCTGCCACCGCAATAACTATGACCGGAACGGCAGCTTTGACCGCCGGGAAGCCCCCGGTTAAGAATATTTTTCCAGCTTGGAAGGGCTTCAACCTTCTGGATTATTTTTCTCCTGCTCCTCCAAGTCCTGAAAGACGAAATAAAACCACAGAAGATGATCTGAAATGGATGATGGACTGGGGCTTTGATTTTGTAAGGATCCCGATGGCCTATCCTTCCTACCTTTCATTCGACAGGTCGCGGGATATTAAAAAAGAGGAAGTCTGCAGCATGAACGAGCAGGTGCTGGACGAAATTGAAAAACTTGTATTTACCGCGGTCAAATACGGCCTTCATGTCAGCCTTAACCTGCACCGGGGCCCCGGATACTGTATTAACGCCGGGTTTAATGAACCATTCAACCTGTGGAAGGACAAAGAAGCTCAGGATGCTTTCTTTTATCACTGGGGTATGTGGGCGAAGCGATTTAAAAATGTTTCTCCCCTTCATCTCAGTTTTGATCTGCTTAATGAGCCGGCATATATTGAAGATATGAATGATCAGTACGCAAAGAAGGGTCCTGTGCCGGGTTCAACCTACAGGCTTGTTGCAGAGGGAGCTGCAAAGGCGATCAGGACAGAGAATCCTGAGAGAATCATAATTGCCGATGGTAATAACGTGGGAAACAACGTCACGCCCGAGCTGATCGACCTGAAATTAGGCCAGAGCTGCCGGGGTTATTATCCTTCTGCCATTTCGCATTACCAGGCACCCTGGGTATGGGAAGACCCGTCAAAAGCTCCTTTACCGGTATGGCCGGGGACCATGGGAGGCAAATACTATGACAGAAAAAGCCTTGAAGACTTGTACAGCCCCTGGATAGACCTTAAAAACAAGGGTGTTGGTGTTCATTGTGGGGAATGCGGCTGCTGGAAAAACACTCCACATAATGTCTTCCTGGCCTGGTTTGATGATGTGCTCGATATCCTTACGGATGCCGGCATCGGCTATGCGCTCTGGAATTTCAGGGGCGATTTCGGGATTCTCGATTCAGGCAGAAAGGACATAGAATACGCTGACTGGTACGGACACAAGCTTGACCGGCAACTGCTCGACCTTCTCAGGAAGTATTGAATCATGAAATAATACCGGTGATACCGCAGACCTGTTCAGTTTAAGGTGCTAAGCGTTTCTTGCCTCGAATTTCTTCAGGTTTTTCAGTATCACATATTCAACAAGCCCCGGAAATAACCTCTGGAAAAATGCATTGAGTTTTCCTTCGGCAGACAGAATAGTGATAAATTTCCTTTTGGAGATGTTGCGGATAATACCCTCTGCCACTGATTCGATCGTTTTCACACCTTTGCCTGACCGGGGGGCCAGAAAACGTCTCGACCCGTCGGAAGCTATTGTTTCCTTGTCTTTTTCATTCTCGGTATATCCGACCAGTACCAGGCCTGTATGGATCCCGCTGCCGGCTTCTTCGATACGTATCGATTCAGCAAATGCACGCAGTGCCATTTTCGATGCACAATAGGCTGAAAGATGAGGCAGACCTCTTATTCCGGCTGCACTCGAAATGAATACAATACTTCCCTTTGATTCCCTGAGATATTTCATTGCCGGAATTGAGGGATTGGTTGTACCCAGGATATTTGATTCAAAAATGGTGCGGACTACTTCAGGATTGAGATCGGCGAAATTACCTCTCATCGAAACCCCGACATTGTTGATCAGGATGTCGATCCTGTGAAAGACCCTGATGGCTTCTTCTATCAAAAACCTTCCTCCTTCAGTGGTTGATACATCACAACAAACGGAAAAAACATTACCGTTAATTTCTTTAATGATCTTTTCAGTTTCAGCCAGTCTTTCTTCATTTCTTCCGTTCAGTACTACAGCGGCACCTCTCGCGGCAAGGACCAGGGCTGTGCCTTTTCCAATTCCCCTGCTTGAGCCCGTTATTACGGCAACTTTACCTTCAAAATTCATTTCCTTCATCATTTCTTTTTCCTGAGGTATTCAATCTCAGGGTGATATTTCATCGCTGTAAGGCAATTGGTCACTGCCATAATAAGGTGAACAAGGAATGCAGTCCATATAGTTCCTGTTGCAAGAGTGATTATGCACAGCACCAGTCCCAGGGGTATGGCTCCAACGGTTTCCTCAAGCCCCTTGGGAACATGTGTTGCCGAGTAGAAAGCTACGTTGACAAGTATTGCCGGCCACACACCGATATTATCAGCAAGGGGCATCAGCAGGATCCCCCTGAACAACAGCTCATATCCGAATAGATAGATGGCCCAGCCCGCAATAGTTATCATAACAGTCTCAGGGGTCCAAACTCTTGCCCTGATCATCGGGTAATTAGCAAGGTTTTTTGGCTTCCTGGCACTTATAAGGGCCAGCGGAAAGACTATAAGTCCAAGGGCGGCAGTACTTATCAGTGTCAGAAGCAGGGTGTCAGTCCTGAAAGAAAGGCCGTAATAGCTTAACGGATAATCTTTTAGAGTTGCAAGGCATATTGTTATCGGGATTGCACCAAGGAACATAAAACCAAAGATCCGGGTGAAAATAAAGTAATTTACTGATGCCCTGTCATTTTCATATCTGGCATAAAACCGGTCTTTGATTTTACCTGAAAGCGCAGTGAACCAGTAAATGATGAATCCGGAAGTGGCAAGCGCAAGGGGGATAATAGTTTCGGCATTACCAACTTTCAGAGAAAGGTCGACATTTAAAGCATTTAGTAAAATCATTACTGTTTCAGGTAATTATTATCAATAAACCACTCATAGCACTCCCTGATGGCGGTTTCTATGTTTGTTTGCGGCATTCCAAGTTCATTAACGGCATCATCCGAATTAACATATTGTTTTTCACATGATATACATGCCATGCTGTAAGTTAAAAGAGGTTCACGCCGAAAAATATTTCCGTAGAATGATCCTAGTCTTCCGACGGTTTTTATCAACCAGTCTGGAACTGCGATCACCGGTGCGGGTTTCTTCAGGATGCCGGCAGCTTTTGTCAGGAATTCCCTGTAGGTAATATTCTCGTTGCCGGCAATGTAGTATTTGCCGATAGTGCCCCCGGTAAGACTGTTTGCAACCGCCGTTGCGACATCATTGACGTAGACAAAGTTCCTTCCGCCACCGGAAAAGAATTTCATCCTCCCTTTTGCAACCTGGAGGATCATTTTTCCTGAAGAAGGTTGTGAGTCGTAGGGTCCGATCATAAAAGTAGGAAGGACAGCCAGCGCCGGAAGTCCCCTGTTTTTTACTGCGTCCATAACCAGGTTAAGGGCTTCGAATTTAGAATCAATATAATCAAGCCCGAAACGGGCACCAGGAAAAGTATTGTTATCATGACCTGCATCAGAGCTGTTCACTGAGCTTCCGGAGCCAATGTAAATCATCCGGTTTATTTTATTTCTCAGAACAGAGTCAATGACATTCCGGGTACCTTCAATGTTAACTTTTCTCACGAGCTCAGATCTGTCCGGCCAGATGTTTGTCAAAGCGGCTGCATGGATAACAGCATCACAACAACTTAAAGCATTATCGATGGTCTCCGGTACAAGAACATCACCATAATAACGCTCCACATCCAGATCGTTAATGGTTGCCGACGCAGATTTGTTATAAAGCAGGACACTTACAGAATGTCTTCTTTGAATCAGTAATCTGACCAGGTTACTTCCGAAAAGTCCATCTGCACCTGTAAGCAATATTTTCATCAGATAAGTGATATAGGTTATTTCATATGCGGTCTGGCAAGATGAAACAGGTCAGTTAAGGAGTTAAATATAATATTTTTTTATTGCTGGTCTATCTGGTCGGTAAGTTTTCTGACCACCCTGAAGTTGTTGAAGAACTCTTTGGCAATAACCCTGAGAAGTGTATAAACGGGAACGGCAAAGAGCATTCCGACGAGCCCTGCCAGACCTCCTCCGATTATGATTACAAGGAAAATTTCAAGAGGGTGGGACTTTACGCTCCTGGAATATATTACCGGGACCAGAATGTTATTGTCGATCATATTGACAGCTATGAGTGTCCCTGCAATTTTAAGCACTGCAGGAAGAAGGTCACCATAGGCTCCTGTCGTAAGCATCGAAATAACACCCAGGGAAATACCAATTAATCCACCGATAATTGGACCTATGTAGGGTATAATATTCATTATTCCTGCAAAAAATCCGATTAAAAGGGCATTCCTGATCCCGAATATTTTAAGTCCAAGGGTTATGAGGGTTGTAACTGCAAGAACCTCAAGCAAAACTCCCAGATAATAGCGGATCAGCAATGATTTTGATTCTGAGACAACTTTCAGTGTTGCTTCATGATGTTTAGGAGGTATGAAGAGAAGAAGTCCCTCCTGAAAAAGTGTATCATCCTTGAGGAAGAAGAAGGAAATAAACAATATTGAGAACAATCCGATAAAGATGTTACCTGCAGCGCTGATTAAGTTTCCTATTGCATTTCCCACGCTGCTGATATTGACCACGGTTTTTATTTTTTCTAGCAGGAATTCTTCTACTGTAATTCCTTCGGGAATTGCCCCTACAGAGTTCAGTGTTTTATCGAGCCACAGAAGCGGACCCTGCAGGTTCTGGTTAAGCAGGTTTATATCGATGGATGATATGTTCTGAGCCTGTTTTATAATAAGAGGGACAAAGACTGCGAACAGTCCGGCCAGAACAATAACAATAACAAACAATGCAAGAAGTGCACTAAGCGGTCTTGGCATGCGGAGTTTCCTTATTCTTATCCTGTCGAGCAGATGAACCACCGGCTGGCCAATAAATGACAGCATAGCCGCAATAATAATCCAGATAAGGATATAGTTGAACCTGTAAAGCATGTATCCCACCAGAAGAATGAGCAGAATATAGCCGGTATAAGTAAGTACTTTTTTCATGTGAAATAATTATATTAAATTATCTCCCGGTGCTTTTACTCTGGCTATTATGCTGTTCACCATTAATATAAACTGGATCGCGATACAGTCTTAAGGTCAGTCATCGTGCCAGTTTTTCACCACATACTCACCCCGGGAGTGGGGTAAAACAATTGATTTTCAAGCGTCTTTAACTATATTATTAATCATTCCTGATAGTCAGTTTTCTTTTTTTTTTGAAAAGAACCAAAACCGGATATATATTAATAATGAATTTATCAGAGTATCATATGTCTTAAGAATGAATTAATTGTCATTTTTTGTTCCATTGATCCCCAGCAACTTGAAAATATCCACCACCGGTATGGGTATGAAAGACATCAGAAGTACCATAAGCCAGTGTTTGCTGTCCATCTCCGTGAAGCTGAATGCATCACGTACAGGAGGGATGATAAGTACAAGCAGTGCAAGGGCAGCCGAGACAAAGATAGCTCCGATAAGGGGTTTATTCTTCAATGGGCTGATGGAAAGCGAGGATCTTGAATTTGAATGAAGATTCCGCACATGAATGAGCTGGGAGAAAGCCAGAGTGGCAAAAGCCATCGTCTGACCAAGTATCAGACCTCCGTCTCTTTTTCCTATCATAAATGCAATCAGGGGGATGGCTCCCACCATAATTCCCTGATACATTATTCTCCATACCATTCCGCGTGTCATAAAACCTCTTTTCGAATTTCTTGGTTTCCTGTTCATTATATTACTCTCAGGAGGATCGACACTCAGGGCCAGTGCAGGCAGGGAGTCGGTTACCAGGTTGATCCACAGTATGTGAATAGGTAACAGGGGGGTACCCCAGTTGAATATTGCCGTTATCAGCAGCAAGAAGATCTCACCCACATTTGTCGATAGCAGGAACTGAATAGCCTTCAGGATGTTATCATAAATTCTTCTGCCTTCTTCAACCGCCGATACTATTGTGGCGAAATTATCGTCGGTAAGAACCATATCGGCGGCTCCTTTGGCAACGTCGGTTCCAACAATGCCCATGGCAGCTCCTATATCGGCCTGTTTGAGAGCCGGGGCGTCGTTTACTCCGTCGCCGGTCATTGCAACTATTTCATTATGGCTCTGCCATGCTTTCACTATTCTTACCTTATGTTCAGGAGCAACACGTGCATAAACTGAATACCGTGATACATTGCGGCGGAACTCCTCTTCTTCAATAAGTTCAAGCTCAGATCCTGTTATGGCCAGGTCGCCTTCACGCAGGATGCCTGTCTCCCTGGCAATAGCCATTGCAGTAGCCTTGTGATCGCCTGTTATCATTACCGGTCTTATTCCCGCCGTGCTGCATCTGGCAACGGCATCTTTGACTTCTGCCCGGGCCGGATCTCTCATACCCAGGAAGCCTGTGAAGATTAGGTCTTTTTCAATCTCTCCGGTGTTTATTTTGCCGGGCTTCTGCGACAGGTCTTTGTATGCCATGGCAAGAACACGCAGTGCGGAATTAGCCATAGATTCATTCGATTCTCTGATCAGGCCGATATCTTCTTTTGTCAGCTCTCTCACTTCTCCAGAAATGACTATACGGTTACAGACATTCAGTATTTCTTCCAGTCCTCCCTTGGTATTTATGCGGAAGCTGTTGTCTGTCATTTTGTTTATTGTGGTCATTCTTTTCCTTTCCGAGTCGAAGGGGATCTCAGCCACACGGGGAAATGATCTTTCCGCTTCTTCCTTAAAGATACTGTACAGGATGCCGAAATCGAGAAGAGCAGTTTCTGTCGGATCGCCAGTAAACTCATTCTCTCCTTCTTCGTTAACTCTCATAGTGGCATCGGCACACAAAACAGCCGTCATCAGAAGCTTCTCCTCCTCACTGTTAAGACTGACTCCGGGAGAGTTCCTGTTGATGGTGTCTCTCCGGTGGTTAACATATGCCTCCACTATGGTCATCCTGTTCTGGGTCAGGGTCCCGGTCTTGTCGGAGCATATTACAGTTGCACTTCCCAGTGTTTCAACTGAAGGGAGAGTCCTGATTATTGCATTACGTTTCACAAGACGCTGCACACCTATTGCCAGAACGATGGTGGATACGGCGGGAAGACCTTCAGGTATTGCGGCCACGGCAAGACTGACAGCCGTCATGAACATGCTGAGGACAGAATTGCCGTATATCACTCCTACCACAAAGATGACCGCGCAGATTATCAGGGCCGCTGTTCCCAGAATCCTTCCCAGATGTTCAAGGCGTCTGGTCATAGGGGTTTCAGTATCAACAGTCTGCTGAAGCATATTGGCGATTTTCCCAACTTCAGAATTCATTCCTGTGGCGACGACCACTCCCTTTCCTCTTCCATAAGTTACCGTACCGCTCGAGAAAGCCATATTTACTCTGTCGCCGAGAGCTGCATTTTCATCTTCAAGAGGATCGGTATGTTTTTCAACCGGAACAGATTCTCCTGTCATTGCTGATTCCTGAATTTTGAGATTCACCGCCCCGGTCAGGCGCATGTCGGCAGGTATAATATCGCCGGTCTCAAGAATGACGATATCACCGGGAACCAGTTCCATTGAGGGGATTTCGAGAACGGATCCGTTACGGATGACTTTTGTTTCAGGTGCGGCCAGATTTTTAAGGGCCTGAAGCGATAATTCGGCTTTTTTTTCCTGATAGGCTCCTATGAAGGCATTGAGTGTAAGTATTCCAAGAATGACAAAGGTATCCAGAAGCCCCTCTCCCTCCATTACTCCCACGAAGCCGGAAATTGCAGCTGCAATCAGAAGGATGATGATCATAAAGCTTTTAAACTGTTCAAGGAACATCCGAAGGAAGCTTTTTTTCCCTTTTGCTTCGAGCTGGTTAAAGCCATATTCTTCGAGTCGTTTCCTCGCTTCACTATCGGAAAGACCTTCATGGTCTGAAGTAGCGAAGTGTTTTATCGTGTCATCGGCAGACAGGAAGTAAAATGGTTTCATATAGTTTTATCTTTCAGATTAATAGTATTGAAGTCAGATCGTGATCAGGATCCTGATATACTCAAGGAGAACAGTACAGGGGATTTCATTTAATAAACCTGAAGTTAATATATTTGGTTCCCCTGTATGGATTTTCTCCGTCAAATAATATACGGTCGGCAAAATTCAGGTTATCAGACACGTTTTCAGCAGTATTGATATCAGGATCATTATGACCGGCTCCCTCAAAACTCTTAAGTTCCGCAATGTTTGCACCAGTTGTTTCATTGATTTTTTTCTGCATTTCAACAGACTGACTGTAAGGCACTGTCTCATCCGCTGTGCCATGTACAAGCAAAGCAGGGGGGAATTTTTTTGTCACAAGATTTAAAGGGCTTGCCTCTGAAGCTCTTTTATCTCCGCTGCGCACATCAAATCCCATGATCATGTTTGCCGCTTTGGTAGCCGCATCGGACAATGTTGTGATATCTGAGACCCCGTACCATGAAATCAAGCCCTGAACAGAACTTGACATGTTGGGATTTCCCATTGTAAGATCTTCATATTCAGTTAAATCGTTTGTTGCCGCAAGCATGGCTGCAAGATGAGCACCTGACGATAGTCCCCAGACAATGATTTTTTCAGTGTCAAGACGATATTTGCCGGAGTTGGCTCTGAGAAAACGTATCGCTGCCTTGGCATCATACAGGGGGCCGGGCCAGGTTACCTCTCCGGCAAGCCGGTAATTGACACTGACAACTGCGTAGCCCTGTGTTGTAGCCTGAAGTACCTGAGCGACCGTTTCCGACTGCTTGTCTCCCGACATCCAGAACCCACCGTGAAACAGCACTATTGTTTTATACGGAGGTCTGCCGTAATATGGATAAATTATGTCAAGCTGATGCCTGATATTGTCATCGGCAATATAGCGGGCATTAAGCACAGCCGTAGGGAACAGGCTCATATCGATGCTACCCGCTTCTCTCCCTTCTGCAGGAAGAGCGTCGCTTCCTGATTCCCGGACGGATTCAGGCTGCCTGTCTCCGCTGACTTCTTCTGATCTCTTTCCTGAGCCATTTCTGCAGGAATGCAGAAAGGCAATAATGACTAAAAAAATAAAAGCCGTCTTAAAATAATATACTGTTCTCATGGTGTATTAAAGCTTGATTACTGTTATCTGTAACAGAGCTTAAATCATGTTTATTATATATATGAGTGAGGATTACAAATATAATAAGCAAAGTCCGAAGAATAATGGGATTGCTGAAAATAGTGAATTATCTTTGTCGCTTATGTTTCAGAAGGGATCTCCGGTAACTTTAGGTACGGGCAATGTATGGAAGCTGTTGCTCCAGTATGCAATTCCTTCCGTTATTGCAATGACAGCCTCGTCGCTCTACAATATTATTGACAGCATTTTCATTGGTCAGGGGGTTGGAGCCCTTGCCATTTCCGGACTGGCGATAACCTTTCCCCTGATGAACATTGCTGCTGCATTCGGTTCTCTGGTGGGTGTCGGGGCTTCAACCCTTATGTCGCTCCGCCTGGGCCAGAAGGATTATGAGTCGGCTAACAATATTCTCGGAAATGTATTTGTATTAAATGGTATTCTCGGTACTGCCTATTCTGTTGTTGTAATAATATTTCTTGATCCAATCCTTGGTTTTTTTGGTGCAAGCCCTGACACCTTACCCTATGCCCATGATTTTATGATGATACTGTCGTTGGGGAATATTATTACTCACATGTATTTCGGGCTCAATGCGATGCTACGCGCAACAGGAAATCCTGTAAAATCAATGCTGGCAACCATTTTTACGGTGGTTATCAATATTATTCTCGCACCGCTTTTCATTTTTGTTTTTGGCTGGGGCATAAAAGGAGCCGCACTGGCCACTATCATTGCGCAGGCATCAATGCTGATATGGCAGATATCCATATTCAGCAACAGGAAGAACTTTATCCACCTTCACAGACGGTCATTCAGGCTGAAACGTAAAATTGTAATGGATTCCATTTCCATTGGGATGGCCCCTTTTCTGATGCATGCGGTGGCAAGTATCATCATCATAATTATTAACCAGAGCCTTGTAAGGCATGGCGGCGATCTGGCTGTGGGAGCTTATGGCATAATCAACAGGGTGGCTTTTCTTTTCGGGATGGTAGTGATGGGTCTTAACCAGGGTATGCAGCCTATTGCCGGCTATAATTATGGTGCAAAGCAGTACGACAGGGTTAACAGGGTTCTGAAACTTACAATATTTCTGGCAACCGTCGTTTTGAGTACTGGTTTTCTTATCGGTGAGCTTCTTCCTGATGCCGTTGCTTCTGCTTTCACCCGCGAAAGGGAATTGAAGGAAATTATTGTTCCCGGGCTCAGGATTGTAATGCTGGCTTTCCCGATTGTCGGCTTTCAGATGGTGACATCAAATTTCTTCCAGAGTATAGGACTGCCAGGTAAAGCCATATTTATGTCATTATCCCGACAGGTTCTGTTCCTGATTCCTGCTCTTTTTATACTGCCTCCCATAATGGGAGTGAAGGGCGTCTGGTGGAGCCTTCCTGTTTCCGACACCTTGTCAAGCCTGGTTGCAGCTTATCTTCTTTTTGCACAATACAGGAAAATGAAATTCCAAAATTGAACATCAACCCTTTTAATGTTCAGCCCATGAAAGAAAAATACATAATTACAATTGGCCGGCAACTGGGTAGCGGTGGTCGTGAAATTGGATATAAGCTTGCCAATCTTCTGGGTATATCCTTCTACGATAAGGAGCTTATCAGAATAGCTTCAAGGGAAAGTGGTGTGGGTGAAGAATTTTTTGAAAAGGCAGATGAAAAAAAGCGTTTCACATTTTTCGGAAATATATTGGGCCCGAAAGGATCGCTTACCGACGATATGTACACCGGATGGTACCTGAATAATGAAACCCTTTTCAGGATACAGAGCGACATAATCAGATCGCTTGCTGACAAGGCATCAGCACTGTTTGTCGGACGTTGTGCCGACTATATTCTGAAGGATCATCCCGGATGTCTGAATGTTTTCATTTATGCCGACAGTGATGACAGGATAAAAAGGGTTTCAGAACACCGGGATTTGCCAAAGAACAAGGCAAAAACATTAATCGAAAAGACCGATAAGATAAGAGCGGATTATTATAATTATTTTACAGGGAAGGAGTGGGGATCTCCCTTAACATATCATTTATGCATTAATTCTTCCTTGCTGGGTGTTGACGGAACGGTGGATCTTATCAAATATATCGCAGAAAAAAAATTCGGTATTGTGGCTGATTCATAATACTCATTTTGCCGGTATGGCTGCGTGGAAGAAATATTTCCCGGGGCCTGTTTCCAGCAAGACCCTGCCATTTCGTGTTCCTGCTACTTTCACTGCTCCTGATTCTGTTACGGGGATCCCGTTTTCCGTTATTGCATCCTGTCCGTCTGAAGGAATTTCAACTGTTGCAACTGAGTTCGATGGAATTGTAACCTCCAGTGAAATACCGTCATCTTCTTTTTTCCATGCGCTTCTTATTTCGCCTCTGATGGTTTTGTAGCTGGCCTCACACCATGTAAGGTCACCGACAATTTCAGGTGCAATTATAATATTCTTATAGGCTGAAGAACCCGGAGCCTGACGGATCCCGCCGGGGCCGCTGTAAAACCACTCCATCAGATGACCCAGCATCATGTGATTGTTCGATACATTTGTCAGTCCTGCCCATGATTCGGTAAGAGCTGTTGCCCCTTTGGCCAGCTGGTAACCATAACCCGGAACATCTGACCTGCAGTTCATCTCAAAAATCAGCTGTGAGAATCCTTCCTGCTCAAGGGCCCTGATAAGATACCGGTAACCAACATCACCGGCAGTAAGGGATTTGTTGTTCCCGTAGATGGAACTGACAAGATTATTTACCACACTGGATTTTATGCTGTCATCGACCATACCAAAGAAAAGAGGCATGGAATAGGCTGTCTGGCTGCCCGTTGAATACACTTTTGTGACGGGATCGAGGAATTTGTCATTGAACGATTTCTTGATTCTTTCTGCAAGATCCTTGTACTTCATGGCAGCTTCTGTTCTCCCTGTAAGTTCTGACATCCTGTGCATAAGCGTTGCATCATAAAAATATATTGCAGTGGCAGTAAGAGAAAGAGGGGTGAGCTGAGCCACTCCCGGAGCTTTGGGCCCCAGGTCGTACCAGTCGCCAAGGCCATGTTCAAGGATGTTATCTTTTGCCATCGATTCAAGGTAACGCATGTATGCTTCCATCATCGGCCAGGCTTTTTCGATCGCCGCGGCATCGCCGTACCATTCATAAAGATCCCACGGCAGAATAATACATGCACTGCTCCATTCGGGTGAGTCGCGGAAGCCTCCTGCAAACTGCACATATTCAGGTGCAATGTTGGGCACCAGTCCGTTCTCGCACTGTGCTTCCATCATGTCGTCGATCATCTTATCAAAAAGATTATGAATGTCGTAGATATACTTGACCGAATTTCCCATAAGATGCGTTTGTTCGAGCCAGCCAAGTTTTTCGCGGTGAGGGCAGTCGGTGGCCACACTCGCCAGATTGCTTTTAATGGCCCAGTTTATCAGATCATATATCGAATTGAACAGGTCGTTTGAACACTTAAAGCTTCCGACAGTGGGAGAAGAATTTCTCGTGTGAAGCATTTTGATACCTTTTATTAAAGGCAGATTGTCAGGGTTTGGCATTCCGGCAGGAACTGCTCCTTCTGCCTGCAGATATCTGAAACCGTAATAGGTAAAACGAGGTTTCCAGGTTTCTTCACGACCTCCCCTGGTTGTGTATGAGAAATAATACGGCGTTCCTGATGCTCTCTGTGCTATTGTTGAATCGGGGGCAAGTAGTTCGGCCGGACTCAGCCTGACCTCACAGCCCTCCTTCCCTGTTACTGAAAGAGAAATGATACCTGAAGCATTTTGTCCGAAATCGTAAACATAAATCCCTGTATCCGGCCTGAATACAGATACAGGATCGAAGGTTTCATGCACCATAAGGGGGTGGTCGGGTTCCGGCCTGAGAATTCCTTCAGGCCCCTTTACCCTTACAGCATTCTTCCAGCCGTAATCATTGAATACTGACCTGTTCCATCCAGGCTGCTCAAGCCTTGCATCATAATCTTCCCCTCCGAAGATGCTGGCAAATGTTATCGGAGAAGCCGAGGTTTTCCAGGATTCATCAGTGGTTATGACCTCCTCTGAACCATCTTTGTAAAGGATTTTCAGTTTTAACAAGAGCTTTGGAGCACCATAGGCTATTACCAGCTTGTAATAACGCTCCCTGTTTATATTATAGAAACCATTGCCTGCCAATACACCAATCGTATTGGTTCTGGTTTCAAGAAGATCAGTGATATCAAAGGTGTTGTAATAGCAGGTCTTGTGATAGTCAGTCCATCCCGGAGACAGAAAGCTGTCGCTTGTCTTTCGTCCGTTTACAGTGAGTTCGTAGTGCCCCAGGCCGCTGACGAAAATCAAAGCCCGTTCAACCTTTTTGGAAAGTGTAAACTCTTTCCGGAAATATGGTACAACAGATTTCTTTTTGGCAATATCGCCTTCTATTTTAATTCCTTTGTGAATTCCCGGAACCAGGATCATTGAATCAGGAATATCCTCATATCCGATCCATGCTGCTTCATCCCAGTCGCTCTCATCAAAAAGCCCTGTTATGAAAGATGCCGTTTCGCTCCAGCAGGAAACCTTATCATTTTCATCCCAAATCCTGACTTTCCAGTAATATTTGTGGCCTGGTTCAAGCGCGGGACCGGAATAAGTCAGCCAATATGAATCATCTGAATTGATCTTGCCTGAATTCCACAAGACGTTTTCCTGGTCTTTTTTCAAGGGCGCAGCGTCAAGAATAATCTGACAGGAAGTTTGTGATTTTCCTTTCTGCCTTGTTACTGATATCCAGCCGAAAACGGGCACTGAACGGGTTCCGGAAGGATTTATGAGGTTCTCACACTTAAGCTCAGCGGGAGAGAGATCTGAAAGGTTCCCGCCTGAGCAGGAAATCAGAAATATAATCAGGATTATTGCTGAGTACGATTTTTTCATAACAGGTATGGTTTATTTTTCTGACCGCGTAAAGGAAAAGAAATAAAAATACTATACCTGTTTCAACAATTCAATCAAAAATGAATATTTCTTCAATTTTTGAATTGAATACATCGGCAATATCATGGGCGAGCTTAAGAGATGGATTGTACTTGTTCTTTTCAAGGAACACAATTGTTTCGCGCCTGACATTCACTTTTTTAGCCAGGTCATCCTGAGTAAGGTTGAACCTTGCCCTGAACTCTTTGATCCTGTTATTCATTTCTCACTCCATAAAAGTTTGCTATGAGCCAGCATATCACCCAGGAAAGTGCCATTCCGAGGATCCCGGCACCAATAAGTTCTTCGGTATCAAGGTTCACACGGTCTTTAATGAATAGTATGGCCACCCAAAGGTAAAGCGAAACATAGTATGACCAAGCTGCAGTTCGGAGAAGCACCTTTTTGGACATCTCATCTTCTGTCGGTTCACCACGCTTCGCACTCGTAAGTCTGCGAAATCCTATATAAATAGCAAAACCGACGACAAGGATAATTACGCCGAAGCTCAGAATATCAAAAGTTTTGAAAGCTTCAGATGTGGAGCTGATCCATAGCCCTGTCGAAACCAGTACAAGGGCTGCTACAATAAAAACGATAATTGCTTTTTTCATTTCCGGGCATATTAGTTAATTAATTCTAACACAAAGTTAGAAATAAATAACATTAACTTCCAAATTTTTTAACAGTTATTTTCATACATGAATAAAGATCTTAACTCAGTGTTGAATTAAATTGAGACTGCCATCAAAGATATATGTTGATCCGGGCCGGGCAGCATCATTTTCAACGACTTTTCCATGGTAACCAAGTCTGAAGGGGTTTCCCAGCTTAGATATCAGAGTTGCCTGTTTCAGCTTGCCGTTTTCCCAATCGATATCAACCACAAATCCTCCCCTGGCCATAAGTCCGTGTACATGCCCGGTTTTCCATATCTCCGGAAGGGCAGGAAGCAGTTCAATCTCCCCGGCATGACTCTGAAGCAGCATTTCAGTAATACCTGCCGTACCTCCGAAATTACCGTCTATCTGGAAGGGAGGATGATTGTCGAACAGATTATTAAGCGTCGATTTTGTAATAAGAGCCACAATATTTTCATATGCTTTCCCGCCGTTTTTCAACCGTGCGTAGAAGTTGATTATCCAGGCGCGGCTCCAGCCTGTATGGCCTCCACCGTGAGACAGCCTGTATTCTATCGTTTTTCCTGCGGCCTCAAGCAGTTCCGGGCTTCTTTGCGAAGTAATCTGGTTTCCGGGATGTAATCCGTAAAGATGTGAGATATGCCGGTGCCCGGGTTCGGCTTCTTCAAGTTCTTCATGCCATTCGAGTATACGTCCGTCAGAACCGGTTTTTACAGGTGCAAGTTTGTCCAGAGTCTTTTCTATTTTCTTTCTGAAGTTTTTATCTGTATCCAGGACCCTGCCTGCTTCCATTGTATTTTGCAGCAGGTCTCTTATTATCATGTGGTCCATAGTCGGACCCATGACCATGCTTGCGGTTCTTCCTCCGGGGATCCTGAAACTGTTTTCAGGGGAGATGGAAGGCCCGGAAACAAGCAAACCTGTCCGTGGATCTTCTGTAAGCCAGTCGATACAAAATTCCGCGGCTTCTTTCATTATTGGATACGACTTGTCTCTAAGGTAATTAAGATCACCGCCAAAAAGATAATGATCCCAGATATTCTGACAGCTCCATGCAATTCCCATGGGCCACATTCCATAACGGATGGCTCCGAATGGTTCTGTATAGTGCCAAACGTCGGTTGTATAATGTGCCACAATACCTTTCATCCCATAAACTTCCGAAGCCGTTCTCCGTGCTCCGGGCCGCATAGCGTCAATGAAATCGATAAAGGGCTCCTGAAGTTCCCCGAGGTTGGTTATCCAGGAAGGCCAGTAATTCATTTGTATGTTAATATTAATATGGTAATCGGCACTCCATGGTGGTTTCAGTCCGTCGGCCCAGATGCCCTGCAAATTTGCCGGCAGTCCCCCCGGCCTGGAACTGCTGATCAGAAGGTATCTTCCGAACTGATAATAAAGTTCGATCAGATCGGTATCGGTATATCCGTTTCTCATTGCAGTCAGTCTGGCATCGGTAGTAAAATAATTACCGTCATTCGATCCCAGATCAATTGATACCCTGTCAAAAAGCGAACGGTAATCTTTTATATGTTCACCGAGTATCTCTTCGTATTCTTTTTCCGATATTTTTTTCAGATAATCAGATGAAGTCTCAGATGCGTTGTTGCCCCAATAATCGGTGGCTGCTGTTATGAAAATAACAACCGAATTCGCATTTTCAATTTTCATGCTGTCGCCGGCTGTTATGAGCTTCCCTCCCTCGGGAATGATTTTAATTCTTGCTGATAACCTCACACCATTGCCATTTCCAACATGTTCGCTCATTTCAATCTCATCTTCTGATGTTTTGAATATTGCCATATTCCCGGGCCTCGAAAGCCTGGCTGTAAATGAAACTGCATGTTCAGCGTCGGATGTGATTTTCATCACCAAAGCCTTCCCGGGGGAGCTTGAAAAAATCTCTCTTGAAAAATTAATTCTGTTGGCAGTATAGGTGATCCGGGCGACGGCATTTCCGATATCAAGTTCCCTTTTGTAATTGGATATAGCTCTCATATGTCCGAAGTTGAGCGTCAGGTCGCCCAGGGTCTGATAGCTTGAAGCATCATCGCGTTTGAAACGGCAAAGTATTCCATTCTGTGCAAGCTCCTCAGCTTCAATGTATTTTCCGGCAAAAAGCAGGCGGCGGACTTCAGGCAGGGTCTTTAGTGCATCAGGATTTGCGTCCCGGCGGGGGCCGCCGGTCCATACGGATTCTTCGTTCAGCTGCAGGCGTTCTGTCCCGATACCTCCGAATATCATTGCACCCAGGTGGCCGTTCCCGACAGGAAGAGCTTCATTCCAGGTTTGAGCCGGTTCGGTAAACCAGATCTTCATTCCCCTGTCAGATTCCTGGCCTGATACCGGCCTCAGTCCTGCCAGGAGAATATGCAGTACAGCAAAAATCCCAAAAAATTTAATTTCTCTCATCTTATTCCGGGTTATAGAGGTAAATTTAACTTAAAAAATAATAAGGGCATAAATGAAAAAGAACACGAAATTCCGGCTAAAAATTAAGACTCGTTCGCTTCCGCTGAATATGGTCATTCTGGCATTTACATTTTTTACAGCCGGTAATGAGGGTATCTCACAATACAACAAGCTGTCACACAGGGAACCTGAGTCATGTGAAATCAGCGTTACAGGTCCGGGATATTACGGCGAACAAGGTAAAACTTATGTCTTGATGAAAGACATTTCAGACCCTGGAAGTGTAATATTCCTGGGCAGGGATGTGACACTCGATCTTAATGGTCATACCCTTAACTATGCAGAGGGAAGTTATGATCATATTCAAAATTATAGTTTTGAGGATGACCTTGAGGGATGGGACAATTCTCTGGCACCCGGAGCACGGATTGCAGGAAGGAAAGTGCATGTAATGATAGGAGAAAAAGTCCTTCTTCTTTCAGCAGGCGAAGAAGTTGTATCTTCCTTTGTTATGCTTCCCCTGGCCGACCGCTCATATTTTGCCTTTTGCGGTGTGGCTGCGCAGGAAATGAAGATCAGGATCATTGTTGAAGATCAGGCAGGAAAGGAGGTTGGGAGGGGTGATTCCCTTTCGCCAAGACTGGGAGGAGGTATTCCCTACGTTCATCTGTACGGTTTACCGCCAGGGAAATACCGCCTTCGGATAAAAGCCCTGACCGACTGTATCGTGGACTATGCAGATATCAGGCCCGCTCTCGACGTAGGTATAGGAATAGTTGAGGAGATTGAGCCAGGTGTAGGCTATGAAGATCTTTACAGATCGTTTCATGGTTCCTTTTATGATTATGCAACAACGAAGGGAGGCAGAATTCCTTTGTCAGGGATTCCTGTTGTAAAAGGGAAGGGTACAGTTACCATCAGGAACGGGATTATCCGGAATGCCACCGAAGGAATCCTTTCATGGGGGATCCAGTCGAACGCTGATGATGTCACCGTCATCATTGATAATGTTAAAATCGTTACCGCGGGTATCAATACAAATGCAGTCGATGTTCCCCAGGCTGTTATTACCGGGTGCACCTTCGATGTTAATAACCCTTTTATCATCAACAGGCACGGATCGGATAATTATGGGGTAGACCTTTGGGGAAAGTTGCCTTCAGAAGTATCTTATTCGGAATTTTACGGAGGTCAGGGTTGCCTGGTTTTCAAGGGTGACTTTTCAAAGATCCATCATAATCTTTTTGTAAACAGGCAGACCGTTACCAACCATTACAGTATTATGGCAATGGGTGACAGTTCGCTTATATACGATAACAGGATACTTCCTGAGACCGGGTCGGGTATAGAAATTTACATCCACCGGGGGATGGAGATCTTCAACAATGAGATTAGCATTGAAGCAGCTCCTCCCACATGCGAATACGGTCATTCGGATTACAGCACCACTGCAATACGCATTGCCGATTACAATGCAGTTGCAGGTACCGACAGGGCTGCCTGGGGCAACAAGGTATATAACAACAGGATATTGGTCAGAGGGAAGGATTATCCTGATTTTGAAGATTATGTACCGATGGCCTGGGCGGTTTTTTACAGCACCAGCGGGGGGGAAAATTATATTTTTGGCAATGAAGTCATTGTTGAAGACCTGACTCCGGGCCTTAAAAATGAAACATCGGCATTTTATATTGGTGGAAGATGTGATGGAGGCATTTTCAGTAATAACGTGATAACATCCAATGTCCCGGCATTCTGGGTGGCTACAAGATATGGCCCGGCATCAAATATTCTGATCTCCGGAAATAAAATTATAAAAACAGCTTCAGCGGTTGATGATTTCAAACCTGTAAGAATGGGATGGTACAATGCTGTTGCAGAAAACATCGAATTCCGGTCTAATAAGGTTGAAGGTTCGGATTTTATGATCGACAGGACGGACAGGGAACACTCATGGTCAGTTTTCTGGGCACTGACGATACGGGTTGTTGATGGTAATAGTGATCCCTGTGAAAATGTTGAAGTGTCTGTAACAGATTCGGGAGGGGAGGAGGTGTATAGACAAAGAACAGATAAGAATGGTTATGTAAGGACTGAACTTGCGGAATATATTGCAGTGGGAAACTCAATAAAGCAATATGCCCCTTACACAGTTAAAGCAGGCAGAAGTAAAAGGAAGGTAAGCCTCGTATCGGATACGGAAATTATTATGGTAAAATAGAAACCAGGACCGTCTCAGTGAAGAGCTTCCGGGAGGGTCCTGGCGTTCCCGAAACTGATAACAGTTTACTTCTTCAGCAGGTCGCGGATCTCAGTAAGCAATGTTTCTTCTTTGGAAGGAGCGGGAGGGGCCGGAGGAGCTGCGGCTTCCTCTTTTTTCTTGGCTGAATTAATGGCCTTGACCACAAGGAAGATGGCTATAGCCACGATCAGGAAATCGAATGTCACCTGGAGGAAGTTTCCGTAATTCCACCATACTTCATTTGTTCCGGGATTAATGTCGAGTTTTAGTTCAGTGAAGTTAACTCCGCCTATCAGCATACCCAGGGGAGGCATGATAATATCGTTTACAAGTGAGGATACTATTTTCCCGAAGGCAGCACCGATAATTATACCCACGGCCATATCGACCATGTTTCCCTTAAGTGCAAAAGACTTGAATTCGTCAATAATTTTCATGATAGCAGGATTAATTATTAAAACTAGAATTTATATGAAAAACCAACTCCAAAGATTTCCTTGAACTGTACTTTTGATCCTACTGATTCACCTGCTTCGACAGTTCCGTTATCGTTCCTGTCGAAGGGTACTTTAATGTTGTCATCATAAATAAGTACTGTATTGAGGCTGACTCCGATATATTTGTTTACCTTCATTCCGATAAGCGTTTCCCACATAACATCTATGTTTTGCGGATTATCGGCATAATTGGAAAACAGGTCGAATTTGGTGGTAAAAGAAATATTCTTCATGAATTCACCCTGGAAGTCATTTTTTGAATAGATTGCCCTTAGGTACCCTCCAAGTTCGCTTTTGGATTTTTCACCGGGGGTAACGCCAAAAGCACCTGCATCAGACAGCAGTTCATCGGTTACGAATGTAAACTTTGCGGTCAGGGGTGCAAAAAAGGCGCTGAAGTTTGCATTGGGCTTGTAGTCGAGACCCAGGGCTGTAAGGAGATATGCAGGTGCGAACAGATCGGATATTTTTACTTTGGGATCTGCTGAATAATTCCATCCGGGAGCCATTTGTGTCCTGAAGTTCATCAACGCAGCATAGTAAAGGTTCTTATAAGCCTGTCTGCCATATTTTGAGACCAGATCTATCTTGTCATCGGTTTTTCTTGTTTCCTTTTTCCCTTTCTCGCCTTGTGTCAGAAACCCATAGCCCAGATCTAGAGAATTATCCCAGGTTGATTTTCCCCGCTTAAGGTTAGCAAAAACGGAGAAGATACCGTTGACGGCAACTGAAGGTTCACCTCCTGCTGCCCAGTTGGTTAATGATGTCTGGGCGAGGTTCACATTGAACATCCCGCCCTTTTTCCATCCTTCAATAGTGTCGGTAGTCTGTGTCCTGAGGTTTTTTTCAGCTTCTGTTACCTGAGCCTGAACTGAAGCGACCACAAAAGACAATAAAAAGATAACGGCAAAAATTTTTATTTTCATGGATGATTAGTTTTGCTTTTAAGTATAATTAAAATTACAGCCACGCAATGCATGGCTGTAAAGGACAAATTTCTTTCGGCGAACGGAGATTCAATTATTCGATCTCCTTAATTTCAGCTTTTCCTGCATTTCTCTTAACTGATTCTATACCGTTATCGCGTCCGCTTTCACTTTTATAATTCTGGCTTACACCAATAGTTTCATTGTTTCCGGCTGTTAATGCGAACCGGAACATTTTGCCAGGAGTTGTCGATTTGGTAAATCTTTTTACATCCTTAACATTCTTTTTTACGGATGTTATACCATTTAAACATGCAGCCTTTGAGGAATATCCCTCACTGCTGAGAATTGTCTGTCCGTTATCGGCCTTAAGGCGGAAGCGGAACTCTTTGTTTTTGCCACTCTGATAAACTTCAAATTTTGCCATTTTAATAATAGTTTTAAGAGTTAAAAATTATCTTCTTAATAAAGAAAATTATTGTTATAAATCCGGTTACTTAAAAGATGATTCTCAAAAATAATCATATTTTTCGGATAAGTCTGAACAAAACATTAATTATTACATAATACTTGAAAAAACCATTTATTACTGATGCGTCTGATGAAAAATTTAACAGACTGCCGGGTGTCGCAATCTGAATAAACATGTTCACCAGGGAAAACTTTATTAATAACGAATCACCAGGAAAGATCATTTAAAAAATGATCAGACTATGATTAACTTTGTCACTAATTTCGGTTAATGCAAATAATCGGTTATATTGCAATATCCGATAAGACGTCTTGGTAAATCAAAAATCTCAGATAATGAAAAGGACAGAAGCATTTGCTGAACAAATTAATCAGGGTTATGCCTGCAAGGGCGAAAGTATGGTTCTGGGAGGTGCGATGCTCGATGGTCAGGCAATCCCCGGCACCATGGTACAGGTTCCGTTAAAAACCATGAACAGGCATGGTCTGATTTCAGGAGCAACCGGTACAGGAAAGACAAAGACCCTGCAGGTCATTGCCGAACAGCTTTCAGAAAAAGGAGTTCCTGTTCTTTTGATGGATGTGAAAGGCGACCTCAGCGGAATAGCAATGCCGGGGAAGGAAAATTCATTTATTACAGAGCGCTATAAAAAGATCGGGCTTACTTATTCCGTGAAAGGATTTCCGGTTGAGCTTCTTACTCTTTCCCGGCAGGATGGAGTCAGACTGAGAGCAACGGTATCAGAATTCGGTCCTGTCCTACTTTCAAGGATACTCGATCTGAATGATACCCAGGGAAGTATTCTGTCGGTTATCTTCAAATTCTGCGACGACAGGCAGATGGCACTTCTTGATCTGAAGGATCTCCGCAGGGTGATTCAGTATGTAACTGCAGAAGGTAAGGCTGAGATGGAAAAGGAATATGGCAAAATATCCACTTCAAGTACGGGTATCATACTAAGAAAGATCATGGAGCTTGAACAGCAGGATGCAGACCTTTTCTTTGGTGAGCTCTCGTTCGACATCACAGATCTTATGCGCAGGGATCCCAGCGGGAACGGATATATTAATATAATCCGCCTGACTGATATCCAGGACAGACCCAAGCTCTTTTCCACATTTATGCTTTCACTTCTGGCAGAAGTATACAGCCAGATGCCTGAAAAGGGAGATACTTTAAAGCCCGAACTTGTAATATTCATTGATGAGGCTCATCTTGTCTTCAGCCAGGCCGGCAAAGCGCTGCTCGAGCAGATTGAAAATATTGTAAAGCTTATCAGGTCAAAAGGAATAGGGGTGTTCTTTGTAACACAGAATCCGACGGACATACCTGATGAAGTCCTTGCCCAGCTTGGTTTAAAGGTGCAGCATGCTCTCCGGGCGTTTACGGCAAATGACAGGAAAGCAATTAAACTTACAGCCGAAAATTTTCCTCTTTCAGAATTCTATAAAACCGACGACGCGATTACTGCACTTGGAATTGGAGAGGCACTCATTACCGCACTGAATGAAAAAGGGATACCCACACCGCTGGCTGTCACTATGCTCCGGTCACCCATGAGCAGGATGGATATCCTCAGCCAGAAAGAAATTAACAACCTGAACAGGTCATCAGTCCTGGTTCCTAAATACAGTCAGGTAATCGACCGCGAAAGCGCTTACGAAATACTGGGCCGGAAAATTGAATCTATACGAAGAGAGAAAGAAGAAGAGGCCCTGAAGGCTGAAAGAGAGAAGGAATACAGGACTACCTCACCAAGAAGCACAACTGGCAGAAAGGCAGGGACCTCCCGTAGCAGGAGAACAGCAACAAGCCCTGTGGTAAAGGTGCTTACCAGTGCTACATTCATAAGGGGTGTGCTTGGGATACTTAAAAAAGTGATATAACTCAGTTGCGGACTATAACGCTGTCGACAAGATATTTTGAATCGCCTCTCCAGAAAACCACTCCGTTTTTCTGACGGTAATGAACAATTATATTTTTGCCCTGGAGAGTGTCGAATTCTCTTATCAGGTCTTTATTGACAAGCGTGAAGAAAAATTTTTCCGATGCAAGTGTAATGTCTTGTGAGGATGCCACGCTGCTGAGTATCATTTCACCCTCGTAGGTTTTGAAAAATGTTCCCTTGTTGGAGAATTTCTGTAATAACCCGGCTCTGTATCCTTCGCTGTAGGTGTAGAAATATTTCCAGTAAAAGAAACCGGCTACGAAGATCACAAAAATAAACAGGAGCCACTGAAAGAATCGTTTAATCTTGTTAACCATCGTCCTGCCTTTCGATTTAAATTTCTCCGAAATAGATTCTTCAGAACCGATGGTTGCCTTTTCCTGTTTTTCCATTGATTCGGATTTTTAGGGTAAAATTAAGAAAAATCATTGTTTTGCAATTTCATCGCCTTCCTTTTAGAACGACACCCCTGGAGTTATGCTGAAAGACAGGTTCCTTTTTGGGACCCGGTTCTCTTATTGTCAGCGACGTGATTGTCATCCCGTTAACATCGTCAAGGACTATAGCTGTCCGGTAATCTTTACTCTCACACATAAGAGCCACATTCTCAAAACTTATATTTCCCGCATGCCTTATGAAAAATCCCCAGGCTGGAAGCTCCCTGAACATTGAGAATTCCGGGTAATTGGCAGCCAGCTCAGGCACCTTATCGAGTTCATCAAGACCTATCCTGGCATAATTGGGATTTCCCCCGCCGGGGTGCCGGATCTCAATGTTCCTGAGTCTCACATCCTCGATAAATGCGTCCGGCATGCCAACGATAGAAGAAGGTGATACATTCCTCGGCAGGTCCTCCACCGGGCCCTCGTAATTGTATCCTGCATCAGGTTTGGAAGAAGGTACTTCAGCATAAACATTTGAGATATTAATGTTCTTCATCATTCCTTTCCGTCCTTTCTGTCTTTCACCAATACGAAGAAAAATTACATTTCCGGTGTTTATCGATCTCAGGCTGTCGACTACCACGTTTTCCACAAAACCGCCATCCACTGCGGCAAGAGTAAGTGCCGAACGGTAAGTGTCAAACACGAGGTTGTTTATTATCTGTATATTTCTGAAGCCGCCATGCGATGCTGTTCCAAACTTTATCCCGTTTGCGCTGGTCCTTATGGTATTATTATGAATGAAGATGTTACTGCAGATAAAATCTCTTGAATGTGATTTCAGACAGATTCCATCGTCGGCAGCATCAAAATAAGAGTTGGTTACACTTACACTGTCGCAGTCAACGATGTCTATCCCGTCATTGTTCCAGTACGATTTACTGTCGACGCTTATCCCGTCTACCACCAGATTCCGGCACTGGTCGTATTGCTGATTCCAGCTTCCGGGATCTTTCAGGATAATGCCTTTGATGATTATATTCCTGCATCCGCGGAAGTAGATATTCTGAGGGCGGATCGTCTCCCTGGGTCTGTCGTATTTAAGCGGATCGGAAATAACTCCTTTATGGATCAGGTCCACAAGATTGTTTGCGACCTGGAAGCCCTGGCCGTCGATAACTCCTTTTCCCGTAATCCCTACATCATGCTGGTCGAGAGCAAAAATCAGGGCTGTCCAGTTAAAGTTCTGCTCATAATCGAGCGGATTCGTGGAACCAACCAGGATAGCTCCTTCCTCAAGCTGGATTGTGACATTCGATTTAAGATAAATTGTACCTGTCAGATAGCGGCCCACATAAAAAACAAGCCGCCCTCCTCCGTTGGCACTGATGTAATCAATACCCTTCTGAATGGATGTTGTATTCAGAGTTGTGCCGTTCGATTTCACTCCGAACATTGAAGCATTGTAATCTTTGGCATTAATTGTGCTGGCTGTTGCCATTAATGCTAGCAGTGATAATAATTTAAATATTTTCATGACATGTTAAATAAAAGGCAATTGTTATAAACTATTATTAACCACGGAGTTACACGGAGTTGAACGGAGTTTTCCACTAAGTTTCACTGTTTTACATTGTACGAGTCAGCTACACTTTACTTAGCATTGATCTCCCCCTCTCCTTTTCTCCCCCTCGCCCCCTCATCCTTCCTGTCCTCAACCTGATATATTGTAACCGGTCCGATCAATCCCATTGACTGTAGCGGCTGAACCTTGTTTTTCTCGTTTGTCCAGTACTGGGCGATCGGATTATCAGTCAGCGACTTCATGTAATTGCCCATAGATGTGGTAACCTCTACTTCAATGTCATTTTTGCCGGTTCTGACAAGATCTGATATGTCGAAAATCCTTCTCCCATACCACTTCACTCCGCAGCTTCTGCCATTGACCTTCAATTCTGAAGTACCATAAACTTTTCCAAGATTAAGTATCACTTTTCCTTTGTCAGATGCATTTATGGTGTTCCTGTAGATCACTGTTCCGGCAAAGCTGACAACATCAGATAAATCCTTGAGGTCCCTGAGCTCATTAAGCTCAAGGGTCTTTACCGAACCATTGCGGCAATGCCTGAATTCGGCGCTCCACCCTGATTGAATGATTTCTCCCCCGGGATCCTGCACAGGAAAGGGTTTCCATTTTTCCCCGTTCTTTTCGGTGCAGAAGACGAACAGATATGACGATGCAGGCCCCATGTCGAGGTCAATGCTGTTCTCCCTGTCAGGGAATATCATGTAACGGCTGCCTGTTTCGGGATCCCACAGCCAGCAGTATTTATTTTTTGTGAGCTCGCGAGCGAAGGTCAATCTTGTCTTTCGTGATACGTGAATATGCGAATTGATCAGAAACAGTATTTCCGATCCGTCGTCAGCAGTCCGCCGCAATTGCATCACATAAGGATCGGGTTTTACGATCTTTACATAAGGCTTCAGTCCATATTGCTCCTGTACCCTGCCGTACCAGCTGATGAAATCTTTTTGCGGCTTTTGCAGGTAAATGCAACGGTCCTTCATGTTTTTAATCCGGGAGATGTACTCCTTTACCTTTGCATCTCTTTCAATGGAATCTTTCCACCCGGTCGATTTCGAAGGAACGGTTTCGATACAGAATACCCTTCCTCCCGAAGCAGCGAATTCCTCCAGCTTCTCGGCCGATTCAACGCTAATACTCTCAACATTCACCAGGAATATGGAATGATATGATGAAGGTCCGAATATAAGACGGCCTTTTTTCACTGTGGATCCGGCAATTACCCTTTGCGAAACATAATCACATCCATTGCCGTTTTTGTTCATTGCTTCCCATACCAGGGTAAACCAGTCGACATGAGTAATATTCGGAAAAGGTTCCATCTGTGATCCGATCAGACTCCACATGTCATCATTCGGTGGCAAAATTGCAATATCGGCGAACATCACACTGTTTTGCAGAACTGCAGACATCCGGGCTTTGTACTCATTGTAAAGATGAAAATGCGGCCACCAGGTGTTATTCTCGTTGTAATAGGCCCCGTATCTTATCCATCCCGGGTAAGGTGCCTCCGGGGGTGAATAGTTAAAACCATGAAATACCGAATGGGTAACTCCTGTTATTGCACTCTGGTCTCCGCCTGTCTTAAGATTTTCGAGTGAAGTGTTGAAGACAGTATAGGTATCCGTCATCTCCTCACAGCTTACCAGCCTTTTCCCTGTCAGATTCGCCGCTGAGGAGACATATTTGTTGATCATCGTATAGGCTCTGCCTCTTCTGTAATCGTCTTCAGGCATTTCTTCCCCCACTTTATGTTTGAGCCAGTTCATTGTCCAGGATTCACACTCGGGAATATCGAAATGAAAACTAGATTCGAGAGGGTAAAAGTCTCTTCCGTAGGCTTGTGCCCGTGACTTCACATTTAGTTTTTTGCACCAGTCACAGAAGGTTTTAATGAAGTTTTCCTCAAGCAGGTCGGATTTGAATGTTTCAAAATCATACCTCATACGGCAGATGATCCTGTTAAAACCGGGACTTAGATCCGCTCCGTATTTCAGATCGGTAATATTACCCATTCCTCCCGTTTTGAAAAGGACGAATGGCAGGTAAGGGAAGATATCATAGCCTTTTCTTCTTTTGAATTCTTCCATAATTCCGGCGGACCAGTTTGAACCTTCAAGCTCCATGCTGTCGGTGAAAAGAGCCCGCAGATTATCAGCCAGGGGGCCTGTTTTTCTTTCGATTCCGGAGGACATCCTCTCAAGGTATTTACTGACTGCATTCGCGTCATAGTGATTCAAAACAGGACCTGTGGCGCCTGGAGCCCCGTTAATTACCTGCATGAATCCTGATATCTTCACCAGGCCGTATAGAGCATGTTTCCCTTCAGGAACAGCTATTTTGAAATTCCCGTTCTGACCCGAATTGATAATGTCCCTGACCTGACTGATGGAAGAGACCGGATCGGGGACTAAGGATAAGGATAATAATTCCATTTTCCTTCCCGGGAATGGAGAACTAACTGCGGGATCTGCCTCCCTGAATATTTCAAATTCTGAAATTTCATAGTAAACAGGACCGGTTATTTTCTTTACTGAAAGCACCACTATCTGGGATCTTTCTTCACCCTCAAGGTATTCTGCACCGAAGGGCCAGCCTGAGCCCACGATAAGATCGCATGTCATGCCCAGCGATTTTGCTTCTCTGAATACAATGTCAAGCAGGTCCGTCCATTCTTCGCTTAACCATTTTACCGGCCGTTTTCCCAGATCATCCCCTTCAAAGCGGGAAGGAAACTCAATCGGATTTATTTCCACCCCGCCTATTCCGGCTTTTTTTAAAAGTCTTAATTCACGTACCAGCTCGGCAGCTTCAATTTTATTTCCATTCCACCACCATCTCACAAAAGGATGATATAATGATCCGGGATTCTTAAAAAGTTCATACAGAGATACGGCATTTTCCTTACCGGCCTGAATTCCATTAATACCTTTGGCAGGTATTCTGCCCCTGAGCAAAAAGCCTGCCGATGCCATTGTGCATGACGAAATGAAGGATCTCCTTCTCATACGGCCGTTTTAAGTATGCTTTTACATGTTCTTTTCCTTAAAGGAAAGGAAAATTGCCTTTTAAGGTCAGAAATCTTAAAGCAGATAAAGATTTCAAATAAAGATAACTCTAAAAAATCACAGGACCGAACCCGGGATCAGAATTTTTGCTGGAGGCGTTCAAGGTTTTTCCTGAATACCGCTGGATTATATGAAGGATTAAATTCCGGATTCATAATTATTTCTCCTGTCAGGTGATTTATGTAACCTTTAACAAATTTATTGGAAAGTATATAAACCACATCGGAGTTTTCGCTGGATAATGGGGTTGATTCGGTGAGAACATTTTCAACAGAAACCTCTTTTAATCCTCTTTTTATGATTTCTGAAGAATAGTGGTTAAATAATTTATTTGAAAAGGCAAGGATCACAAGGAAATCGCCGAAAGTCTTTTTGTTGTTATGCTTTATAAGAAGATCAAGTCTGTCATTGGATACAGGTAAAGCTGTTTTATAAAATGAATCTGAGAACATGAAGCCCTCTTTAATAATATTTCTGGCATCCCCTTCGTACCGGGTGTAATGAATAAATACTTTCTCATCCTTCAGATTTCCCACTATAAAATCAAGTGGTTTTTCTTCGAACAGCCTGTCGCTGAAAAGATGCTTGTTATTGCCTGATTCGTTTAATCCCCTTATGAGTTTAAGAATATCGTTACTGGTTAAGCCGCTCCTGAGTCCGGGTAAATTTTTAAGTGTCGATTCAATGAAAATATTTTTCCTGGCAAGCCGGATATGGAGATAAATTATATATCCCAGAAGAGCAATAATAATAACCAGCAGAAAAATCTGAAATGCCATGTCCCCAATACTTAAGTAAAGTCCGTACTTAACTACTGTCCGGATATCATTAGATTGTTAAATTATATGCAAGTTACTATTTATTAAGAAGGAAGACCAGAAAGTCAAAAGGAATTTTACCTGAATGACCAATGGGTATTCGGCCCGACAAAATGGAAACATATTTAGCTATTTAACTTAATAATATACAGAGAAATATGTAATGGGGCTTATAATATTAACAAAAAATAGTAAATTTGCCGCTCGATTCTAAATAAGTTATTTTTAAGAGATGAACAACAGAAAATCCGGGTTGGGGAGGGTGGCTGTTAAGGTTGGAACAAATGTAATAACCAATCAGGACGGCTCGTTGAACACCGGAAGAATGTTAAGACTGGTGGAACAGGTCGCCGTTCTGATAAAGCAGGGTTACGAAGTGATTCTTATATCATCGGGAGCTGTGGCTGCCGGAAGAGGTGATCTTACACCTTCGAGGAAGACAAGCCTCATCGCCTCAAAGCAGATATGGGCAGCCCTCGGACAGGTGAAGCTTATGTCGAACTACCAGTTCTTTTTCGGTAAATATGGCATACCTGCAGGTCAGGTACTTGCAACAAAGGAGAGCTTTTCTGACCGTCTTCATTACCTGAACATGAAAAACTGTATAACAGGAATGCTTGAAAACAAGGTTCTGCCAATAGTTAATGAGAACGACACTATTTCGATCAACGAGCTGATGTTTACCGACAACGATGAGCTTTCGGGAATGATAAGTTCAATGATGAACTGCTCCATTCTGATTCTTCTTTCAAATGTTGACGGGATATTTACGGGTACACCCGGAATGCCCGGATCAGAGCTCATGAAAATTATCGATACCGGGACCCTGAATGTTGATAGTTACATAACTTCCTCAAAATCCTCTTTCGGCAGGGGCGGAATGCTTTCAAAATATTCTATTGCAAGGCAGATTGCAGGTGAGGGTATTGATGTCTTTATCGCCAACGGAATGCGCGATTCAATAATTACCGACATTCTGAACGGCAGAGATGTACCATTTACCCGGATAGTTGCCGCTCCCGGTAGAAAGAACGGAGTGAAGAAATGGCTGTATCATTCCGACACTTTTGCCCGGGGAATTGTTTATATCAATGAAGGAGCCCGTGATGCTTTGCTGTCAAGCCGTGCCAGCAGTCTGCTGATGATTGGCGTCACCAGAATCGAGGGGTTCTTTAAGAAAGGAGACATTATCAGGATATTTGACAGCAAGGAGCGACAGATAGGTATCGGGAAATCACAGTACGACTCCGAGAAGGCGGAAATGTATATAGGCGAGAAGCTCAAAAAGCCGCTTGTAAAATATGATTATCTTTTAATTAACAGCAAAAACTGATGGATCTCACCCCTGTATTCACAAGAGCGGTCAGTGCAGGCCGTACACTTCTTTCGGCCGGGGAAGAAAATATCAACCATTTGCTTGTGACCCTTGCAGGAAAAACTGAAACCGCGATCCCGTTTTTACTTGCCGAAAATGAGAAGGACCTCATCCTGATGGAAAAGGAATCACCACTATATGACCGGCTTAAGCTTACTGAGACGCGACTGATGAATATTGCCGCAGATATAAGGAAGGTAGCATCTCTTCCTTCTCCCGCAGGAAAAACACTTTATCAGACCACACGACCCAACGGGCTTGTAATTTCAAGGATCTCAGTGCCTTTCGGATTAGTAGGAATAATCTATGAAGCCCGTCCAAATGTGACCTTTGATGTTTTTTCACTGTGCCTGAAATCGGGGAACGCCTGTATTCTTAAAGGTGGTTCCGACGCGATACATTCCAATACAGCCATAACTAATATTATCAAGGATGTTATCAGCAGCTGCGGACTCGATCCGGATATCATTACCCTTCTGCCTCCCGGACGTGAAGAGACGCAACAGCTTTTAAAAGCACACCGCTTTGTCGACCTCATCATACCCAGGGGAAGCCAGAAACTTATCGATTATGTCAGGGAAAATGCTTCCGTACCTGTAATAGAAACAGGAGCCGGTATCTGCCATACCTACTTCGACGAATCAGGAGATTCGGGTAAAGGTCAGAAGGTAATCCTGAATGCGAAGACAAGAAGGGTTAGTGTGTGTAATGCCCTCGATACACTTGTCGTTCACAGTAAAAGACTCAGTGATCTTCCTTTCCTGGTAGAACCTTGCTCTAAATCGGAGGTTCTCATTTACGCCGATGAGGAAGCTTACAAACACCTTGAAGGTAAATATCCTGACAAACTTCTGATGCACGCCACCGACGAATCTTTCGGAACGGAGTTTCTTTCATATACTATGGCTGTAAAAACAGTCGGATCATTTACTGAAGCCCTTGAACATATTGGAAAGCATGGTTCTGGCCACAGTGAAGCCATTATATCCGAAGACAATTCCAGAATTGAAGAGTTCTTCAGGCTGGTCGATGCTTCATCGCTGTATTCCAACACGTCGACGGCCTTTACCGACGGATCTGAATTCGGCCTTGGTGCCGAGATAGGCATATCGACCCAGAAACTCCATGCACGCGGGCCGATGGCACTTGAAGCTCTTACCACCTATAAGTGGATAATTAGAGGAAACGGCCAGATAAGGCCGTAATGTGATAATAAATATCATCCTGCCATGAATCATGATGATCAAATGATACGGAAGTATTATGAGATACTTCCTTCACGGATAGCCGGGATAAGAAAGAGGATCGGACGGCCACTCACTCTTTCGGAAAAAATCCTTTACTGTCACTTGCATCCTGATTACGGGGAGATGAAGGGAGAGGCTGTTCATGCAGGTTTCGTTCCCGACCGGATTGCCATGCAGGATGCAACTGCCCAAATGGCTGTTCTGCAGTTCATGCTGGCCGGAATGAATACGACCAGAGTACCTGTATCTATACATTGTGATCATCTTATTACAGCCCGCGAAGGAGCTGAAGAAGATCTCCGTATTGCTCTCGGTCAGAACAGGGAGATATATGATTTTCTAAGGTCAGCAGCAGCAAAGTATGATCTTGATTTCTGGGAACCGGGAACAGGCATAATTCATCAGATAGTATTTGAAAACCATGCTTTCCCGGGTGGACTGATGATAGGTACTGATTCCCATACGCCTACTGCAGGGGGACTTGGTATGCTTGCTATAGGGACAGGAGGTGCTGATGCTGTCGACGCAATGACTGGAATGCCCTGGGAACTGAAATGGCCTTTGCTTACCGGGGTGCGGCTGACAGGAAAGCTTAAGGGCTGGACATCACCAAAAGATCTGATACTCAAGCTTACCGGCATGCTTACCGTTAATGGCGGGACAGGTCATATACTTGAATATTTTGGTGAAGGCTGTAATTTCCTTTCGGCAACCGGGAAAGCGACAATTTGCAACATGGGTGCTGAAACCGGGGCAACAGGTTCCGTGTTCGGATTCGACGATACCATGAAAGCCTATCTTAAGGCAACAGGAAGAACTTATATTGCCGGTCTTGCAGAAAGAGTCAGTGATCACCTGACAGCCGATCCTGAAGTACTGCTAAGCCCGGAAAGATATTTCGACAGGGTTCTGGAAATTGATCTGACAACCCTTGAGCCTTATATAAACGGCCCCTTCACTCCCGACAGAGCCGTACCAGTATCAAAAATGAAAGAGGTAATTGAGGAAAATAATTGGCCTGACAGAATTTCTGCAGGACTTATAGGCTCCTGTACAAACTCTTCATATGAGGATATTTCGCTATCAGCATCTGTTTTTAGGTTTGCCCTGGAAAACAATATTCCCGTGCAATCAGAACTGAAAATTTCTCCGGGTTCAGGGAAGATAAGGGAACTGGCTGAAAAGGAAGGATTTCTGGATGTTTTTCGCAGGGCAGGAGCAATGATCTTTGCCAGTGCATGCGGACCCTGTATAGGGCAATGGGACAGAAAAAATTCCGGTGATGATCCTGTCAACACCATAATACACTCCTTCAACCGTAATTTTTCGAAGCGTGCCGATGGCAATCCCAATACTCATGCCTTCGTTGCTTCTCCCGTTATAGTAGCGGCACTTTCTGTTGCAGGCCGGCTCTCATTCAATCCGCTTACAGATGAACTGGAAAGCCGTGACGGTAAAAGTTACCGCCTTCCAGAGCCAGCGGAGAACCAACTGCCGGCGACAGATTTCACAATTGAAAGAACAATAACAGAAAAACCGGGGAAAAATGTCAGGTCTGATATAATTATCGATCCGTCATCGGAAAGACTTCAGATACTTAAACCTTTCCCGGCATGGGATGGAAATGACTTTCACGGGCTACGCCTATTGATAAAGGCAGCCGGCAAATGTACAACCGACCATATTTCAATGGCCGGCAGATGGCTAAAATACAGGGGTCATCTTGAAAACATATCAGCCAATTATATGATGGGCGCTGTGAATTTTTTCACAGGAATACCCGGTACTGCACTTAATCCGGATACAGGAGAATATTCAGGGCTTCATGAGCTTGCAATTTACTTCAGACAAAACAGTCCGGGATCAGTGGTAGCCGGCGCTGAAAACTTCGGCGAAGGCTCGTCGCGCGAACATGCAGCAATGGAGCCCAGGTTTCTGGGCGTTAAGGCAATAATAGCTGTTTCATTTGCCAGGATCCATGAAACAAACCTGAAGAAACAGGGTCTTCTTGCCCTGACTTTCGCTGACAGTTCAGACTATGACAGGATAAGGGAAGACGACAGGATAGATATTACCGGATTGGAGGAGTTTGCTCCGGGCGAAAACCTTTCAGTAATACTGTCGCATTCCGACGGCACAAGGGAAGAGTTTAAAGCAAATCATTCATATAATCACGCACAGATTGATTGGTTCAGGGCCGGGAGTGCATTGAACCTTATAAGGAAAAACAAGAATAACAATAAGGATTTAACAGGAAATAAATTATGAGTCCTGAGAAAATTAAGTTCATCAACGGGAAGCTTGAAGTTCCCGATTATCCGGTTATACCTTTCATTGAGGGAGACGGTATCGGAAAAGATATCTGGCTGTCGGCTGTAAAGGTTTTTGATACTGCTGTGGAAAAGTCTTACTCCGGAATGAAGAAAATATTCTGGAAAGAAGTGCTGGCAGGAGAGAAAGCTTTCTCGCAGACAGGTAACTGGCTGCCGCCTCAAACACTAAAGGAGTTTACAGAATCGCTTGTCGGAATAAAGGGACCTCTTACCACACCCGTCGGAGAGGGAATGAGATCGATAAATGTAGCACTGAGGCAGGAACTCGATCTGTATGTATGCTACCGGCCCGTGAGGTATTTCAAAGGTGTGCCCTGCCCGGTTAAACGACCTGATCTGGTTAATATGCACATTTTCAGGGAGAACACTGAAGATATCTATGCCGGCATTGAGTATATGTACGGTCAGCCGGAAGCTGTAAAGCTGAAGGATTTCCTTACAGACGCTTTGGGAGTCAAAAAGATCCGGTTCCCGGAGACATCCTCTTTCGGTATAAAGCCGGTTTCGGTCGAAGGCACGGAACGACTGGTCCGGCAGGCTGTCCGCTATGCAGTTGAAAATAAACTTCCATCGGTGACACTGGTTCATAAAGGCAATATTATGAAGTACACCGAAGGGGCTTTTATGCTCTGGGGATATGCCCTGGCGGAGAGGGAATTCGGTGATAATGTTTTTACCTGGCTTCAACAGAAGAAAATAGCTTCTGCAAAAGGACATGAACATGCTGAAATGATTCTTAATGAAGCCATTGCAAAGGGCAAGGTAATAATAAAGGATGTAATTGCTGATGCTTTCCTTCAACAGATACTTACACGGCCTTCAGAATATTCCGTGATTGCTACATTGAATCTGAACGGTGATTATATATCCGATGCGCTGGCAGCAAGCGTGGGCGGGATTGGAATTGCTCCGGGGGCAAATATCAATTTTGACACAGGGCACGCAATATTTGAGGCTACTCACGGGACAGCCCCAAAGCATGCAGGACTGAATAAGGCCAACCCGGGGTCGGTGTTATTGTCGGGAGCCCTGATGTTTGAATATATTGGCTGGAAGAAGACTGCCGAGAAAATCTATCAGGGCCTTGAAAAAACCATTCTTGAAAAGAAAGTTACATACGATTTTCACAGGTTGATGGATGATGCCCGGCTTATGTCGACCTCAGACTTTTGCGATGCCATTGCAGGCAATATGTGAAATACTAAACATGAAGATATGAGTGAAAATGAATTTTTCCCCCGTCTTGAAATGCTGGTCCGCGATGCATGCAGGATCGACAATGACCTCTTCGAGAAATATGATGTAAAAAGAGGATTAAGGAATAATGACCGTACCGGTGTTCTGGTCGGATTGACCAATATCGGCGACGTTGTAGGATATAAAAAAGAAAATGGTGCTGTAAAGGCAATACCAGGCAAACTGTATTACAGAGGTATCGATATAGAGGAGATAACTCATGGATTCCAGAAAGAGAACAGGCATGGTTTTGAAGAGACGGTATATCTACTTCTTACCGGGAGCCTTCCTCTGAAAAACGAACTGGAGAAATTCACATCTCATCTTTCTTC
>DAIOVL010000011.1:118312-125558 GCA_036759025.1 Bacteroidales bacterium
CATACTCAGGAAGATCTTTCCACTGCGGAGACATTTCTTCATCTGATCAAAGGCGAAGGATCCTACTCAAAGCTTCAGGCCGACATGGTTGATCTGGCTCTCGTTCTTCATGCTGAGCATGGGGGAGGTAACAACTCAACCTTTACCATGAGGGTAACCAGTTCGACCGAAACAGACATCTATTCGGCAACTACTTCTGCAATAGGCTCTCTGAAGGGGCCATTGCACGGAGGAGCTAACCTGAAAGTGCTTGACATGATGGAGGATATCAAGAAAAATGTTCGTAACTGGACAGATGAAACGGAAGTTGAAGAGTATCTTTTAAAGATACTTAGGAAGGAGACTTATGACCGTACCGGAAAAATTTACGGCATCGGTCACGCAGTTTACACAATTTCCGACCCGAGGGCTATCCTTTTAAAAGAAAAAGCAAGAGAGCTGGCCGTTGAGTCGGGGCTATGCGAAGAATTTGAACTCTATTCACTGGTTGAACGGATAACTCCTGAGGTATTCAGGGAATTCAAGGGAGAACAGTCGGCAAAAGTTGTTTGTATAAATGTCGATTTCTATTCGGGTTTCGTCTATTCATGTATAGGGATACCCAGGGAATTGTATACACCGCTTTTTGCAATGGCCAGGATAGCCGGATGGTGTGCACACAGGATCGAGGAACTTACCTTCGATGCAAAAAGGATCATACGTCCCGCATTCAGGAATGTTTACGGAAAGCGTAATTATGTTCCTTTGCAGGAACGTTAATTTTTGTCTGCAATAATACTTTTTAAACAGAGGTTTTACTTCATACTCTTGCCGGCTGAAGAACCGATCCAGAAAAAAACAATTCCGGCTACCGCCAGCATCAGCGGAAGCAAAAGTTTCAGGTTGAGCCATTTGAAGAAAAGTACAATTGCGACCACCAGCGAAATTGCACCCAGAATGTAAAAAAGCACACTCTTTGCTTTCATTCCAAATATGATTTGAAGGTTTAATAGTTTTCTTCCTTAAGCTGCATGAATGCTTTCGGATGAAGACATACAGGGCAGTTCTCAAAAGCTTTGGCCGACTGATAGACATATCCGCATTTGATACATTTCCACCATACCTTGCCGTCTTTAACAAAGACTCTGTCTTCAGAAACATTCTGCAGCAGTTTGAGGTATCTGCGTTCGTGTTCTGCTTCAACTTTGGCTATCATTTTGAATGCAGTCGCAATTTCTGTAAAGCCTTCTTCTTCAGCTATCTTTGCAAATGCAGGATACAGATCAGCCCATTCCTCATGTTCGCCTTCGGCAGCAGCTTTCAAATTCTCAATGGTTGTTCCGATCTTGCCGGCCGGATATGAGGCAGTGATCTCAAGCATACCCCCTTCAAGAAATTTGAAAAACCTTTTTGCATGTTCTTTTTCCTGGAGGGCAGTTTCCTCGAAGATATTGGCTATCTGCTCGAAACCTTCCTTACGTGCTGCTTTTGCATAAAAATCGTAACGCATTCTTGCCTGTGATTCTCCTGCAAATGATTTCAGAAGATTATGTTCCGTGCGGGTTCCTTTAATGGAGTTTGCCATAAAATATTGGATTTAGTTATTTCTTAATTTATTTTTTTTCTGATATGCTCAGTATGAGCTGCAAAGTAAGATAATTTTATTTTGTTGTAATTATTGGAAATGATTTTTATTAGTATCAACTGGACAGTTTTTATAAATTTGAGTTATAACCATAAAATCCTGCGTTATGAAAAGATCTTATCCTTGTTTGCTTGTATTAATAATACTTTTTTCAGGATGTTCCCCCAGAAAGGAGATCGTAAATCCTGATAATGCACTTGTACATTACCTGGAGAAAAAAGACAGGACATATTCATGGGAGCTGAAGGAAACTATTAAAGAGGAAGGTTTTACTATTGCAATTCTGAGACTCGTTTCTCAGGAATGGAGAGGGATAAGATGGATACATCAGCTTACAATTATTACCCCTGATGATGTGTCGACAGATTGTGCGTTGCTTTTTATCGATGGAGGCAGCCTTAAGCAGGGAGAACCAAAATGGAAGGGAGCTGATAATGATCTTACCAGGATGCTCGCGGCAATATCATTCAAAAACAAAGCGATAGTTGCAACCATTTCGCAGGTACCCAACCAGCCTCTTTATGAGGATCTTACAGAGGACGAACTCATCTCGTTTACCCTGCATAACTTCAGGAACGACAGGGATTACACGTGGCCGCTCCTCTTCCCGATGACAAAGAGTGCAGTACGGGCCATGGATGCGGTTGAGGAATATGCAAATCAAATCAATGATCATGAAATAAACAGGTTTGTGGTTACCGGAGCTTCAAAGCGCGGCTGGACAACCTGGCTCACAGGAGCATTCGACAAGAGGGTAACAGCCGTGGCGCCGATGGTCATCGATGTTCTTAACATGCCAGTCAATCTCGATTATCAGAAAGAGGTATGGGGTGATTACAGCGTCCAGATAGAAGACTATGTGAAGCTCGGGCTGGCTCAGGATCTCAGTTCTCCCGACGGAAAAGACCTTGCAGCCATGATCGATCCGTATTCATACAGAAGAAATCTTACCATGCCAAAATTGATCATTAACGGAACCAATGATGAATACTGGCCTGCTGATGCCATAAAGAATTACCTTGACGGGCTTCCGGGAGACCATTTCCTTTATTATGAACCTAATGCCGGACATGATCTTGGAGGAGGAGCAGGGGCACTTAATACTCTGAGTGCATTTTTTTACAACTCAGCTTACGGCAAAAAACATCCTGGATGCAAATGGGAAGTGTCATTTGATAGCCTCAGAACGAACCTTCTCATTAGCACTTCTGAAGTTGCTGAGATGGCAAATTTATGGATATGTACTTCTCCGGACAGAGATTTCAGGAATGATAAATTTTCCAGCACTGAGATAAACACTGATGATCAGTCTGTGTTGAGGCTTACTGTTGAACATCCCGGATCGGGATATAAAGCCTTCTATATTGAGCTGGTTTTTCCCGGTCCTGCCGGAAGCTTTTTCTCACAGACCACAAGGATGTTTGTGGCTGATGATGATGAATTGTACCTGTACTGACCCGTACGTCAGTTGTATATAATTGTCATACCACTCCCTCCGGAGCTTCCGAACCGCGGATTCACAACATTATTGTAAATCGATCCGAAGGTATAGGTTAATCCGAAACTGGTATAGTACTGGAACTGTGTGGCAAGCTCCCTTCTTCTGAGGAGCACTTCCTCAGTTGTGGCACCTCCCTTTACAAGGCCGAGCTGATCGTGGATCAGCGACGCTCCTCCGCCGAAATTCACTGACAAACCTTTCGCTATTCTCATATTTATATATCCGTTAACAGAAAGGTTGTTCTTTGACCAGTCGTGAAAATAATTACTGTATCCCATGGAGATGTCTATTGAACCCCATTTCTGAATAACCTCATAAGCTGCCGTAAATGTCTGAAGCCACAAGTTTTCCTTTGTTTTATCGTAAATTGTTGTATCGATGTAGTTCATATAGCTGTATCCGGCCTGATAAAGAAGTCTTAACTGCCGCCTTGTTGACTCAGAATAGGGGAAAATGTCATATTCTATTCCCGGCATCAGAGAGGTGGAGAATCGTGTGTTACTATAACTTGAAGAACTTACCGAGAAGGAACCGCCATATGACCAGTGTTCGTTTATGCTCCTTACAATCAGTGTGTTGACAGACTTTGAGTTGTTTTCGCTTGTATAAAGATCTTCTCCGATTTCAAATTTATCGACACTGTAATTATACCGTGCGTTCAAGTTTATCTTCCAGTTTTCAGTAATACGGTTAGCGGATATGTTACTGTAAAGACTGCTTGATTTGTATGATTTCTCACCATTGAGAAAACCGCTCAATGATGCCCTGAAAACCCAGCTGTTCCATTTATCTGTTGATACTGTTTCGCTTAGTGGTTCATTGAAAAAAATATTCATATGACTCGCAAGAGGTGTTTTGGCAACATATCTCATAAGTCCCATTTTAAGCGTTTTGACCTGCTTCTGTCTTAGTATCTCGTCGGTTTCATCAGGTGACGAAGTGAAACTGAGAGTATCTTTCATGCCTGCATATTTATTCTGACCAACAAAGAAATAGGTATATTCTCTGCCTCCTGAGCCTGTGCCCTGGCTGGTGGAAATAATATAAACACCTGCGTCTTTTATGTCTCTTACGTAATTGACGAAAGGGATTTCTTTCCTGATGTAATCCGTAGACTCCATAAACACATTAAGGGCATCTTTACGAAGGGTATCTGATGATGGCTGGGGTGACTGGGCAAGGAGAGAGGCTGTAAATAATGCCAGTCCGGCAAGCAGTGAAACTCTTTTCATAAATATTCTTCAGGTTAGTATTAAATGGCACCGAAGATAGATAATTAATTAAATTATTAGTTAAAGGTCCGGGGGATTAACATAACATTAACCAAAAGAAAGACCGGCACCATAGGGAGGTGCCGGCCGGAATGAAAATATAAGGAATGAAAACCGGGAAGCTGTCACTGACCGTCTTCAGTCCGGATGTATTCAAGACCATCTTCTGTCATCATCCAGAACCTTGGATCGGTATTATTTAAGAAATCACTGTCATAACGGGAATGAAAACGTTCTTCTGTTGCAGTGTCCATGTAAATTACCGTTCCTGCCGGTACATATACTCTTACAGATACGAAATCAAAAGACCATTTTGTTCCGGAAGGGATGGTAAAGAATTCATCCAGATAAAGTGTTTTTCCGTTAATTCTGGCATTGTAGCGAAGTCTTTCACTCTTTCTTTCAGCATCTATCCTGCTTCTTCCGGCGGAGGTTTTGCGTATCTCAAACCATGTCCTGTTATTTTCGGATGGAGAAATGTTGACATTAGTTTTGAAATAGACCTCCTTCTTTTCATCATTTATGTATATGACTTCATCTTCATCAGGTAAGACTATCTCCTTGTCGACAGTAAGGTCGGATATCAATGCGCCTGACCTTACATAGAGGGTGTCGGGACTGGTATTGAAATATTCTTTGTAAGTGGTTCTGCCCTTTTCGGTAAATCCAATGCCCTCGTTAAACAGCACGATTGAAAGGGCGGCACAGCTCATTACCCAAAAAACCAGAGCAGTTAACCAGATGTATCCGTCACGGGCACGGAACCAGAATATAAGTCTTACACCTGCATAAATTACTGCCAGCAGGGGAATTGCGACAGCAACCGCTATGAGTGCTTTAACCCAGGGAACGAGAGGCGGAGAAATAATATAGTTCAGTAAATCAGGCATATAACTGATGCTGATACCAGTTACATCTGTTGAAAAGGCTCCCGGATAATTGAACAATGTCACCATAACAAAAGTAAGCAGACCCAGAAATCCTGTCAGCACAAGAGAGACTCCGAAGATGATCAGGATCACCCTGGCAGCAATGAACAGGAATTTGCCCAATCCTTTGAAAATGACGTCGAAAGCGCTGGCTACCTTGTTGATCCCATTGCTTTTCCTGCTGTCGGGATGAGCCATGTTAAGGCCGGTACCGTACATATCCCTCTTCCTGGGAGGAGTGTCTGCCAGCGGCAATGCTATCCATAAGGCTATATAAACGAAAAGTCCTATAGCAAAAAAGAAGGTAAAGATTACAAAAAGGATACGCAGCCATACAGGATCTGTATTAATATAGGCCCCCAGTCCGCCGCAAACACCACTTACTACACGGTTATCAGGATTCCTGAATAATTTCCTTCCACCAGAGGATCTTTTGCCGGGGATGTCAGACTGCCCTGTTTCTGTTTCATCAAAATCCTCAGGTTTGCCGATTATTTTTATCATGTCAACCACATTCTCTATTGAAATAACACCGGCAGTTCCTTTCTGCGACTGGAAGATCTCTGCTATCCGCGATTCAATATCTTCGAGGGTCTCACTGCCTCCCGGCATTTTCCCCAGCTTTGAATCGAGGGAGCTCAGATAATCACGAAGGATCTTATAGGCATCTTCGTCAATCTGAAATAGTATTCCGCCGAGATTAATATTTATTGTCTTTTCCATTTTTCTGATGTTTAAGAAGTTAATAAATCATTATTTCCCGCGGATCAGTTTTACTGATTCAACAAGTTCTTCCCACGATTTGTCTAGGCCGGCAAGGTATTGCTGCCCTTCCTTTGTGAGCTCATAATACTTCCTTGGAGGTCCCTGCTGAGACTCTTCCCACCGGTAACTTAGCAGTCCGGCGTTTTTCTGCCGGGTCAGAAGAGGGTAAAGTGTACCTTCAACCACAATAACTTTGGCCTCCTTCAGCTCCCTGATGATATCACTGGCGTAGCAGGAACCCCTCGATAGTACCGATAAGATACAATATTCAAGGATTCCCTTTCGCATTTGTGCTTTTGTGTTTTCAAGATCCATGATGATGATTATTAATAATTTAACACTACTTAATCAGTCTTCCCGGTTAAATCTTACAGATTCATGTTCTTTCTTACCTTGTCAAATTCTTCTTTAACAGCATTCTTAATGTTGTGGATGTTTACAGGCTCTCCTTTCATCTCTATCTTCTGGGTGGTGGTTTTAGCCTCCGGGATCACAATATATAATATAAGGTATATTAGGATCCCTATCCCTCCCATCATGGCGAGAATGAAAAAAATGATCCTTACGATCCAGGGTTCCATGTTCCAGTATGCTCCCATTCCGGCACATACCCCGCCAATAATCCTGCGATCGGGATCACGATACATCCTGTGATAACCGGGAGAGGTAAACTTCTCCTTTGCACTCCTTCCTTCATCGTTGCCGATATCCTCAGGTGTTCCCAGGATGGAAATGGCATAACGGACATCCTCAACGGAGATCACATGCTTGAAAGTTGAAAGCCGGGAACGGAAAATCTCCGCCATCCTCGACTCAATATCCGACAAAATTTCCGCTGAACTTTCTTCAGTGGCAAAATGTATCTCCAGATTCTTAAGGTACCTTTTCAGATCGGCATAGGCATCTTCGTCGATATTGAACGACCAGCCTCCAAGATTGATACTAACTGTAATTTTCATGGTGCTTTAAAAATTTTACTACTATATCATATTAACAACATGGTATGGCAAAGATATAATGATATATTAGTACTATGCATAGCAAGGTAGTAAAAAATCATAAATAATCTGGAAAAAAATTATAATCCTCATATAATGAATAAGATATATCACCTAAAAATGTTTAATTAAATTTCTTAAAGATTCTACAAAGGAAA
>DAIOVL010000012.1:0-96474 GCA_036759025.1 Bacteroidales bacterium
CGATGTACTTTGTCCCGGCTCAGGATACTATCTGTGACAATGACGTGACGGACATCGAGATGCGCAGTATCACACAGCCTACGTTGCCGGTCAGGTTCGACTATACGGTTCTGGCAGAACATGCAGACAGTGTTCTCATCACGAACACTCAGGGAGGCAGGACAGGTTATTTAAGAGGCGACCGTATCCTTGAGCGTATAGATAACGTCAGCAACAGTGCACAGAAGGTAACCTTCACAGTGACGCCATACACAGTCACCCAGAGCGGGGCGACAAGGTGTACAGGGATGCCTTACAGTGTAGATGTATGGGTAGAGCCGACACCAAGGGTATATGGCTCAATTGATGATGATGACATTTGTAACAACACACTGATTACTTATACACTTTCATCTCCCACAATTGCTACAGTCGGGATAAGATTCAACATAAATGTTATAAATGATTATCCTACTGAGATAAGCGGACATTCAAATCATGCAAATATTGCCCTTCCCTTCAGCCACAGTGAAGGACTTTCAAATTCCGGTGATACTGCAAGGATGATAATGTACGTTATTTCACCATTCCTTCTGGATGGAAATAACAATCCGAAATGTCCGGGCATAAATGACACAATTAAGATATGGGTTAACCCGACACCACGGGCAACGCCAATAAATGCAATTCCGGAAATGTGTTATGGTGAATCGACAATGATTACACTTAATTCACCAACAGTGATGACATCAGGTGTGATCGAATTCAATTATAATACAACAGTTTCAGATCCGGGTATTGTTGGAGACATGCCCGTACAGATCAACCGTCCGGTGGGCGAACAGCTTATTTTTGATTATGAGAACAACACCGACACAATTCACTCCGTATTTTATCACATAACTCCGGTAAATAATATTTCCGGATGCCTCGCCGGCCCTGTAAATACCCAGGAAGTCATGGTTCATCCTCATCCATTACAGAGTATGGCGCCCACGGTTCTGTTTACCTGTTATGGAGGAAGCAACGGTATTTTAACTTCAGTTTTGTCAAGAAACTCCAAACCTCATAAGATATTCTGGGACAGGCCATCTTTAGGCTTTGGAGATACCACTTATTATACAGATGAAAACATTGATGACCTTACTATACGTTATACAGGCCAGTACACTGTGACAGTAACAGATGCATTCGGATGCGAGAATACCAGTCAGATGGAGGAAGTTGTTGGTGTAATATTCCAGAGTCTTTTACAGGTTATAGAATATCCTACTGGCTACGGAACAACATGTCCTGATGAAAACACCGGTCGCCTCTATCTCTGGGAAGACCAGGGATCGACAGGTTCTCCGCCTTTTGACTACTGGCTTGTTCATAACAGCAACGACACAATTGTTACGGGCATCTTCCCCGACAAGGATGTACCGCACACTATTGAAAATCTTCCTCCGGGCCACTATGAGTTGTTTGTCAGGGATGCTAACGGATGTCTGAATGAAATGACACACCCCAATGCATATATAATTCCTCCTCAGCCTGTTACTGTTACCTTTGGAAGCACAGAATATGCAGGAGGGTATAATGTTTCATGCCGCAATTACAACGATGGTAATGTATGGGTAAGTTCGGTAAGTGGTGGAAATCCGGGAGGATACACCTTTGAATGGTATGATTCAGACTGGAATCTTCTTGTCACTAATGACACACTTGCGAATATCCCGGCCGGAAAGTATTATCTTGTAACTTCAGATGTGTACTGCAGCAAAGTGGACAGTGTTGAGCTGATACAGCCACCGGGCATGGATCTCGTATCTTATGATCTTCATTATACATCCGATTCAGCATATAACATATCATGTAACGGAGGCAGTGATGGCAGTATTAACATTTATGTTACAGGAGGATCAGGGCAATTATCTTATTTCTGGACTGACAGTGCATCCTATACTGCTTCCACTCCGGCTATAACCGGACTCAAAGCGGCAACCTATGTTTGTAAGGTAACTGATGAAAACGGATGTGTCCTCAGACTTTTACCTGGATCTGAATTACCCAATTTTACTCTGACAGAACCTGATCCGGTAGAAATAACAGGAAACCTGTCATTATTTGCTTCAGGACATAATATAAATTGTTCGGGAGGTACTGGTTCTGTTGATATTTCTGTAACAGGTGGCAGCGGTCCGGGGACATATCTTTACAGCTGGAGTACAGAAAACGGATCGGGAATTGTCCAGGGTGATGAAGACCAGACGGTCCTTACTGCAGGCACGTATACCTTGAATATAACTGATATGTATGGCTGTCCTGCACAGTATGACACAACTCTGACAGAACCACTTCCGCTTGTCTCAATACTTGAACCGAAACATATTACTTGTGCAGCACCAGGACTGGATAATGGTGAGATCGACCTGACTGTGAGCGGCGGGGCATCTCCTTATTCATATTTGTGGTCAAATTTATCTACATCCGAAGATCTGACAGGGCTTACAACCGGAGAATATTCAGTTATTATTACGGATATTAACGGATGTCAGCTTACAGATACCGTAATTGTAAACCTGCCTCCAGACGTGAAATTCTCCTATACGTTATCTGATCATAACGGCAACGGTTTTAACATTAGCTGTTACGGCGGTTCTGATGGTTCGATAAGTATTACACCTGCGGGCGGTCTGGCTCCCTTTGAATATAACTGGACCGGACCTTCCGGATTCACTTCTTCTTCACCAGATTTAAATGGATTAAGTGCAGGTGACTACAGTCTTCTGATTACAGACTCAAATTATTGTACCACTGATACGATTTTCACTCTGGCAGAGCCGGGAGAACTTAATCTAACATTTGAGCCCTCACACAGCATTGCCGGGGATTATAATATCAATTGTGCCGGAGAGAACACCGGTTCAATAAATGTCATTACGGAAAATGCTGTCGGTGATGTTTCATATCTATGGTCCGACGGCGGAACAACACAACTCAGGGAAAACATTCCGGCCGGAACTTATAGTGTTATCATTACAGACTCAAATTTCTGTGTTGCCCGTGATTCAATTACGCTTACCGAGCCGGATTCTATAATCCTTGCATTCAGTGTTAAACAGCCATGGTGTCCAGATAAACCAGACGGAGAGATCAGACTTGATCCTTCAGGTGGTGTTGTCGGGACAGACTACACTTATTTATGGTCCGATAATTCAACCTCGCGTAACCTGACAAATGTTGCCGCAGGATGGTATTCTGTTACAGTTACAGATATCAACGGATGTGCGGTTAAAGATTCACTGAACCTTAAACCGGTGAAAGAGGTTTGTCTTATCATTCCGAACGCTATTTCCCCGAATGGTGACCTGGTAAATGATGTCTGGAACATTGGTGAAATAGAGCTTTATCCCGAGATTGAGATAAAAATATTCAATCGCTGGGGTATTCTTGTCTGGAACTCGGAGAAGGGATATCCTCAGCCTTGGGATGGGAAGAGCAGAGGTAATCCTCTTCCGATAGATTCTTACCATTATATTATAGACCTCCATAACGGAACTAAACCAATGATTGGAAACGTGACGATAGTACGATAAAATATTGCTAATTTTATTTTCCCGTGAAGAGAATAGCTGTCATAACTGTTTTATTTCTCCTGGTCACTTTAACCGGAAGGGCTCAGCAGCTTCCTCTTTACAGTCAGTACCTGTATAACAAGTTCCTTATAAATCCCGCAGTAGCAGGCAGTGACGGATATACAAGCTTCAATCTTACCGCGCGTGAACAATGGGTGGGATATTATGGTGCTCCAAGAACTTTTTCATTCAGTGCCCAGGCACGTTTGCTGAAAAGAAGCTATATAATCAGGAATAGAAGACCGGGAAGAACTGTTTATCGTCCATCCACTGACGGAAGAGTGGGTCTTGGAGCTTACATTTTCAGCGACAGGAACGGTCTGATACAGCGTACCGGGTTCCAGGCTGCCTATTCATACCATATCTGGCTGCAAAATGAAACACAAATGTCAATGGGTCTTGCCTTTACTGGCTACCATTATAAAATCGATGAGAAACAGATCAACTTTGAAGATCCTAATGAGCCATGGCTGAATGATAATCTCAGGAGAGGTATTTTTGTTCCCGACGCATCAGTCGGTTTTTACCTTCTCAACGCCAGGTATAATGTGGGATTTTCTGCTGAGCAACTATTCAGGGCAGCAGCACGGGTAGGAGAGGAAGCTTACAGAAACTACAGGCTCGACAGGCATTTCTATCTCTTCGGCTCCTATTTCTTTGAACTGACATACAGACATGAACTACAGCCTGCAATTCTTTTTATGATGTCGGAGCAATTAAAGCCACAGGCAGATATCGGTCTTAATTATAATTTTGACCAGACTTTCTGGGCAGGTCTTGCATACCGTACCAGCGGTGCTCTGGTTGCCAATCTGGGCGTGAAATATCAAAATCTCTTCATAGGTTATGCCTTTGATTTCACTCTGCAGGAAATACAAAGAGTCACTTATGGAACCCATGAGCTGACAATGGCTTTGAAATTCGGTGACAGTGCAAGGAAATACAGGTGGCTCGACCGGTATTAATTGCTTTCCGGGACTTTTTCCAGGAAATATACAAGAGAACTGCTTCTCTTTATGTTCCGGAGGCTCCTCATGAAGAACCATAATCCTTTCATGCTTCCTTTGATCAGAAAAAATTTCGATCCTCTGTACTTTTCGCTAAGTATAGAAATATAAAATACGTCAAGTGGAAGTTTCCGGATCGCTGTGATCTTAAAGCCTGAATTATTCGCAAAAATATTAAAGGATGCCGGGTAGAAATGCCATAGGTGCCGTGGCACATCGAAGGCAGCCCAGAATTTTCTGAAGTGTTCCGTATCAGCTGATTTGCAGTTTGGTAATGCGACTACACATTTTCCTTCACTCCTTAAAAGGCGTCTGATTTCCGAAAAATATGTTTTCGGATCATGAAAATGCTCAAGAACATGCCACAGGGTTATACAATCGTAACTGTTTTCTGGTAATGAGGTAATTTTCTCCGGAGAGATTACCTCCAGTTTATGATTATTTACAGAAAAATCCCTCGCCTTGTCATTAATCTCTATTCCTCTGACTTTCCACCCGCTTCTTTGCATTTCAAGCAGAAAATGCCCTGTGCCGCTTCCTATATCAAGGAGATCTCCATTTCTGCGTCCTGTATTATGCGTTATCATTCTTCTCTTTGATCTGAGCATGAATTTTCTTGCCAGCATGTATATAGATCCGATAAACCCCATTGCCGAGTCATTGTGCGAGAAATAATCCTCCGATTCATAATACCTTACGGAAGATATCTCATCGGGGTGATCCTGGGTAAAAATCAGGCCGCAGTCTGAGCAGATGAAAAGAGAGAAGGGCTCCTGGCTCAGGAAAAAATCATTCGTCTGAATCCATGCCCCAATCTTTAGCGAATTACAGAGCGGACAGTTTTTGTAACTAATCATTTTCTGATGGCCGGTTTCTAAATATCTTCATGGCTCCGTATCCTGCCAGAAGTACTATAAGCAATATTGAACTGGCTAAAGAGATACTGTTTCCGGTTTTATAGGATGCCGGTTCAAAGGAGAATCTAATTTTATGTTCTCCGGCAGGGACCTCCATTCCCCTCAAAACGTAATTTGCCCTGAAATACCGGCTCTCTGTTCCGTCGACATAACACTTCCATCCGGCAGGATAATAAATTTCAGAAAATACTACCATTCTTTCTCCTGAGGCGGAGAAACTGTATATCAGTTCATTTGCCTTGTAGCTTATAAGTTTAATTTGGTCTTCAGGTTCGACCTGATATGAATCCCGGGTCAGCTGGTCACTGAATAACCTGTCCACCACCGCTTCCTCTTTCGGATTTATTCTGTTAAGTATTGAAAGTTCCTCATTCGCATTCCCGGCAATCAGGGATTTTCTGACGAACCAGGCATTTCCGAGTGCATGTTCGTTCAGGAGGGGAGGGGCTTCAGGATGATAAATAACATATTTTGTATTAAGCATGTTTAAAACGGGAGTCTTGCTGAATATCTTCAATACCTCCGCCTCAGAAGTTACATTGCTTGCAATGGAGTCGAAACGGAAAATATCTCTGCCCAGTGCAGAATCGATAAGTTCCTGGTATCTTTTCAGTTTGGCTCCGTGATAGCCGCCGATCGACTTATGAAACCATGATGTGGGACTGTTGTCGTTAAATGTGGAAACTGAACGGTTCCAAACTCTGAAATCAGAGGGATCCTTTAGAATAAAAGCATCAGCTGCAGATGGTGAGAATGATTTCTGAAGTATCGACGGACGAACGAACCTGTCAGCATTCAGGTATCTCCTGTCAACACTCCAGAGATCGATTAATATCAGCAGCCCGATGATCAGAACCGAATATTCTTTTTTTATCTTCTCAAACACAACGGCTAACAGAGTACCGCCTGCCATCAGTATGAATATCAGCGACCGGAAAGCATCATTTCTTAAAAGACCCTTTCTGTCGGCAATAAGTGCGTTTTTGAAAATATCAGGATAATCAACTTCATACTCATTGAGGAAGGAACCCGCTAGCGAAGGTATTATAAGAAAGAGGAGAGCGACTCCGCCTGTTACTCCCAAAGCAGTCAATAATCCCCTGATCATTTTCTTTTTCGGAATACCGGAGTTGTAAAATTCCTTTAACGCAAGCATACCAAGAAGAGGAATGGTTATTTGTGCTATGATGAGAATAAATGTCACGGACCTGAACTTATTATAGCCGGGGAAATAATCGATGAAAAGGTGGGAAAGAGGCATAAAATAACGACCCCATGCCAGCATAATCGACAGAACAGTTACAATCAGCAGCCACCACATATCCCTCCCCCTGATAAGTACAAGTCCCAGAACGAACAGGAAAATAATAACAGCCCCGATATAGTGTGGCCCTTCTGTTGAAGGCTGCGGCCCCCAGTACTTACCCATCATATTTGCAGCCTCGGTATTGCCATTTTGCTTTAACAGCCTGACTATTTCCGAGTCGCGGTCGAATGGATGGCTTGAACCTCCTTTGAAATCCGGAATAAGGAGGTTAAAGGTCTCTCCAACACCATAACTCCATTGAACTATATAGTCTTTCTTTAAACCTGAAGTCTCATATTCGGAATCTATTATCAGATCTGATTTCCCCCGCATTGAATATTTGCCATATTCATAGGTGGTATATAGGAAGGCGAAATTAATTCCTATTCCAATTATAAAAGGGATAATCATGATCGCAGAAGTCCTGAAGAATTTTATCAATACTTTTTCTTTTATGGCATAAATGAATTCTATGATCAGGAAAACAAGTATTATCATAAATCCGTAATAGGTCACCTGCGGATGATTTGCGAGCAGTTCAAGCGCCAGTATAAATGCCGTGAAGATGGCCCCTTTGATGGCATCCTTCCTGTAGGCATACCATACTCCTCCTATGAGGGGAGCCAGATAGGCCAGAGCCACAGCCTGGGTATTATGGCCTGCAGCGATAATCTGGAACAGGAATGATGACAGTCCATACCCAACTGCACCAACAATTGCTAGCCATGGATTGACCCCGAACATTAGCAGCAGAATATAAAAACCTGCCATTGAAAGAAAAACCACTGCCACCGGCATCCCGAATATCCTGAGAACCTTATCAATATGCCGGAACAGATTGCCCGGATATACGGTCGAAATAAGGTATGCCGGCATGCCACTGAAGAGGGAATTGGTCCAAAGAGGTTCTTCACCGTATTCTGCTCTGAAATCCGAAATCTCCTTTGCATTTATTTTCGCGACCATCGAATCATTGGCTTTCAGAACCTTTCCTTCAATAACCGGATAGAAATAAGCGAATGAAAGAATCGTGAATAACAAAACCGCCACGACATGAGGTAAATAAGACTTAATCTTCATCTTTAATTTCTTTTAATGACATTAAATTTTTTTTCAGCATACTGAGGTCAGACCATTTTCTTGCAAAACCTTTTATGGCATCAATTTCTACGGGTTCGTAAAATTTGAAAAAATGGAGAACAACAGGGAAGAGAAACGCAAACAGAAATTTTAAGGGAAGGCGGAGTGCAAGATCAAGATTGTTTAATACGAGACTTGAAAGCGCAAATAAAGTTCCAATGACGAAAAGTATCCCCAGCTTCTTGATTTCATAGGGAATATAATATGCTTTCTGGGCAAAAATGTAGCACCCGAACCAGTAAGCAAACTGCGACAAAAGCGTGGCCACAGCAGCCCCCATAATATTCCATAGAGGGATCAGGATGATGTTAAGGATGAGGTTAATGATGGTGGATGCCACCACTATGACTCCAAATGTCCTGCTTTTTTTAGCAATATGAAGACCATAAACAGTGACTTCCTTCAGATTTGTAAAGAAAATGGCCAGACAGAGAACAGGGACAATTGCAATAGCTCCCCAGAAATCTCTGGAAGTTGAGATAAGTTTAATCACTTCCATGGAAAACAGAGAGGCCCCAACAATAGCTACCATAGTAACAAAAGAAGTGTATGTAAGAATTTTGGAATAGTACCTTTTGTTATCGGGAGAATCCATCTTCTTAAGGAAAGCAGGAAGTATTGCGAGCTTGACAGAATCAACCAGAACCAGCTTAATTACGCTTGACACCTTAATTGCAAGTGTGTACAGAGCCACCGCCGTCAAAGCTGACATTGAATTAAGTGAAAAACGATCTATTACATTCAGCAGGACCGCCGCCAGGCCGCCAACAAACAATGGGAAACCATATACATTCATTTCCCTTAATACCCTCCAGTTGAAAAACAACTTGCAATTATTTGTGGTATATCCTCCGAGCATCAGCAAAAAAAGGACATTCCCTATAACCTGAGCAAGATAGATGCCTTCAATACCCATCTTCCTGACAAGAATGAAAAAAAGTGTCAGCCCGAGAACTACAACCAGCTTCACAATGTTTGTGACGGTGTAAAGTGAAGATCTTGACTGGAGCCTCATAAGTGTGCTGATGAGGTAGTTTACAGACTGAACTGCAGATGCAATAATAAGCAGAACGATTGCCTTTGCCCAGTCAGTCGAATGAAAGAGAATCTCAGAGAAGCTATCCGAGAAGGGGATCAGAATAATACATAGCACAAGTGAGACAACCAGCTGGGAAATAAGGATCATGAAGAAAATGCCCTTCTGATTGTCGCGGTGATCCTTATCCCAGTACCATCGGGTAAAACTCTGCTGAAGAGAAAATGACAGGAAGGCCAGTAACACCATACCTGAGATTTCAAGCATTCCGATTACCCCGAAATCTTCAGTGGAAAAGAATTTCTTGTTGGTATATATCGGTATCAGAACCAGGCCCACCAGTTTAACGGCCATGTTTCCGAATCCGTAAATCGCGGTATCCTTAACGGTTGACTTTATTGATCCTATCATGAAAATATCCGATCATCAATTGACCGATCCTGTTACGATTATGCTGTTAAAATAAAAATAAGGATATTTTACAGGAAGATGGAGAATATACTTCAGCTTCCTCAAAACCAGCCCGGTAAAATTCAGTTTAATAAGGTTTGCATAATACATTTTTTCAGGAATATAGCCCGCAGCAAAAATAACTTTATTAATTGTATAGGGGGTGAACGAGAACCTGTGATCAGTGTTAATGTTCTCAATATATCCCAGCATATCCCTGAAATGATGTTTATTGTAGATATTGGGTACTGTAATTACAAAACGGCTGACATAATCTCCGTATTTCTCCTTAAAAACCTCAAGGAAATCAACCGGATTGTCAAGATGCTCTATTATCTCACCAAATACAACATAATCCCATTTCCTGCTTTTTACCGGCATTAGATCATCTGACAGGATATTGCCATGATATACGTTCTTATAACCCAGCTTATTTCTGATATATTCAATACTTTCCCTGTCGATATCAATCCCGATACAATCCGATGAATTGTCGGTTATCAGCTTATGGAGCCATTTGTCATTCTTTATTTTATTATCAATGATCTGAATGTGATCTGAACATCCGACATGGATCACACTCTTGTTTTTTACTATCTCTGTTATCTGAGCTTCTCTTGAGATTATCGGATATTTATCCCGCCTTATCTGAACCTTTAGCCCCGTATCGATTATATCTCCCCTCAGATACCTTATTATTCCTTCTTCTATCTTCATCAGCTTGCTGACTTCATAATGATGTCAATATTATTTATAAAATCTTTAAAATTCGTAAAAGCATTGAAATTCATTTTCCAGTTATCATAAATTGCTTTTTTCATCCTTCTTTTTTCATCAGGTTCCATAAGCAGGATGTTTACAATATGTCCCGCCAGTTCTTCGATAGTAAAGTCTACCGGAATAAGTATCCCGGTTTGTTCTCCGATGATCTCGCCGGTGCCTCCGGTGTCGGTGGCAATTACCGGGATACCGAAACTTTGGGCTTCCATAATACTAACGGGGATACCTTCAGAAGAACTTGTATTTACCAACAGGTCAGGTATGTTTTCACTGTAAAATTTCATTATCTGATCATTCATTACCCTGCCCATGAATTTATATTCTATCCCGCTGTAATTCCCAAGGACACTTCCGGCAAGGGTCTTAAGCTCATCTTCCAGAGGACCCTCCCCGAAATGATTCCATATTATCCTTTTTGATATTTTTACCAGACTCAGCGCCCGGATCAGAAGATGTACCCTCTTAACCTTAATCAGGCTCGAGCATGAAACGATCCTGAAAGCCTGACTTTCATTCGTTTCAGATATGAGAGGCAACGTGTTGATAATACCCAGTCGGGATACAATATTTTTATCATGTATCAGGCCATGAGTCTTTTCGAAGTATTTTTTCCCGTGTCCGGAAATGAAAAATATTGCATTCAGCTTAATGAATGTATGCCTGACAAGAGGCAAATAACCATCCTCTGCTTCTTCTTCATAAAGATCTACCCTGTGGGCCCTGGTTATCCTTACAGCATTGACATTATCGAGCATACAAATTGCCCTGGCACCAGCATTCATCCAGTAAGAATAGAGGAGGACTTCTCCTTCCGGTCTTTCAGTTTTTATTACATCACTGATAAAGTCCCTTAGCTGCAGGCTCTTTATGATGGCTTTAAGAAGAGACAGCTTTTTTTTCAGACCGGTATTTTTACCTTTTTCCTTCCTGAACTGTAACTCCTCCCGAATCAGTTGACTGGTCTTTCTGATATTTTTTAGCAGCAATATGGGTATCTGCAGGTATTCCTTCAATGATGAGGAAGGATTATGCCGGTAAAGCCTGACGTCCTGTGGAATGGGCTTCAGCTTTTTAAGGTTTACATTCCGGGTAATGATGATTTTTCTGTCGAAGGCTGAGTATAAAAACGGAAATTCAGAATCAATAAAGGCTTCACCCGGCTCATAGGGGAACCGCGAGGTTATGAATATCAGGGTTCTCATTATCTGGCCTGTAGCTATAAGTAATTCTGTGTTTGCGGGGTAAATTTAATACTTTTACATTTGAAGTCGTGTTAACTGCATTCACGTATGAAAAAATCGGAAAAGATAAAACTGCTGATTTCAAGTCCCTGGAAGATATTGAACAGCGGACTTAATGTGCAGAAGGAAGAGTACTATCATGAACGTAATCTGAAAAGATATGGTATGGACAGGCTCCCGACAGTGGATCTTTGTGAGTTGTTCCCGTGCTTCAGCGAAACAGTCCATAACTATACTTATCTTGACGGGACGTCACTTCCAGTGGATATAATGCTTCTGAAATCTCTGGCACGGCAATATGAAAGATGTGCATATCTTGAAATTGGAAGCTGGAGAGGTGAAAGTTTATCAAATATTTATGAGGTGACAGATGATTGCACCTCAGTAACACTTTCAGAAGCAGAGATGCTTCAAATAGGTAAGAATATCAATTATGCAAAGGTGCATGGTATTTTTACAAAGAACCTGAAAGATCTCAAAACCATTGAACAAAACTCAAGGTCTTTCGATTTCGGATCCCTGAACAGGAAGTTCGACCTTATCTTCATTGACGGTGACCATTCATATGAAGGTGTTCTCAACGACACCCGGAAAACACTTTCACTGCGCCGCAACAGTAAATCAGTTATAGTGTGGCACGACTACGGTATGTCGACAGAGATGGTTCGATACTCAGTGCTTGCGGGTATCCTGGATGGCATCCCGAAGGAATTACACCAGAATCTTTATCATGTTTCTAATACTCTTTGTGCTGTCTACATCGAGAACGGGAGTTTTAACACCTATTTCACAAACTTCCCGTCAACGCCCAACAAGGTGTTCACTATTGAGATGAGAGCACATAAAAAAGGAGAATAGATACATCATGCAGAGCATGGCTGCAAAGTGATTTATTCAGAATTGGCAGTTCCCTGCCCGGAAAATTTACCATAAAGTTTCTGAAGCCTTTTCGCGTCAAAATCCCAGTTATATTTCTTTATTACCCATTCCCTGGCTTCAGAAGGATTGAAGCTCATTCCGGATTTGGTTGCAGTCTTTAATTTTTCAGCAAGATCATCAACATCATCAAATTGGTATAGCAGACCTGCTGATGTCTCTTTGATAATTCTTTCCAGAGGTCTGCAGTTTGATGCAAGGACAGGAATCCCCGCATACATGTAATGAAACAATTTATGGGGAATGGTGGAGTCGGTATGACTGCTTTTTATATGAGGTATCAGTGCAAGATCTGCCTGTGAGATCAGTTCATAAATCTTTTCCTGGGGCTGCCACCCCGTGAAAATTATCATGTTGCCAACATTTAACCTGTAAGCCAGATCCTTAAGCTTCTGCAGGTAGGGTCCCGTGCCGGCAACCACTAATTCAACGTTGTTTTTTTCCTCTTCCAGCCGCGATAGCGCTTCAATCACAAACTGAATGCCCCTGTGGAAGGTGACCCCGCCCTCATAAATCAATCTTTTTTTCCCCTGACTTTGTTTCCCTGATGGTTGCACTTTTGCGGAATGACGAATATTGATGGTATTGGAGATGATCTCAATTTTTTCTTCCGGCACACCAAGTCCCTTAATCCTCTCAGCAGCCTCATCTGCAACCACAATTACTGCATCAGCCAGGCTTGTATATTCCTTTTCATAATTCTTCCACTTTCTTATGCTGCAAAGAAATCTTCCGGCCAGACTCCGGGTGTGGGGTGAAATGCTGAGCAGCCCCGGCCAGTTTTCATGAAGATCGAGAATAAACGGTATTCTGAAGGTTTTTCTTATTTCTGCTCCAATGATGCTTAATGGAAGATCATGTACATGGATGGCTTCAAATTTTTCCTGTGAAAAGATGTCTGAAATATACTTTCTCCAGAAATTAAAATAGAAAGAAAATTTCAGAGAACCGACACTGCTTTTGAAAATGAATTTGCTGATAGCCTGTCTGTGTATTGTTACCCGGCCCAGGTTCTCCAGTGCGGGTTTCCCTGTTTGCGTTGTACATGCCAGGTGGACCTCATGACCTGCATCTGACAGTGCCTCAATTTCGTTTTCCACTCTTACGTCGTGTGGAAAATCTGCTTCGAGCAGCATGAGTATTTTCATCTTAACAAGCTAATTGTCACGAAGATTTTAATATATCGTTGAGGTCGTTAATACCGAGAAATGTTATTCCTCCGTTAGCTGCACATTCTCTGTCGCTGTCTCTGTCGCCGATGAAAATGGCATCATCCTTACCGGTACGGGTATTTTTCAGAATATAAAATAAACCTTCCGGAGAGGGTTTGGGCTCCAGCTCGTCGGCAAAAATGAATTCAATGTTCTCATCAAGTCCGTTCCAGTTGATACTTCTTATCTTGTTCCTTTGCTGTACAGGATTTCCGTTCGTGAGCACGAACAGGGTCTTCCCCTTATCTCTCAGATAAATAAGAAATTCTCTCATCCGTGGATTGAGAGCAATATTTTTTTCAGCTTTATAGTTGCGTAAAACATTCAGACAATCATCAAGCAGCTCTCCTTCGAGATTGTTCATTTCCAGAAATTTATCAAACAGATTTGTTCGGCCTTCGGTTAAAAAGATATTTTTCAGGTTTTCAGAGAGATCATCTTCACTGAGCGACGGATATAGAGATGAAATGTCTGCTGCTATTTTACTGTATGCCCCAAACAGGTAATCCCGCTCATTGTAGAGAGTGTTGTCGAGGTCAAAAATAAAAAGCGAAAATTTGTCAAGGTCAGAAATCGATCTTATTTCCATCAGCATCAATAAATAATTCATCCCAGTATCGTAACATTTTCAGCCCCCATTTGATTTCAGGGACTGAAAAAGATTCACCCAGTCCAGCCTTTACAGCCTCATAAACCATGTTCTCACCGGCAGCAGTGCACAGGACTATAGTTCCCTGTACTCTCGGATTTGATTCAATTATCTTTGGGATACCGTTAATGTCTCTTTTAAACTGAAGTCCGATATTGCCGTTAAGGTTTAATCCTTCGACAATCTGTTTAGAATAATCAATTATCTCCTTATCATGTACCACCGTTCCCGCAAAACTTATGCCCATTTTAATATGGTCGCGGCTACGTGGTATGGCAGAGATAAACCTGCCATTGCTGCAGAGTACATCCACACTGTATTCAGCACCCGGCAGATATTCCATCACAATCAGTTCAGGGAAGCTGCCGGCTTCTTTACAGATTGAAAGGAACTCATTGAATGAGATGTATATGTTGTTTGGTTTTTCATGTATCAGCGACCATAACCTGTCCTTTCCGTCGTCGATAATCCTGAAGCCCCTGAGCCCGTTAGAGACAGGAGGTTTGAAACATATCTTCCTTTCCGGATAACCCAGCGCGGCAGCGGCCCTGATGAATTCTTCTTCTGAAGCCGCCTGGAAAAAGTCAGGAGCGGGAATTTCGTTTTCCCTGCAGAATTTCATCAGAAGAAATTTATTATTTGCTGTTTCAAGTGCTTTGGGATTCGACACAGAAACATAGATTCCATGCTCAGAAAAGAGTTCCCTGTTTCTGGCAAATGGCATCAGTTCCCGGGTTACAAGCGGAATGATCACGTCTGCCACTTCGCTGATGCAAATATTCAGAACCGAGTCAATGAAATCGTCCGCTTCAGCCTGCGGAAGTCCATACAGCCTGTCAAGCATTCCGGCACCCGATGAGTTTTGTGGACTGGCATCCCCTCCAATAACTGATATTTTTCTTTCGGTGACTTTTCTAAGCGATTTAATGATACCGGGCGCCCCTGGGGCACCGGCACCTGTGATAAAGACCTTTATACTTTTCATCTCTCCCATGTAATAAAATAACTTGCAGGGCAGATGATCAGATTACCCAGCGGATCACCTCAAAAGCCTCTGCATATTCCGCCCCTATCTGTACCCCTCTCGCCTTTGCCAGCGACCTCACAAAGTCGGCAGTCACATAGCTTCTCCCTTTCTGCGATTCATAGCATTTCAGAGCATTTATTTTATTCTGAAGGTGACGTTCCTCTAGTCTGACGAAGCATGTGGTGTTAAATGTCAGGTTGTTCCATATCAGCTCATAACCCAGGATCGTTGTTGTTTTGAACGCTCTCAAACCTTCCTGCGACAGAGTCATATGATCCTGGTGGATATCGTTCAGACTGGGCATAAGGATCAGATCGTAAGGAACCCTCTTTCTTAGCATTATAAGATCTTCAAGTATCTCTTGTCTGCAGTAATTCAGCTTTCTGACCTGGTAATCGAAAATGATCAGGTTCTCAGGATCGATACCTAGTTTTTTTGTTGCCTTCCTGACTTCTTTCTTAAGTATGTCTCCCGGCATCCCTTCAGGAACAGAATCTTTGGCTGTGGAGAAGGCTGCGTACCACACCTTTGCTTTTTTCTCAAGAAACCAGCTTATGGTTCCACCTGCCCCCAGTTCACCGTCATCGGTATGGGGCGCCAGTACAAGAATATTTTTTATGTTGCCGGGTATCATAACAATATTATTATTTTAAATATCTGGCCTGTAAAGACTGTCTCATTTAACTGAGGTATCCTTCAAATTTCGTTAAGTTTTTTAATATATCATAATGAAGCTTCAGTTTGAACCTTCATGCTCAAGCAGGTCTGCAATTTTGGATGTGAGCCTCCTTCTGGAAAATTCTTCGGGCAGCATCCCGGTTACTGTGAAGCTTCCTGTCATTATATTAACTAAAAACTCTGTCATCCCAGCCGAATCGTCATAGTCGAAACAGCGGCCAAATCCTCCTTTTTCAAGTATTTCTGCCGTATCACCGTCGACGGGTCCCAGGGCCAGAACCGGCTTTCCTGTGGCAATATATTCAAACAATTTTCCTGGGAGAAAACTCCTGTTGCCGGGGTCTTTTGCAAGTACCAGTAAGAGCACCGATGCCGACATCATCTGTCTGATCACTGTGCTGTGATCTGAGTAGGGCAGGAATTCCGCCGGCTCTTTTCCCGGAAGCTCAATGAACCTTTCTTTATGAACATCTGAGATGTGGCCGGTAAATCTTATCCTGATGTCATTTCCTGTATCAATTAAATTTCTGACAGCTGTTAAAAAACCGTCAAGAGGGTATGAGTCCGATATCGTTCCGGTATATGATATTGTGAACATATCCGGTGATAAAGAAGTAACATCTTCAAAATCAGCTTCATCATAACCATTGTGAATGACCCGTATTTTTTTTGCCTGAAGAGATATTTTATCTTCAAAGTGCCTGCCAAGAGCAGGACCTACGGTTGTAATGATATCAGCCTTTTCCAGAACGGTCCGTTCATAGTGTCTGTCGAGAGCTTTTGAAAAAAATGTCGGGTAGAACAGGTCATAGTAATAAATGTCTGTCCATGGATCACGAAGGTCTGCTATCCATTTAATCGATGGATATCTTCTTTTCAGCGCTAAACCTGTCAGTTGTGTGGAATGGGGAGGACTGGTAGTAATGATGCTTGTGATGTCTTCATCTTCGATCAGGCGGCATGCTTTTCTTAGGGCATGATGGTTCCATCCTCTTCTGGGATCGGGGATGAAAAAATTACCTCTTACGAACCGTGAAATTTTCCCCCGCAATGAATCATCTCTGTTGGTGGCAAATCCTCCTGATGGCACTTTCGATTTGTCACTTCCGTATAGTCTGAACCAGTCAGTCGCCCTGGTCCGGTACACCCTTGTGACCTCTGGCACATCCCTTTCCAGCGAAGGATCCAAAGCAGGGTACGATGCATACCGTGGATCGACTGTCAGGATGAATGGCTCCCATCCGTACAGGGGCAGATATTTTGAGAATTTAAGCCATCGCTGAACTCCGGCACCACCACTGGGCGGCCAGTAATAGGTGATTATCAGCACCTTTTTCATACTATAGCTTTTTCAGCAGGCTTGATATACTGACTTTTTCAGAAATGATGTCAGTGAGCCTGCTTATGTCGACACGTTCCTGTTCCATCGTGTCGCGATACCTTATGGTTACTGTACTGTCTTCAACAGTCTGATGATCAATTGTTATACAATATGGTGTTCCGATCGCGTCCTGTCTTCTGTAACGCCTTCCGATAGAATCCTTATCGTCGTACTGGCAATTGAAAAGGAACCGCAGATCCTTAACTATCTTTTCGGCTATTTCGGGGAGTCCGTCCTTTTTTACCAGGGGCATGACAGCCAGTTTGACAGGTGCCAGTACCGAAGGGAGCCTCAACACCACTCGGGTGTCGGACGACCCGTCTTCTTTTTTCAGTTCTTCCTCCGTATAGGCAGCCGAAATGATCTGCAGGAACATCCTGTCAACACCAATTGATGTTTCAATAACGTAGGGAACATATGATACTCCTTTTTCAGGATCGAAATACTGCATTTTTTTTCCGCTGTATTCCTGGTGCTGTTTTAGGTCGTAATCGGTTCTTGAATGTATTCCTTCAACCTCTTTAAAACCAAAGGGGAACCTGAATTCAATATCGGTGGCAGCGTTGGCATAATGCGCAAGCTTAACATGATCATGGAACCTGTATTTTTCTTCCCCAAAGCCAAGGGCCTGATGCCATTTCATGCGGATTTCCTTCCAGTGGCTGAACCATCCAAGCTCGGTGCCCGGCTGCACAAAGAACTGCATCTCCATCTGCTCGAACTCCCTCATCCTGAAGATGAACTGCCGCGCAACGATCTCATTTCTGAAAGCCTTGCCAATCTGCGCAATGCCAAAGGGGAGCTTCATCCTCCCTGTTTTCTGAACATTGAGAAAGTTAACAAAGATACCCTGAGCTGTTTCAGGTCGCAGGTATACCTTTCCGGCTCCGTCAGAAGCCGATCCCATTTCTGTTGCAAACATCAGGTTAAACTGCCTGACATCCGTCCAGTTCCTTGTACCTGAAACAGGACATACTATTTCATTATCGATGATTATCTGCTTCAGCTCCGCAAGATCCGATGCATTCATCGCTCTGTTAAACCGGTCATTCAGATCATCTATTTTTTTCTGGTTATCCAGAACCCTCGGGTTCGTTTCCCTGAACTTCGTCTCATCAAAAGCTTCCCCGAACCTTTCCCGTGCTTTTCCTATCTCCCTGCTTATCTTCTCTTCAAATTTAGCCAGATGCTCTTCAATGAGCACATCTGCACGGTATCTCTTCTTCGAGTCTTTATTGTCGATAAGCGGGTCGTTAAAAGCATCCACATGACCGGAAGCTTTCCATATTGTCGGATGCATGAAAATAGCCGAATCAATTCCGACGATATTTTCATTCATAAGAACCATGCTGTCCCACCAGTATTTCTTGATATTGTTTTTCAGTTCGACTCCATACTGGCCGTAATCATATACTGCACTGAGCCCGTCATATATCTCACTTGACGGGAAAACATATCCGTACTCCTTACAGTGTGCTACAAGTTTTTTGAAAACATCTTCCTGAGCCATAATTATTTTCTGTGTTCTATATGGAACGCAAAAGTATATTAAAAAGTTTGGTTTTCCAATCCTGCCATACAGAGCGCAATATTGCTATCTTTACCTGTTATTATCCGGCAATGATATGAAGATTAGAACCGATTTTCTTGTTATTGGATCAGGCATAGCAGGACTTACCTTTGCCCTGAAGGCTTCGGCTTACGGAAAGGTTGCCATTGTGACCAAGTCGAAACTGGATGACACCAACACCCGTTATGCACAGGGAGGTATAGCAGCTGTATTCAGCAAACCCGACAATTTTGAAAAACACATCAGGGATACACTGGTGGCAGGCGACGGATTCTGTAATGAAGAAGTTGTAAGAATGGTTGTCAGGGAAGCTCCTGAAAGAATAGATGATTTTATCCGTCTGGGTGTTCCTTTCGACAAAAGAAAGGACGGCTCATATGACCTTGCACGTGAAGGAGGTCATTCTGAACACCGGATACTTCACCACAAGGATAAAACCGGAGAAGCTATCCAGAAAACACTTATGAAGAAGGCAAGGAAGGATCCTAACATAGAAATCTACGAAAATCATTTTGCTATTGAAATCCTGACACAGCACCACCAGGGTAAGGTAATAAAACGCAATGACACCGGGATCCAGTGTTTTGGTGCGTATGTCGCAGACCTTGAAAATCAGAGAGTTATTGAATTTCTGTCAAAGATCACGATTATGGCTACCGGGGGGATCGGTAATGTATATCTTACAACCACCAACCCCGAAATTGCAACCGGAGATGGTATTGCAATGGTTTACAGAGCTAAGGGAACAATAGAAAATATGGAATTTGTTCAGTTTCACCCTACATCTCTCTATGACCCGAATAAAAGACCATCTTTCCTTATAACGGAAGCTCTGAGAGGATTCGGGGCAGTCCTTAAAAACATGAGAGGTGAACAGTTCATGAACCGTTACGACAGCCGGGGCTCACTCGCACCCAGAGATATTGTCGCAAGGGCTATTGATAACGAAATGAAAATCTGGGGCGATGATCATGTCTGGCTCGACTGCACCCATCTCGACCCCGATGCTCTGCTGGACCATTTCCCGAATGTTCACGGTCATTGCCAGTCACGAGGGATCGACATTACCACGGATATGATCCCTGTGGTCCCTGCCCAGCACTATTCCTGCGGAGGAATAAAGGTGGATAATGACGGTCAGACCAACATTGACAGGCTCTATGCACTTGGAGAAGTATCTTCAACAGGACTTCACGGGGCAAACAGACTTGCCTCAAACTCACTTATTGAAGCTGCCGTCTACAGTCACAGGGCTGCGGTGCATGCTGCCAAAAGATTAAAAAAACTTGACTTTCAGGAGAAAATACCAGAATGGGATTATAAGGGGGCTACCCATCTGGAGGAAATGGTTCTCATAACACAGAGCATAAAGGAGTTGCAGATGATAATGAGCAATTACGTCGGTATAGTAAGATCAAATCTGCGACTTGAGCGTGCAATGGTAAGACTGGAGATCCTTTATCAGGAGACTGAGAGCCTTTACAAGCGCTCACTTATCTCACAGAAGATATGCGAACTACGTAACCTTATAAATGTAGGATATATCATAATCAAACATGCGCAGGAACGAAAGGAAAGCATAGGACTCCATTATTCAATAGACTATCCAAAAAAAACAACGGGAACAGGCGACCTTTGAAGACCCGACTGATAATTAAAATATGATAATTTTATTTGTCTCAACGATAATTACATGATTCTGACAGGCTATGAACCATCTCGAAAGTTCATTTCAGGGTAAAAACACTTTCTGGCGCTATCTGCTGATGCTGGCTGCTATTTTTGCGGCAACAAATACAATCGGAGCTATCCCCCTTTTATTAAGCATAGGAATAAGGGTTGTAAAAGATCCGGGCGTGGCTGAAAAACTGGCCGGCAATGCGAACGATCCCTCCATACTCGGAATCGACCCCAACCTTTACCTCCTGGAAATGATCTTCCCCTTTATAATCGGACTGGCAGCATTCTGGCTGCTTATCTATCCTCTGAACGGCAGAAGCATTAAACAGGTAATAAACGGTACAGGCACTTTCAGATGGGGGAGGCTTCTGATCTCAGCAGCCGTATGGACCCTCTTTGCTGCAATATATCTGTTCGCTTCATTAAAGATCGATCCCGGTAATTACTCTCTTAACAACACTTCCCGGACCCTGATTCCGCTGATATTGATCTCGGTGCTTCTGATACCTTTTCAAGCCGCATGGGAAGAAATAATTTTCAGAGGGTACCTTATGCAGGGGCTCACGGTATGGATGAGAAACAGGTGGATGCCTGTGGTGGCAACATCAGTTCTTTTCGCATTGATGCATGTTATCAACCCGGAAGTCAAGGAATACGGTTTCTGGAATATGATGCCCCAGTATCTTCTTTTCGGACTGATATTCGGAGTGATGACAGTTCTGGATGACGGAGCGGAAGCAGCTATAGGCGCTCATGCGGCAAACAATGCCTTCCTGTCGGTTATGGTTACCAGCAAAGGATCCGTTCTTCAGACACCTGCAGTATATGAACAGCATACATACTACCCCATGACAGAGTTTTTACTGATGCTGATAATGGGGATGCTGATACTGTTGTTGCTGAAATTTATATTCAGATGGAAAAACACTGTTGTCCTGCTGGGAAAGGTTGAGCCTCCTGTGTCAGAAGTACAATCGCTTCAGATATCGTAAACTGATGTCCGCTCGTCGGTGCGGAATCCGTCCCATTTATGTCTTATTTCACCGAGGATGGTCTTTATCTCACCGGGATCCGTTGTAGTCAGAAGTCTGAGTCTCGTTTCCCTGAAATGCGGAAGTCCCTTGAAATAATTCGAAAGATGCCTTCTCATTTCAAATATCGCCCTGCTTCCCTCCTTGTATTCGAGTGATTTTTCAAGATGAAGAAGCGCAAGATCGGTTTTTTCATTAACAGTGGGCTCGGGCAGGATGACACCAGTGCTGAGATAATTTTTAATATCGCGGAAGATCCAGGGTCTTCCAACAGCAGCACGACCTATCATTATGCCATCAACACCGTAGCGGTCGAACATCTCTTTTACCCTGAGGGGACCGTCAATGTCGCCATTGCCTATGACAGGTATCTTAATTGCGGGATTGTTCTTAACAGCCCCTATAAGAGTCCAGTCGGCTGATCCTTTGTAAAACTGCGTCCTGGTCCGTCCGTGAATCGTAAGAGCCTGAATACCTGCATCCTGAAGCCTTAAGGCGACATCCATTATGTTCCTGTTCTCTTCATCCCATCCTAGACGTGTTTTTACTGTAACAGGAAGCTTTACCGCCTTAACAATTGCTGAAGTCATTTCTGTCATCAGCGGTATGTTTTTCAGCATACCTGCACCGGCTCCCCTGTTGGCTATCTTTTTTACCGGACAGCCGAAATTTATATCTATCGATTCAGGCCCTGCCTCTTCTGCCATAATGGCTGCCTCAACCATTGGACCGGTCAGATGCCCGTAAAGCTGAATACCTATCGGTCTTTCATGTTCATATATATCCAGTTTCCTTATGCTTTTGGAGCCTTCTCTTATCAGTCCGTCGGATGAAATGAACTCAGTAAACATGAAATCAGCACCGTACATCTTGCATATCATACGGAATGAAGGATCTGTGATATCCTCCATGGGTGCAAGAAACAAGGGGTAACTGCCCAGATCTGTTGTACCGATTTTCAAGACTCCGAAATTTACGATTCTTCCTTGCTGCCGGCTGCGGCATTTTCAAGCTCACTCCTGCGGAAACAGTATACTATGCCGTATTCCTCACATGCTTTTCTTTTCAACTCATCGGGAAGCGAGTCAAAGGAGGCCTCCACCTCATTCCATATTTCAAGGATGATCTGATCGGCTTCCTTCCTCATTTCAGCCGTCTTTTCATTATAGTCCAGGGTTTTCTTTGTAATGGTTTTGTGAAAGTTATATTCATCGAGAAAGTTAACATACCAGACTTTTACCAGTGCAATAGTAGGATTGGTTATCGGACTTCCTCCTTTTCTTAACCGGTATTCCTCTCCTTCAATAATTCTTTTTCCCCAGCTCATAAGTTCATTTTCAGAATTCATTGCCGGTACTGTCGATACACCGGAGGGAAGTCCGAAATATGCCCTTGTCTCTTCGGGCAGATCTCCCCTGTATATTGCCATGTTCATCACTCTTACAAAATGAGAAAGATAAAGCCTGGCCTTTCGGGTAGCTTCATAATAATCCTTGCTCTTATTGTTTTGTGATGTCATTGACTGACGCTGCAGGTTAATTATGTTGGCAAACAGAGGAAGAAATTTGTGAAGCCTGACTATTGTTTTAGCCTGGTAGGCAAGTTTATGAGGAGGTACTTCTCTCCCTTTCTCCAGGGCGCGCCTGAGTGCACGTAATCTGGCAGCATCTGTGTTTGGCAATCTTCTGTACGGCATATTGAAAATCCTGTTGACAATTTGTTGATAACCCCATGCGAATATAATATTATTTTGTTAACAACAAATGCCATTCGCATAATAATTGCGTTGATAATTAAATTATTCCGAAGAAGACCCCGGAAAAATACAGCTTTAACCGGTATGATTGTTAATTATCATGATTATCCCGGTTTGTTTCCTAAGAATGATGGTGCTAAATTAGAAGTCTTATTATAAACTAAAACCGGAAATCATGTTTAAAGCCGAAGTGTACATAAAAAGAAGAGATGAGCTAAGAAAGAAAATGAAAAAAGGACTTGCACTGTTCCCGGGGAATGTTGAATCACCGATGAATTATCCGGCCAATACCTATCATTTCAGGCAGGACAGCGACTTCCTGTATTATTTCGGACTTGATCTGCCTGGATTTGCAGGAATTATGGATTTCGATACCGGCAAAGAAACGATATTCGGCAACGATTTTGACATGGACGATATAATCTGGATGGGGCCTCAGCCAACGGTGAGCGAGCTTGCAGCCAGATGCGGGGTGGAAGAAACCGCTCCGATGGCGAAGCTTGAAGAGACTGTCTCGCGGGCGCTTTCGAAAAAACGACAGATCCATTTTCTGCCTCCTTACCGGGGTGAAACAAAAATGATTCTGGGCAACATCCTCAAGGAAAATCCATGCATGATGAAGACACTAGCTTCGGTAGATCTGATAAAGGCAGTAGTCTCAATGCGTTCGATTAAGAGTGATGAAGAAATAGCAGAAATAGAGAAAGCTGTAGCTATTGCCCGTGATATGCATGTTACAGCCATGAAAATGTGTAAACCGGGCACACGTGAACAGGAAATATTTGGTGCTATAGAAGGGATAGCCCTGGCAAAGGGAGCAGGCACTTCCTTTCCGATAATCCTGAGTGTCAACGGTCAGACTCTTCACAACCATTCCCATGCCAATATTCTCAGGAAGGGGAAAATGATGGTCACTGATGCAGGTGCTGAAACAATCATGCATTATTCCTCCGACATTACCAGAACGACACCGGTAGGAGGTAAGTTCAGCAGTATCCAGAAGGATATTTATGAAATAGTCCTTAAGGCTAATACTGAATCAATAAATGCCACAGGTCCGGGAATGTCGAACCGTGACCTTCATTTTCATGCCTGCAGAATAATTGCGACAGGTTTAAAGGACCTTGGCCTGATGAAAGGGGATACTGAAGAAGCTGTCATGGCTGGTGCTCATGCCCTTTTTATGCCTCATGGCCTGGGTCATATGATGGGACTCGATGTTCACGATATGGAAGCTCTCGGAGAGAATTTTGTGGGATATAATGATGAAGTCAGGCGAAGTGATCAGTTCGGACTGGCCTTTCTGAGATTTGCGCTGCAATATGTTCCCGGACACGTGTTCACCGTTGAGCCGGGTTGTTATTTTATACCGGAACTGATCGCAAAATGGAAAGCAGAGAAGAAATTCACCGGTTTTATTAATTACTCCGGGATCGACAAATACATGCAGGTGGGAGGTGTACGTATTGAAGATGATGTGCTTATAACCCCCAAAGGACATAAGCTTCTTGGAAAACCCATTCCAAAGACCGTTAAAGAAATAGAAACGGTCTGCTCATAGTTTCATTTTGAGACGTTTATTTGCTATAGGAGATATTCATGGATGCTTTGAAACATTCCATGAGCTTGTCATAAACAGGATCAGGATAAAAAAAAGTGACAGGCTTATCCTGCTCGGAGATTATATCGACAGGGGCCCCCGGAGCAGGGAAGTGACTGACTTAATAATGGATCTCATCAAAAAAGGGTTTGACGTGACTCCGCTGGCCGGAAACCATGAAGCCATGCTCCTTGAATCCTACACCGATCCCGGAATGATATACCAGTGGTACATGAATAGCGGAGAAACAACTTTGCAGAGCATGGGTGTTGATGATGTCAGGAAGATAGGTAAGGAGTATCTCGATTTTTTTTCAGACATGAAATTCTTTGAGTCTGCAGGAGACTTTCTGTTTGTGCATGCCGGCTTCAATGATAATCTTGATGACCCGTTTTCAGATACTTATCACATGATCTGGTCAAGCCACCCTTCTTACTCAAATCCACTGCTTTCAGGCAAAACGATAGTACACGGGCACAGGCCAAAGACAACTGAATTCGTAAAACAAAAAATTACGGAGCGGTCCGGGGTGATACCCATCGATACCGGGTGTGTTTATGGCAGGGAATTGGGTTACGGTTTCCTTTCGGCTCTTGAAGTAAACACAATGGAACTTGTGACTGTGCCAAAACTTGATCCCTGAAAAGAGTAATTGTCATTGATCCCCGGTCAGCGAGTTGTTAAAAAGCCTTGTAATATTCTCTTTTTAATCTGGCAATGTTCGTCAGTTTGATCTGTTTGGGGCACTCCGCTTCACAGGCTCCGGTGTTGGAGCAGTTTCCAAATCCGAGTTTATCCATTTCCTCAACCATCGACCTGACACGTTCTTTTGCTTCAACTTTGCCCTGTGGCAGAAGGGCAAACTGTGAGATCCTGGCCGACACAAAAAGCATGGCTGAAGCATTTTTGCATGCAGCCACACAGGCACCGCAGCCTATACAAATTCCTGAATTGAAAGCTTCGTCCGAGTCGTGTTTTTTTACCAGGATGGAATTTGCTTCCGGTGCAGAACCTGTATTCACGGAAATAAATCCACCAGCGGTCTGTATTTTATCCAGGGACGAACGGTCGACGATCAGATCCTTTATCACGGGAAATGGTTTTGCTCTCCATGGCTCAACGGTTATTGTTTCACCGTCCCTGAAATGTCTCATCGAAAGAAGACAAGTGGTTACGCCCGGAACAGGACCGTGCGGATGCCCGTTAATATACATTCCGCAGGAACCGCATATACCTTCCCTGCAATCGTGATCAAAGGCAACCGGATCCTTATTTTCTTCTGCCACTCTTTTATTGAGAGCGTCAAGCATCTCAAGAAATGACATCTCAGGTGATACATTGTCAATTTCGTAAGTTACGAAAGCGCCTTTGGATTCTGAATTCTTCTGGCGCCATATCTTTAATGTAAATCTCATATCTTTAAATACTTAGATGTCTTCCAATCATACCATCATTTCAGTTATTGGGTCCTGCCAGTCTTTTTGATTTGTATGTAACTGACTTCCACAACTTCTTATTTATAACTTCTTACTTTCATTTCCACGTTCTCAAACCTGAGTTCTTCCCTGTGCAAAACATGTGGTTTACCAGCGCCGGCATATTCCCATGCTGCCACATAGGCGAATTTTTCATCATTTCTCAGAGCTTCACCGTCGGTGGTTTGATATTCTTCCCTGAAATGGGCTCCGCATGATTCCTCTCTAGCAAGGGCATCATTAACAAGAAGTCTGGCCAGTTCAAAGAAGTCAGCCACCCTGTTGGCTTTTTCAAGTTCACTGTTCATTTCATCCACGGTCCCCGGTACTGTAAGATCTTGCCAGAATTCCTCTTCCAGTTCGCTGATCAGTTCAAGGGCTCTGGTCAGTCCCTCCCTGTTCCTTATCATTCCGCAATAATCCCACATGATCTTCCCGAGGCGTTTGTGGAACGAAGCTGCTGTCTGCTTTCCTTCTATCGAAACAAGTTTTTCAAGTTTCTCCTTTACAGTACTTTCCGCTTCATCGAATTCCGGACTGTCGGTGGATATCTTTGGAATACGTATCTGGTCCGACAGGTAATTACCTATTGTTACAGGAAGGATGAAATACCCGTCGCCGGCGATCTGCATTAAAGAACTGGCTCCCAGCCGGTTCGCGCCATGGTCTGAGAAGTTTGCCTCACCAATGGCATACAACCCGGGGATAGTAGTCATCAGTTCATAGTCGACCCATAGACCTCCCATAGTGTAGTGTCCGGCGGGATAAATGCGCATAGGTTCTGAATACGGATCGGTTCCTGTAATAGTACTGTACATTTCGAACAGGTTCCCGTATTTGTTTTCAATGGCTGTTTTGCCCTGTTTTTTAATTGCATCTCTGAAGTCGAGGTAAACAGCAAGGCCGGTTTGACCCACACCGTAACCCGCATCGCAGCGCTCCTTTGCTGCGCGGGAGGCAATATCACGTGGCACCAGGTTCCCAAAAGCCGGATACCTTCGTTCGAGGTAATAATCTCTTTCCTCCTCGGGGATTTCATTTGGTTGACGCCTGTCACCTTTTGTCTTCGGCACCCAGATCCTTCCGTCATTACGGAGCGATTCCGACATCAGTGTCAGCTTCGACTGAAACTCGTTTAGCTGGGGTATGGATGTAGGGTGGATCTGGATAAAACTCGGATTCGCAAAGAAGGCACCTCTTTTATGTGCTTTCCAGGCAGCAGAACCGTTTGAATTTACTGCCAGGGTGGACAGATAAAAAATAGTTCCATAGCCGCCCGTTGCCAGTACAACGGCATGTGCGCCATAGCGTTCCAGTTTGCCCGTAATGAGGTTGCGGACAATTATTCCGCGGGCCCGGCCATCAATCACCACCAGATCAAGCATCTCCCTCCGTGGGTACATTGTGACGGTTCCCTTTTTTATCTGGCGGTTCAGCGAAGAGTAAGCCCCAAGTAAACATTGTTGTCCTGTCTGTCCTTTTGCATAAAAAGTACGGGATACCTGAACTCCACCAAATGACCTTGTGGTGAGTGTCCCTCCGTAATCCCTCGCGAAAGGAACCCCCAGGGCGGTGAAATGATCAATCACCTGGTTGCTTACCTCAGCAGCCCTGTATACATTTCCTTCCCGCGACCTGTAGTCACCTCCCTTGATCATATCCAGGAAGAGACGGTAGACACTGTCTCCGTCATTCTGATAGTTTTTTGCTGCATTCATCCCTCCCTGTGATGCAATGGCATGAGCTCTTCGCGGAGTATCGTTGTAGCAGAACACCTTAACATTATAACCCAGTTCGCCGAGGGCTGAAGCAGCTCCTGATCCGGCCACTCCGGTACCCACAACAATGATCTCCAGTTTCTTTTTATTGGCCGGGCTGACAAGTTTAACATTTGCCTTGTAGGTGGTCCATTTTTCTGCGAGCGGACCTTCGGGTATTTTAGAGACAAGTTTTTCCATTTTGAAGACAGTTTCTATCTGAAAAGCCAGAGAATTAATGAAATAGACGCAAAACCAGCAGGGATAACTATTGCATAGATCCATGCGATGACATCCACAACCGTTTTCCATATCCTGTTATCCAGTCCGAGAGTCTGAAATGCCGACGAGAAGGCATGAAACAAATGAAGCCCGAGAAGGACGAAACAAACAAGATAAATGATATTGTAAAGAGGTATTCTGAAAAGATCATGGGCAACAGTATAAAAATCTTCAGCGTTTCCTTCCACCAGTCCTAACCGCATGAAATAAAAATTGAAAAAATGTATTACCAGGAAGGTTAAGACTGCAGCCCCGGTCCAGATCATGAACCTTGAGAAAAAGAATGTCTCCGACCTGGTTGCCACACTGTATCTGACAGGCCTGGCTGTCCAGTTCATTATCTGCAGATAGATACCGTAAAGAAAATGTATGATCAGAGCCGTAAAAAGTACTATCTCAATGATTTTAATGACCGGGAATGTTGCCATAAAATGAGCCGCCCTGTTAAAGGGATCGGGATCACTTTTAAGCAACAGGAAATTAATAGCCAGGTGAACAGGCAGGAACATCAGCAGGAAAAGCCCTGCCAGCGCCATCACAAATTTTTTAGATACGGATGAAAAAATTATTTTATTCATTGTATTTAAAATTGTTACTATGTTTATAAGTGATCAGGTCTTTATAAAGTTAGAACAAATTATCCTTATAGCAAAAGAGAAAACCCCATTCTAACCGATTATTGAATTAACTTAGTGGGTAATTTCAGGATATGGGCAGTTTTTTTGACTATATGTCGGGCAGAATCCATTACCATGATCATGGCAGCGGACCTGTTGTGGTTCTCATTCACGGATATCTTGAATCCTCGGAAATATGGGGAAATTTTGCCGTCAGACTTGCCGAAAGGTACAGAGTAATTGCCATCGATCTCCCGGGCCATGGCAGATCAGACACCTTTGGCGAAGAGCATTCCATGGCCTTTATGGCAACAGTCATCTCCTCACTGATGGATTATCTGGTTGTTAGTAAAGCTTTCATTGCTGGTCATTCAATGGGAGGATATGTGGTACTTGCTTTTACATCCCTGTTTCCGGAGCGCCAGTCGGGTTTGTGCCTCCTTCATTCCCATCCTTTTGCCGACAGCCCGGAAGTTATTCAGAAAAGATTGAATGAGATCGAAATGGTTAAGAAGGGTCTGAATAATATTTTTATTCCGCAAGCCATATCAAAAATGTATTCTGCAGATAATCTCACGAAGTTTCCTGAAGCTGTAAAGCGTTCCCTGGAGATAGCATCATCAGCACCCCCGGAGGGGATAATCGCAGTATTGAACGGTATGATGAAAAGACCATCGGGACTTGATATTGCAGAATCCGGGCTGATTCCTTTTCTTTGGATACTGGGGGCAAAGGACAATTATATGGATGCCGCAGCAATGGTGAAAAGAGTCAAGCTGCCGGAGAATGCCCTGGCAGTCATACTGAATAATTCCGGACACATGGGATTCGTTGAGGAAGAAGATATGACCCTCAGAATCCTGACAGAGTTCATGGAAAGTATTGACAGAAAATTACCGGATAGGGGTCAGAGCTGATACTGAACAAAAAAAATATTTCTGAGGCCGGCAGTTCTGATTATTTTTCTTCGAGGTATTCAATCGCATACATAAGGGTTTTATCGATATTCTGCCAGATTGGATAAAAACCCTTGTTGTCGAGAATATTGCGTGCTATATATGCTTTTATCTGTGTATGGATGATGAATGAAGATTCTTTAAGTCCTTCCGGATCGGGCGTAACATTATTGACCGTCGCATAACGGATGAACTGACCGATAAGGCCCTGTTTGTCGAGAAACTTTTCAAATTCATCAGCTTCAAGATGTTGCTTCAGTGTTTCCCGGTTGTTCTCTGTGTACATCAGAGCAAACGGGTAGATGAGAGGTCTGACCCTGATAAAGTATGAGGTTATTCCTGTGGTGTCGACAGGTACGAAATAGTCGGGCATTATACCTCCTCCTCCGTAAACGGTCCTTCCTCCGGTAGTTTTAAATTTGAGGGAATCGGCAAAACGGATGCTGTCGGAGTTTTCAAATTCACCATTCATAAATCTGGTGTTCAGGTCTTCATAGTACTCCTCAAATCCGTTATCGTAAGGTTTTTGTATTGATCTGCCTGAAGGTGTGTAGTATCGGGCTATGGTCAGTCTCATGCCCGATCCGTCGGGGAAGATGACAGGTTCCTGGACAAGACCCTTGCCAAAGGAACGCCGGCCTATTATTGTTCCGCGGTCGTTGTCCTGTATGGCACCTGCGAGTATCTCGCTTGCTGAGGCACTCCACTCGTCAATAAGAATTACCAGATCTCCTTTTTCGAATTCACCGTTCCCGGTTGCCCGTGCTTCGTTTCGCATCTGAGTGCGACCTTTGGTATAGACTATCAGCTGGTTTTTCTGGAGGAATTCGTTCGCTATCTGTATGGAAGCATCCATCACACCTCCTGAATTACCTCTCAGATCCAGGATAAGTTTTGTCATGTTACTGTTCCTGAGCTCACGTAACCCGGTCATGAATTCAGAATATGTCGATTCGGCAAAATTGTTGATCTTAATATAGCCGGTTGTTTCGCTGATCATGTAGGCAACGTCAACACTGTAAATGGGAATCTTATCCCTGGTAATGCTGAAGGGGATCAGTTCCGGATGTCCCCTGCGAAGCACCTTAACATTAACTACTGTTCCCCTGGGTCCTTTCAGCATACCCATGACATCTTCATCGCGGATACCCTTTCCGGCAATCAGAGAATCATTAACGTACAGTATTTTATCGCCGGCCTGCAGTCCGATCTTCTCGGAAGGCCCCCCCGGTATTGTGCTTATTACCAGTATGGTGTCAGTCAGCATGTTGAAGGATATTCCTATGCCTTCGAAATTTCCCTGTATCGACTCATTGGCTCTCTTAAGATCACGTGCCGGTATATAAACGGAATGAGGGTCGAGGTTTTTCAGAATGTCAGGGATAGTCTTTTCAACCAGATCCTCCCGTTTGACATCATCCACATAATCAGATGCTATCGTATTTAAGATCATATTGATCTTGTCATTCCTTGCCCTGATACCCGGATTCTGGGGAAGGCTTGTCTTACGGGGGAGGTAAATGCCAATAAGTATACCTGTAATTACAGCGAAAGCAATTATCAGGGGCAGAAAAATGGTTTTTGCCGAATTATTCCTGTTCATAAATGTCTTTTTCGGGATCAATAAATACCAGTTCGATTCCGGCCCTCTTCAGAATATCAAGTCCGTCGGTGACCCTGTATCTGTTACAGTAGACCACTCTTTTTATGCCCGACTGGATAATAAGCTTCGCACATTCCATACATGGCGATGTGGTGACATAGAGAGTTGAGTTCTCGCTGGAATTATTTGATTTTGCGACCTTGGTAATGGCGTTTGCTTCAGCATGAAGGACATAAGGCTTGGTAATATTGTTCTCATCCTCGCATACATTCTCAAAACCTGCAGGTGTTCCATTGTAACCATCTGAAATTATCATCTTCCCTTTTACAATTAGGGCACCCACTTTCCTTCTTTTACAATAAGAATTCTCAGCCCAGATACGCGCCATTTCAAGGTATCGCCTGTCAAAAATTTTCTGTTTCTCTCCGTATGGCCGGATGATGTTCTCAGCTTCCATGATTTTCCGGATAACAAAGGGCTCAAAGTTAAGAATAAATTATTTACACGGGCTCCCCGAAAGAAGTTAGTATCTTTTTAAATAAGTTGATAATATTTTCCGGAGGACCCCGTTTTTAAATCATACTGTCTTTTTTTTGCAATAAATTCATAGTAATAGATGATTTACCAGAAGTTAATAATGATTAATACCATGAAAAGAGTTTTAATATTGGTTTTTACAGCAGCTGTCTGGACAGGTCTGGCTGCACAGGATAAATTCACTGACACGCGCGACGGGAATACCTACAGGACAATAACTGTAGCCGGTTCTACCTGGATGGCGGAGAATCTGAAATATGTCGGCACGGAAAAGGGTGCGAATTATTTTGACAATAATCCGGGAAACATGAAAGCTTACGGTGTATTGTATGAATGGAATACGGCTATGGAGGTCTGCCCCGATGGCTGGCATCTGCCAACAGGAAACGAATACCGGCACCTTCTTGACTATATCTTTACCGCTGACAATACAAAAAAACAAGGCCCGGGCCCCGATCTGATGGGTTTCCAGCTTGCCGGAATGAAAAATCATGAGGGAATATTCACCGAAATGGATGAAGGAGGCTATTACTGGACATCGACAGAATACACCCCTAATGAAGCCGAATTTTTCAGCTGTATTATCGTGAACGGGAATCCTGTTATCGACATTTCCAGAAAAGAGGATATGCCGGATATTCACGGAGCTGAGAAAACCAATAAGTATTCGGTGAGATGCGTTAGAAACCAGCAATAAAAACCCTCATCATACTTGTATAATCTGATATTTATTCGTATATTTACTAAATACGATCTTCAATAAATCAATATCTTCGTATTATCAGCAGGGTGTCAGTTGTTCCATCAGAAAGGGAATGATCCTTCCCGAATTTTACTCCATCGTGAATTTTCTGTGAGCAGGATGCGGAACAACTGTTTTTGTAAGCGGAAAATAATATATTAGCACTGCAAAAAACTTAAAAGGATCCCGCCATGAACATCTTTCCTCAGAATTTTCCTGCCGAACTTTTCAACAACTGGCTGCTGTTAATGTTATCAGTGGCTGTAATCTGTTTTGTGGTCAGCGAGATCACCTGCAATTACAGCCAGGTCGACAAACTCTGGAGCCTGATGCCCATTGCCTATGCATGGATGAGCGTTGCATGGGCACCATCACCGAGAATCTTGATTATGGCCATACTCGTAACAGTATGGGGACTGCGTCTGAGTTATAATTTTTACCGAAAGGGAGGTTATCATATTATTCCGTGGAAAGGAGAAGAAGACTATCGCTGGAAATTCCTGAGGGAACAGCCGTTGTTTAAGAGCAGACTTCGATTCGGTATTTTCAATCTTCTTTTTATTTCCCTGTACCAGAATCTCCTGATACTTTTATTTTCAACACCCCTTCTGCTGGCAGCTTCAAATCCTGCACAGGATCTCTTCATTACCGATTATATTGCCGCTATGCTTATGCTGGGCTTCATCATTACCGAATCAGTCGCCGACAACCAGCTGTTCAGGTTTTACCGCGAGAAAAATAAAGGAGTGGAAAAGGCCGAAATCTTCAGGGATTCTGTCAGAAAAGGTTTTATGACCGAGGGCCTCTGGAAATATTCAAGACATCCCAACTTTGCATCCGAACAGGCTATATGGATCTCCTTTTATATGCTTGGAGTCGCAGCCTCAGGAGAATGGCTGAATTTCAGCATCTCAGGTCCATTACTGCTGGTTCTGCTTTTCATAGGAAGCTCGGCTCTCACTGAAAGTATCAGCAGTAAGAAATATCCTGAATATGCGGCTTATAAAAGAAGTGTCCCGAAATTCCTGCCGAAGCTATTCAGATGAAAGGATGTTCAATTCACATAGAAATCAACTGCCGAGTAAATTAGCTTCAGTAAGAAAATGAAGAGGTTTGTGAAACAGGCAGCCATTAATCCGTCAGCTTTATCAAAGTCTGTTTCCTGGATTCAGGATCATCATCATAAACGATATTGAATATGTAAACTCCGGGATCCCAGTTCATTCCGATCTTATATTCTGCCGGTTTACCCGAATTATAAAGAAGCCTTCCGTTCTGATCGAAGACATTTATACGTGAAATGGCCGAAGCATTGGTAAGATAAAATCCATCTGCCGAAGGATTCGGATATGCTATTATCCTGTCGAGTGAAAGAGAATTGACAGGATACTCTGAGGTATATTCTAATGAAAGGCTTTTTCCTGCGTCGTCACCCTGAGGCAGCGTGATACTTATCGAAGTGCTGTTGTCAGGATTTATTGTCGAAAACGGACCTGTAAGCTTTTTTGTGATCCTGACATTTACAGTCTCCTGGGAAGCAGCAGGATCGGCAATCGTTAATTTGAATTTACTCTGGATGATATTTGTTTCCACAAGCATGAGACAGGGTTGATCGGTTGTGATAAAAATTCCCGGGCCCAGAGTTACCGTTCCTGCCTTGTAAAAGGCAATACCCCACAACCCTGAATCCAGGTCTCTGACAGCCTGAATATCAGGGGTGTTAATAACCACTCTCAGCGGACAGTATCTGATCCAGCCCTCAAATTCTTCTTCACTCATCGAGGGTGCAACAACATATTCATAACTGCCCTGCCCGGGTCTTATGCCATGAGATAACCAGGTGCTGAAGACTTTATGGGTAACAGTTGCCTCTGATTGTGACAGGTTTATGTCTGACCATTTCCCTGTCTGTAACATGTTCCTCACGAAAACGTTGCCTCCTGAAGGGAAAAAATACCCGACATCGTCGTGGTAAACCCATTTAAGGCCACCTGTAAAATTCATCTCTGAATTGTCAACTTCAGTTTTCCCATCTCCTGAAGCTACAATAACCCTGCCTGAAGAAAAACACTGATTTATGGTTGTGATAATTTCCTGGTTTGTTGTTGAACTGATGTCTGCTCCCATACAGAACATAGCCACGGGGGAGAAGAACCATGCTTTCCTGCCCTTTACGCCTTCCCATGAATAGTCATAAGCAGCCATTCCGTGAACGCCGTCTGACACACCTCCTGCAAATTCACTTGCCGACCTGTTATAAGTGGGTCCTGTCTGAGGGAGACCCTGCACTTCTTCATTCGCACTGGTAACACCGGGAATCTTCGCCCAGTCCCATACCGGATAGATATTACGGTATTCATCACCCTCGGTCATTATGCACGTAGTTCCCCATGAGAACCATTTACGTTTGAGATTTTCATTGTTCATCCTTTCTGTTCCAATCGTTCTTCTGGAAGGCACTCTTGCCGACAGGTAGAAGTCGCTGCCGTGCTGTACCATTATATCAGATTTCCAGAAATGTCTGTTGCCGGGTTCCTGGAATGGCAAATTTCCGTTTATGAAATTCACCATAGCCGTAAGCTCTGCTCTGCATGGCGGATCTGTCGATATGATGCGGTTTACCGAATTCCGTAATGATATGGATGAACCGGCTCCTGACCTTGATATCTCACGACCTATGGCCCCGAAATCGAAAGCTGACCTGTGAATAAGCCACTGGTAACCATCGAGAAGGGCATCACATATTATTTGCATTCTGTCCGGGCTCATACCGTATTTCGTGCCGGCCGACAAAACCGTGAAATCAGACATATATGCAAGGAATGAACTGCCATAACCCCCTGAATAAAGCTGAGGCCCATGCTGGTGAAAGCTGTAATCGGTTTTAATTCCTTCTGCTTTGCCGGGCATTATTGCTATCTCCTCAAATGCACTCTGAAAATTCTCTTCAAGCACTGCATCGTTTTCAAATATGCATGCCTTATTTACAGAACTCGTTAAAAGCCATATTTTATTAGCTCCGGTGGTTGAAAAAGTCCAGATAGCAGACGATTCACTGTAATATTTCAAGAGCGTATCGGCATAAAAGCGGAGTGGCTCATCCTCTATACCGTAGCCATCACCACTTTTCATCAATACCAGGGCAGGCCCGAAGTTGAGAGGAGCTCCTATTGCATTGTACCACCAGTTCGACGAAACAGGTCCGGCCATAATATAGTAGTCGAGAATTTTCAGAATACGTCCCCTGACAAAAGTATTCCGGTAATGAATGCTGGACGGTTTGTTGTATGCACGGCAGATCTTTAAAAGTCTCGATGAATGATTGACCGGAGGCCAGTTAGTCGTCGCGTTGCTCGAATAATCAATATCATTCCATGAACCGTCGTCTCCAAGTGATGATAAAAGATCCGTTACTTCATCGTCATTTACAGTCTGTGAGATCTGGTTATCCCTAATTCTGCCTGTAATCAGTCCGGGTTGAGAGAAAATGTCGGAAACACCTGTCCAGCACAGGATTACCAGTCCTAATATAAGACATCTGATGAGAGAATATTTCATAAATATATAACGAAATTCAATTTGTTCAGGATTCGTAGATTTGTATATAAGGAGACCAAAACCAATCTCATATAATGCACATGGCCCATAACTGCCGCCCGTGTGCAGAACACAAAGTTATTACAATATTCCGCCCATGAAACCAACAACAAGAATTAATGATATTAAAATTTACCCTACTTGCAGTTTTTGGCATAGCGATGGCCCACTTTGAGGGGGTTGTGGTGGTCTATCTGCGAAAGGCTTTGGGAATCAGGGAGACAGAATCAAACAAGGTGTCGGTTGAAAAATTCCCCGAAAGATATCTTCACATTGAAATGACCCGCGAGGCTGCCACTATTATCATGCTGCTGGTAATAGCGTATCTGGCAGGGGCTACCTGGATGGAAAAGGGCGTTATGTTCCTCTGGACATTTGCTTTCTGGGATCTCTTCTACTACCTCTCATTGTATTTGGTTATTGGATGGCCGCCCTCACTGAAAACTATCGATGTCCTCTTTCTCATTCCTGTTCCGTGGATAGCTCCGGTGTGGTTCCCGGTCATGATCTCCTCAGGCACCATATTAACGATCGTTTTATTGATGATTTTTGGAGTTTTCTGAGCTCAGGCAGGCTGTGTTGAAAAATTGTTGATTAATGGCAGTGCACCTGCACAATTGCAATTAATCACAGGTTTTATCAGTGTTTGTCTCCTGAATCTGACAGACAGTCAAAATATTGATTCAATCACTTGCCGGAGGCCCTAAAAATAACCAATTTTGCATAAGAGAAGTAAGTACGGGGATATAGTTTATAATTTCTGAGAAGAAAACACTTTCCTGATGAAAATACTGATTTGTGAAGACAATAAGCTTGCCTCCAAAACCCTCGAAGTGGTTATCAGGAAGGAAGGATATCTTACCGAGACAGCCGTTGACGGGAATGATGCAATTGAACTTCTGCGAAATAATATTTACGACATGGTGATAATGGATATTCATCTGCCATTTCACAGTGGCCTCGAGCTTGTAAGATACATGCGGAAAGAATTGAAAAGCAAGACCCCGGTGCTTATTGTTACTGCGTTCAGTGACCCCCAGATGCAGTCTCAGGCAAACGAACTTGGGATAAGTGGTTACGTTGTTAAACCTTTTAATCCTGCTGACCTGCTAACTCAGATCAGGGAAATCTTAATGAAATGAACCTGAACAGATCTTTTGTTCGATTCATCTCTGCAATATCCGTTGCAGTATTTTTAATTACCGGTAATCTGCATTCTCAGGAAATCACAAATCCTGAATCTGAATATCTGCTTATCAGGGCAATGGCTTTTGACGGCAAGCTTGATTCGGCAGCTGCCGGCGCCCGTAAACTTGTCAAAGCATTCCCTGATTACGGAGATGCAAGAATTCTCCTGGGACGGATACTGGCCTGGAAGCACGACTATCAGAATGCTTCCGCCGTGATCGACACGCTTTTACTTAAAGAACCCGATAATGCTGATGCTCTCTCTGCAAAAAGAGACATCACACTCTGGTCCAAAGACAACACAGCCGTGGTAACGGACATAAGAGCAGGCTACCAGTTTGACCAGTTCAGCAAGCCCTATACCAGGTTCTGGCAGGTCTTTAAGGCAGGTGCCGGTCATAAATTCAACTGGGGACAGGCATCGGCAGGGATAAACATCGGACATGTGAATATCGGAGATCCCGATCCTGATGTCGCCACCGAAGTGCAGATCGAAGCCGAAGCATGGCCGCATCTGTCAGATAAAAATTATGCGTTTTTCGCCTATGCATTCAGTCCCGGCACATATTTTCCCCGGCACAGGGCTGCTGCGGAACTATGGCAGGTTTTGCCTGCCGGATGGGCACTTTCGGCAGGAATGAATTATTACTACTTCGACCGCAGTGCCTTTATAGCCCTGGCTTCAGTAGAGAAATATGTAAAACAATTCTGGTTCTCAGTTAAAGGGTTCATTTATTTCAAGGATGACGGACCAACAACATCAGTTTATCTGAATGCCCGCAGATACTTCAATAACATTGATTACCTGCAAATTACACTGGGCACGGGAACGGCTCCCGACGAACCCTTTGACATACAGGCCGACCTCGCTCGACTGAGTGCCACCAGCATACGCCTTGCCTGGAACACTTCACTGACAGATAAACTTGTAATGAGGCTGGGGACAGGATATTCCCGTGAAGAGTATGCAGAAAATGTTCGGAGAAACAGGTTCGAAGGAGGTGTGAGTTTTATTTACGCTCTCAGGATGAAATAATGAAAATAATCTCGCTGATAATATTATATTTCATTCCGGTGGGCTTTATCCTGCCTTTTGAACATGATGTATCTGTTTCTCATGAAAACAGGGCTGATACGACATTCCTGCTGGCTGTCCTCGACACTCCTCCTCCCTTATCTGCTCTCGACTATGATGTTGCAGAATTGAAGGTGACAGGTTTCATAACTTCCTCCGCAAATGAATACCCCGTTCAGCTTGGTGCATTCAGACTTAAAATTAATGCTGAAGCTTTTCTCAATGAGGTGATTGAATATGTCGACAGGAATGCGGTCATGATGAGAGAAGACGGACTTTTCAAGGTCAAAATTACCGGTCATCCGGAACCCCGCAAAGTGCCTGCAAAAATCAATTTGCCGGTTCATAAGACTAAAGTTGCACTGATTGAAGCGGGTATAACCGGTAATGACAGTATCCCGGCGGCTTTGAAGACATCCGATACCCTTTCAGGTCAGACAAATTATACTGATACTGCCGGATCCTTTCCTGCCGTCGACCCGGCTACCGGAAAAATATTGATCCTCGGATCGGATAACCCCTGGCTCAGCCGAATTGAATATTTCGGCAAATCCATCGCATTCATTAATGCATTGATACTGACGATCATAATATCGCTGGGCTCGATGCTTGTACTCCTTCTTGTAATACTTCTCAATCGAAGGAGAATGGAAAGGGAAGCCCGGCTGCACCAGTTCCTTCTTGAAAAATATCAGGGACTGATAGTGGATTATCTCTTCGGAACCGCATCGGCTGACGATTTCAGACCTATAGCCTCCGATAACTACAGGCGGCAGGTGCTAATCGACCAGATGATCGACGTCAGTATCAACCTGAAAGGAGAAGAAGCAAAAAAACTGACCGGCCTGTACAAGCATCTTGGCCTTGACAGGGATTCGATCGACAGGGCTCACGACAGGCGTTGGCATAAAAAAATAAAAGGATTCAGGGAGCTTGCCTTCATGAATATAAAAGATGCCAACGAGGCTATCTATAAAGCTCTTAATTCTTCCAATGAAATCCTCAGGATGGAAGCACAGATAGCCCTTGTAAGACTTGGAAACGATGAACCATTTGAGTTCCTCTCGCACCTTGAACGGCCATTCTCTCTGTGGGAACAGATCACACTTCATGAACTGATCATTCAGCACGACATTATAATTCCTTCTTTTAAAAAATGGCTCGACTCACCAAATTATACAGTCGTTATGTTCGCCCTGAGGATGATCAGGGAATTCAGACAGGCCGATGCTGAAGATGAGATCAGGAAAGTGCTTCTTCATCCTGAATCACTTGTAAGACAACTTGCTGTCCAGGTGGCAGGTGACCTCGAAATGAGATCCACCCTCGATGTCATGAAGCATATGTACAAGAATCAGGATTACAATATCTGCCTGGAGATAATCAGGTCGATGGGTAAGATGCCAGATCTTTCGATGCTGGGATTCCTGAAACTCGTTCTCGACAAGGAAGACGACGTTCAGCTGCAGATCGAAGCCACAAAAGCTATTGAGAACAACGGCGAAGAAGGAGTCAAGACTCTTGTCAAATTAATGAAATCGGAATACAAGAACTATAACATAATTGTAAGACACGTGCTCGACAGAAGGATTTTCTGATAACCATGGATATTATTTTCGGATACATAGTATTTTTCCTTACCCTGTTCATCTTCGGATCCTATCTTCTGCTTGGTATTTTCTCAGCCATGGCTCTCCGGAAATATCTCAGGAAAAACAGCTATGTGAATTACAACTCACTTGTCCTGTCACCTCTGAGTCCGCGGATATCCATCATAGCACCGGCCTTCAATGAGAGCAAGACCATCATTGACAATGTCCGGACCCTGCTTTCATTGTATTACAATAATTTCGAAGTGATCATCGTGAACGACGGCTCTTCCGATGATACCTTTACGAAAATTAAAGAGGCTTACGACCTGGTAAGGGTAAATTATTATTTCGATTACAGGATCCCCTGCGAAAGGATCAAAGGCGTTTACAAGTCGAAGAACCCTTCATACACAAGGCTCACCGTTATTGACAAGAACAACGGAGGTAAAGCCGACTCGCTCAACGCCGGAATAAATATCTGCAAAAGTCCGCTCTTCGTCTCCATCGACGCCGATTCAATCATCGAATCCGATTCTATTCTTAAACTCGTAAAACCCTTTCTCGAGGAGAAAGAAAAGAAGGTCATCGGAACGGGAGGAGTGATCAGGATTGTCAACTCTTGCGATATCGAGAGAGGACATATACGACAGATAAATGTTCCTCGCAAGTTTCTCCCCCGGCTACAGGTACTTGAATACACAAGGGCTTTCCTCCTCGGCAGGATGGCATGGAGCCACCTCGACGGACTTATGCTCATTTCCGGGGCCATGGGTATCTTCGACCGTGAAACGGTTATCAGGGCAGGCGGTTACAGTATTAAGACCGTGGGAGAAGATATGGAACTGGTACTGAGGATGAGACGGTACATGGCCGAAAACGACCTGAAATATGAGGTGACATATATACCCGATCCGCTTTGCTGGACCGAAGTGCCATCAGATCTCAAATCGATGAGGAAACAACGGACAAGGTGGACCAGGGGGCTTGTGGAGTCTCTGAAGACACACCGCAAAATGTTCCTCAATAAGAAATACAAACGCCTCGGCATGCTTGGTTATCCATACTGGCTGTTCTTCGAATGGCTCTCTCCGCTGATAGCATTCGCCGGTTTTGTATATACTTTGATACTGATAATAACAGGTTCCATCAACTGGCCTTTTTATCTTCTTCTCTTCATTTTCGTTTATTCATTCGCAGTGCTGCTCTCTGCCTGGGCTGTTCTTTTTGAAGAGATCACCTTCCATAAATACCGGCGGAAAAGAGATGTTTTCCGGCTTATCGCAACGGCTTTCATGGAACCATTCTTCTATCCTGTACATACCTATTATGCCGTAAGGGGAAACCTTGAAGCGCTGAGGGGCAAGAAAAGCTGGGGCAAAGCCGAGAGAAGCGGTTTTGATAAGAAGAAGAAAAGGATCAGGGTCATGACCGTCAGGGGTCAGTCGGCGAACCGCGGGAAAACGGAAAGTCCGGTTTCAACAACATGAAGTGACCCTTTTTCCCTGTAATGGTTCGGGGGCACAATAAGCCAGGTATCCCAGTTATATCTGGTGAGAGAAGTTGTCACATTCCCCTTGTAAGAAACCGAAACAGCTATTCCGTCGGAAAGACTCGAATAGATGATGAAGCTTCTTCCCCCGTCGAATGATTCAGCCCCGTCGTTGACTTTCATCTGTGTCGGATCGTAATAATGCAGCATGGTCCATGGCAGCCTGATCTTTAATTTGTTGCCTTTCCATGCAGCTGCATTCCTTTCACCTTCGGTAAATAAATCCGAGGCTTCCACCGGCACTTTCCCTATGTCGTGCCAGGTAAGCTCAAAACCGTCGTTGATCCATCGCATCACCTTCCATGGAGCCCCGTCGCTGACGATGCTTTCATATTTCTGTACCAGCGGATCTGTGAGGTTGAAACGTGGTGTCAGTCCATTCATATCGTAGGCTTCTGTCACATAATGCAGTGCGGTATCTTCTCCTGCAACAAATTCAAACAGGAATTCAGATCTGCGTGAGAGGATCTCTCCTTCAGGCAGAGTTGATTCACCGATGTTTGCCGAATAAGTGTCGAATGCTATAAATACTGTATCTCCTGTTGAAAGGGGCTGACTGAATTCGGTATTCAGATAGAAAAAGCTGTTGTCGTGTGTTGCCTCAACCTTTGTGACACTGCCGGAGGGATTATCTGTACTGTATGCCACAAAGGGAAGCGCTTCAGTCTGGTCGAAGCCTATCAGTCCGAAATTCTGCTCAGGAGAGGTAAGGTTATGCCACAACTGCCTCGTGGCAATCATGACCTCACCTGACTCGAAACCGTAGGCTTCAAGATACTCGACGATCCACGTCCTCTTGAACCATTCATCCATCCAGGAAAACATAAAACCTCCTCCACAGCCGGCACTTAGAATATTATGCATCATCCTGATGTTCTTTTCCCCCTGCTGGATCTCGGAATAGCCTCCGTGGTCCATGCCGCTGAATGACTGATGCGCACTTCCCCAGCTAGAGGGCACTCCGAATTCTCCTATCACCAGAGGAATACCGGTATAATGATCCCTGAGGTCGGTGAGATACCCCAGATAACTGTTTGGCCCGTTTCCGTCGCTGTAAGCCTGGTATTCCGGTTCAAGACTTATGAAGTTGGGATAGTACGGATATGCATGGTAGGTTGCAAAGAGACCTGCCCTCAGATTCGATCTGTTGATCAAAGTGATATCGATGGTAGCAACATCTTCATCGGTATGTATTTCAGAAGGGTGTTCGAGCGGATCGAGAGTAGGCCAGCTCGACATGCTCACCGGCCTGTTGACATCGTAGGTCTGATATTCATAGGTTACAACTTCATCAAGCATGGCTGCTGTAAAAACCTCCGAAGCCGGAGCGCCTGAGATACTAAGCTGGCTTCCCTGGTACGCTGTTGAAGAAGGATGGAATTTGTTTGTACTGTCAACCTCCTGAGGCATTATCTCCCTGCCGATAATGTAACCTGCCGTCCACCTCGAGACATTAGTTGCATACTTACCGTAAGCCCTGCCGGGTCTGAAAGCAATGCTTTTATTGCCGTGTATGCAGTCAATTACTTCCCTGATGCCCTCACGGAATGGATCCGACCTGAGCATCAGGTCATAATCGGCAGGATTCGATCCGTCTTCGATCTCGTCGAGCCATATCCCCTGGAATAGCAGCAGAGGATCATTCGGATGTCTCTCATTATATTCGGCAAGTTTCTCATAGAACACCGGGGGATGCAGGGTGTATATCCTTATACTGTTGAACCCCGTTTCTGCCATACGTGAAATCCATTTTTCGTACATATCGCCGGTGATGGCATAGGCAATCTCACCGGGGAAGTAACCCGGAGGTGATGATCCGAGATTGATACCTTTTAAAAGAAGAGGCCTGTATCCGGTTTCGAAATGCATATTTATGTTATCTTCTCCTGAAATGAAGGGAAGAGACACAGCCGCACACAATTCAAAATTGATCACAGTGTCGTGCCTGATGATAATGTCGGTAAGTCGCACCGGGTAGTAATCATCGCAGCTTACCGATGTTACCACAGGGATTTTTACTACTGAAGGATCGGCCGGTTTGGGGACCGGAGGAAGCATTACCGGTTCAAGCGAACTTCCTGAGGGAAATGAAGTTACGCCTGCTGCTTTGATAAGTCTTCCCGAATATGTTTTTCCTCCGAATGTTATCGCATATACATAATAACCCTGGCGCACAGGGACGCTTGCGCCGTTCGCTCCGTCCCAGATGATCCTGTAGCTTCCTGCCTGAACACCCGGAAAGGAAAGTTCGTTGATCTTATGGCCGGCCATGGAGTATACCGAAAACATTATATCACCATTGCTGTTTATTATGAAAGGTATGTTTACAGAGTGAGAAAATGGATTGGGGAATGGAGTGCCCAGCTCAAGTTGCCTGTCAAGCTCACCGTAAATGCCTGAAAGCCGTAGTGTATAGTATCCGTCGGTACCCGATATGGCAGAATAGCTGAAACTTGATGTTCTCATCATGACCAGGGCATCCGGAATTCCATTACCGCTGCTTCCTGTAACACGGCCTGTCACGTAGATATCTTTTCCCGAAGCACTGCCCCACAACAATACCAGAAGGGTAAGAATAGCAGTAATTCTTCCTGTAAAGCTCACTGTTTCATTATGTGTGAATGAACTGGAAAGCTTCAAAGCAGTTGTTTTGGGGTAAATGTAAAAAAATTACAATCCTTTGAACAGACAAGTTTTTAACCTTTGGGATAACTTAATAACTTTGTTTTCAACAAAAAGCTTTTATGGACATTATATTCAGGCATCTTGAGAAAAATGACAATCCGGACATAGCCAGCCTGATACGCTCAGTTTTCAGGGAATTCGGAATTGCGCGCCCGGGAACGGTTTACTTCGATCCTACCACCGACGATCTTTACACGCTTTTCAGTACAGGAGGATCAGAATACTGGATAGCAGTGGACAATGGAAAAATAATAGGAGGCTGTGGCGTCTATCCGACTCCGGGATTACCGGAAGGATGTGCCGAACTGCAGAAATTATATCTTCTCACGGGGTACAGGGGAAAAGGAATAGGAAGACAACTCATGGAACTATCCTTCGATTCTGCAAGGCGACTCGGTTATAAACAGATCTATCTCGAATCGCTCCCTGAACTGGGGAGGGCCATAAGCCTTTACAGGAAAGCCGGTTTTGTTGATATTCCCGGTCCGATGGGCAATTCAGGCCACTTTGGATGCACCATCTGGATGCTCAAAGACCTTTAGAAGGCGGTTCCCTTTCGACCTGGTCTTCCCGGGGGAGATCAGTTACTTCAGCGTAAAAAATCACCGATCATGCCGGGAAGAAAGATCGCATTAAGTCCCCACTGAGCAACACTGTTTGTACTTATACGCGGGTTTTCATCGATTTCGTTCAGCACAACCGGCGGCGATATCATGACTGTTGAATACATCGACCGGTAATTACCGGTCCTGCCGCGGAATTCCGACCAGGCTCTTTCTGCAAGCGACAGATCTTCTTTTACCATTGCCGCGTATGCAGTCAGCCTTGGAACAAGGAAGCTGTTTGTGGGTATGTTTGCCTTTTTAGGAGAACGCCCCGGGTCGTTTCGCGGCATTGAATAGTATTCACAGTACTCCAGCCACGATTGCCTGAATTTTCTGTGATCGAGGAATGTAAACAGTTCGAACATCATTTCGGCTCCTCCCATTATCGTTGCGAGGTGAGAGGTATGGACTTCCCTGCTCTGGTCTTTTTCGAGAGTGATGACACCTGTTTCAGGATCCAGTCCGAAGACTCCCTTTCCCGAGAACATTCCGGCAGGCATACGCGAGAAACCATCCATACCTGCTACGATTTTGTCTCTCCATTTTGTGTCGCCAGTTCTTTCCCATTCTGTCATCCAGTTCGATACCAGGCTTATCCAGTCGGGGCCGAAGCGCAGACGTGCAGGGGCCTTAACCGGTGCCTGTTCGAAAGGCAGAGCAAGTCTCATGGGATCGAGAGTCACGATGCTCTTTTCGGCATCGATCATCTCCCTCATAACATCGCCTGTCCGGTTATCGGCTGTGATATAGTAGTAAAACCTCCGGAACGCTGCCTGTGCGATACGCGATTCTTTGGCACCGCAGCCCCAGTGCGACACATTATGACGGGAGCCGAGTCCTTTAAGAGGTCCGGCATGATATGAGTCCACCTCTCCCGTATGCCGTGTCATAGCTTCTGCCATCCTGAAGGTTTCTGCATCGCCGGTTCTGAGGAAACTGTACCACAGCCACATGTCGGGTGCAAGTTCCGAATTGTCCCAGGCCATGCCTCCTATATCGTAACGCCATACATGCCTCTGGGGATCCTGTGAATGCATTATATCTCCGTAATTCCAGAATCCGTACCATGAGTGCTGGTCGATCATCTTACGGTAATATAAAATACTGCTGTCGAGCTGGTTTTCCATCCATTCCCTTGCGGGAGCGGAACGGTCGGGCAGGCTCCACAGGGTACCGAAGGCCCCTGCCTGATGATAGTATTCAGGTGTGCACACCAGACGGGGAGGGAAAGCTCCCTCCTGGCTCATCATCGCTAACTTTTCATTTGATGGCACGGAATCGACAGGCATGAGAGTCAGTTCGCTGGTACGGGCTATTCCGTACGGTGTGCTGAGTCCTTCCTGGACATCCTCGTAAGTTGAGTTCAGTCCGTGGGCGATGGTATCATAATGTCTGAGATCCATTGGTGGACCTTCAGCCGACCACATGGATACTTTCAGAGTGGCTTCAGGGCTTCTTGCATTATTAATTTCAAGAGAAGAAGGGTATGATTGCCAGAAATTTTTCAGGCTCACGGCCAGCCCTCCGCTTACATCGCCTGCATATACCAGTCCTTCAGCCCTGTGCCCTGCCGAAGCCTGAAGCCAGCTTGCTTCCGTGCCTGTACGCTTGACTATCGTGAATCCGTTGGGCGACACCTGTGATAGTTTGAAAGCATCCCATACGGCAAAATCTGTAAGAAGTTGCTGATTGGGAATAGTAAAGGTTGACTGGTCGGGCACCCTTTTGCCTTCCATCTGAACCTGGTAGGGATTTCTCATGCCCGAATGCATCAGCATGCGGCGGCCGACAAGAGGCTGAATGGGTTCATGCCAGACACCCCCTTTTTCGCCCGAAAAAGCAACATGCCTGTTCTGGACTTCCTCCCTGAAAGGCACATTGAAAGTGACTCCCAGCCCGCTTATAAAATCCTTCTTTTCATCACCGTCGAAAACAATTGAATGGACCATTTTCACTTCCGGCTGTCCGGCATAGAGATACAGATATACCGAGAATGGCAGCCATTCCCGCGACCCGTTTACCTGAATGTGCTTTCCTTCGATCTTTACCACTGCAATGACAGGACCGCTTTGTTCAAGGCTGACCCTTGTTGTGTTGCCTGTGAAATGCTGATAACGGATAATATCTGATCCTTCAGTCCGGCTTCTGTTCTCAAGAGTACAGAAAAGCTGAACCTTTCCAGCAGTGGCAGTTCCATTCAGAAGCATCTCGTCAATCATGACGGTGCCTGTCAGGGGGATACTTATATCGAGAACCCCGGTATTGATCCGAAGATTATCATCAGTACGGTTTATTTCAATCCCTTTTTCCACCGCTGAGGCAGCTGTTTTTACAATGGTAAAAGGTCCTTTTTCAGCTTCTGTCATCGATACGGCCATGGCGCTCCATTTCACCGATCCATCCGGCCAGAATGCAAGCGGCCAAGTCTGCACCGGTATCCGGCTGCCTGAAGAGGTACTGAGAAGGAAAGTCTGATCACGGGTCACGTGGCCCTTTTTCCATGGTACACCCCAGCTGAAACCCTGAGGTTTTTCCGGAGTGTCTTTAAGCCATTTCAGGGGAGCTTCCTGGGCTGATACTCCTGAAATACAGATTGCTGTCAGTATAAGAAACAAATATCTTTTCATACGTGGATTATTACGGATTACGGTTTTTAAAGATATTTAATGGCTGCTTAGGATCAAAGGGGCGAACATATTATTTGGTTTATTTTAAAATCTTCCCGGAACGTATGTGTCAATCTTTTTTTATATTTAAAGAAAAAATACATGCATATCCTGCAAAAGCTTATACCGCCCGACAGGTGGAAGCTACCGGTTATCATTGCCGGAGCGGTTTTTTCAGGATTGTCCCTTTATGCTTTCTGGATCTCGAATGCGCCCTCCTATCTGGGAGATAAACCTGAAACATGTGTTAACTGCCATATCATGGCGCCTCAGTACGCAACCTGGTCTCACAGCTCTCACCGCGAGGTGACCCATTGCAACGATTGTCATGTTCCTCATAATAACGTGGTCAGCAAATACTACTTCAAGGCAAAGGACGGATTGAGGCATGCAACAATATTCACTCTCAGGACAGAGCCCCAGGTAATTTTTATTAAGGATGCCGGGAAGGAGGTCGTTCACAAAAACTGCATCAGATGTCATAGGGATCTTATTACCGACAGCAGGCTGATGGGATATAACAACATTACCCAGGAGAACAGGGAAAGCAGGGAATGCTGGGATTGTCACATGGAGACGCCACATGGAAGTGTCAACAGCCTGTCGAGTGTTCCCTGGGCAAGGGTTCCTCTTCCGCTGTCGCCTGTGCCGGATTGGCTTGATAAGCTTGTTGAATAATAAATACTATACTATATGCGGTCAGTTCAGGAAATTATCAAAGAACGTCCATGGGTGGGGTGGATCATTTTTCTTGCCACCACCGTTGTTGTTTTTCTCCTCGGAATGCTTGCCTCTTCCATTATCGAAAGGAGGGCGGAAGCCGTTTTTGCCTATACCCCCGAGATAAAATATCCTGAGACAGAACCCCGGCTCGATGTCTGGAAAGATCTCTTCCCGAGGGAATACGACACTTATCTGAAGACAGCCGACACAGGATTCAGAAGCCGTTACAACGGTAGTGCCCAAATCGACATGCTGGAAGAATCACCGCGAATGGTCGTTTTGTGGGCAGGGTATTCATTCTCAAAGGATTACCGGCAGGGGAGGGGACATCTTCATGCCGTTGAGGATATCAGGAACACTCTTCGTACCGGCGGAGTTCCCAGTCCCCAGCCAAACACCTGCTGGACCTGTAAAAGCCCCGATGTGCCGAGGGTAATGAAAGAAACAGGCGCGGCAGGATTTTATTCCGGCACCTGGGACACCAAAGGAAAGGAAATCATCAATCCTATCGGTTGCACCGACTGTCATGATGCAAAGACGATGAACCTACGGATATCTAGGCCCGCGCTGGTTGAGGCTTTTGAATCGCGGGGAATAGATATTTCGAAAGCTACACATCAGGAGATGAGAAGCCTGGTATGTGCACAGTGTCATGTGGAATATTATTTCAATAAACAGAAAATTGAAGGGGTTCAATATCTGACTTTTCCATGGCAGAAAGGAATGTCAACAGAGGATATGGAAAGCTACTATGATGAGATGGAATTTTCGGACTGGACCCATGCCCTGAGCCGTGCTCCCATGCTCAAGGCCCAGCATCCCGACTATGAAGTATTTCTTACCGGTGTTCATGCTTCAAGGGGAATTTCCTGTGCCGACTGTCACATGCCTTTTATCAGCGAGGGCGGACAGAAATTCACGGATCATCACCTGCAGAGCCCGCTGAACAATGTTGCAAACTCCTGCCAGGTCTGTCACAGGGAAGAAACTGATAGGCTTATTCAGGATGTATATCTGAGGCAGGACAAGATCATCGAAAACCGTGATGAACTCGAGAAGCTTCTTGTGAGATGCCATGTGGAGGCAAAGACGGCCTGGGATCTTGGTGCTACAGAGAATCAGATGAAGGATATTCTTCAGTGTATCAGGAAAGCTCAGTGGAGGTGGGATTTCAGTGCAGCCGGACATGGCAATTCATTTCATTCGCCTGTGGAGACAGGCCGGATCATAACAAGAGGTATAACCTATGCCCTGGAGGCCAGGGTTCTGCTTGCACGTGTGCTTGCCTCGCTGGGTAATAACAGGGAAGTGCCCTATCCCGATATCAGCACAAAGGCTAAGGCACAGGCTTTCATCGGTCTCGACATGAAGAAGCTTAACGAAGAGAAAAACGCTTTCCTGAAGAATGTTGTCCCTCGATGGCTCAGGGAAGGACAGGAGAGGGAGGAAGGGTATCTGAAGTGAGAAATGGGAGGTGCTGAGGCGGTTTCAGTCATGAAAAATGATATTGTTTATTGGGGTTTTGTATAAAAGACTAAATTTGAATATAACATTTTACCCCCTATGTACAGGCAGACCCTTGTATTCCTGCTGGCAGGAATTCTTTCAGGAGTGAGTGCAAATTCCCATCCAGCAATCAGGTCGGTTGCCGTTACGGAATTTTCATCAAATGGATTCACTGAAACATACTCATGGATTGGAGGATCGTGTGCCGATGTGATTATTGACCGGATTTCTTCAGACAAAAGCATACGGGTTGTCGAACGTGAACAGCTAAGCAGGATCATCGAGGAGCTAAAGCTTCAGATGGGAGGACTTGTTAACAGTGAGGCAGTTGTCGAAACAGGTAATCTTATTGGTGTGACATATTTCATTACCGGCAGCATCTCAAAATTTGATGAGCAGGTAATCCTGTCGAGCCGTTCCTATTCTGTAGAGACCGGCGAAATTTTGAGTACCAACACAATACGCGGGTTACTTAAAGACCTTTTCACATTACAGGAGGAAATGGCATCAAAGATAAGTTCTGATCTTAAGCTGATAACTAATGTAGAAGGGGGAATTCATAAACCACTTCAGAATTTTGAGCTTTATCAGAAGACAGAATATCTGAAGAAAATGGCAGAAAGTGTTCCGGTATTTAATCTTGATCCGCGCAGGAAGATCAGGACCAGTGAATATCTCAATTCAATCCGGCAATGTGACGAGTTAATTGCAGCTAATAATGACTATTATCTTCCTCATTATTACAAAGGTTTATTTGCCATGCACCTGGGTGAATTTGAGATTGCCGGGAATGAGACCAGGATTGCAACCGAATTGTCTTCACATAACTATGAAGCACTTATCCTGAGGGCTTCGGTATTTTTTAATTCAGGTAATACACAGGAGGCAGAGGCTCTGCTTGAAGAAATAACAGAACATTTTCCTGAATTGCCTGAAGGATGGTTTCTTCTTTCAAAGGTACAGACTGCAGGAAATGCAAATGCAAAAGCAACAGAGAGTCTTGTCAGATCCCTGTTGGGAAGAAAGATTATGCCACAGGCATTGGCGGGGCTCAGGTCGGGATTAAGTATTTCGCCGCCTGCCTCAAACCGGTTTTCATCGGAGAGTCTGTACAATGTTGCAAGGTTATACGAGGCTTTCTGGTCAAAGGGCAGGGAGCCGGCTGAAATAGTTAATATTGCCAGATTATTGAATGAGCAATACCCCGATTTTTACCTGCCGTTATTTTTTATCGGTAGGGCTGAATATAAGTCTAAGAAATATGACGGCTCAGTTAATTCATTCCTGGAATGTCTCAGCTATTATCCACAATTTCCTGAAGCTCACAGGGATCTCGCTCTGTCATTATTTTCACTTAAAAATTGTGACAGAGCTGAACAGCACGTAAGGTTATATATGCAGTTTTCAGATGCCGTAACCGACTACGATATCATTGAAGAAGCAAGGAAAAAATGTAAATAGGGTCATTATGAGTTACAGGATAATTTTCGGTTTAACGCTGGTGCTGGCTCTTACGGCAGGTGAAGCTTCTGGTATCAGCCCAGCGGGAAAAGGAATAAAGGATTTGTCGCGCAAGCCAAAACCCGGATTCGGAATTACACTGTCGGGAGGTTCTTTCCATACTTTCACTACATGGACCGATACATATTTTGATGAGGATGACCTTAACATACGCACATTCTGGCATGGTGGCGGAGGATTGATCGTTGATTTTCCGCTGTCGCGAAGCACCAGGCTTCTGATAAATCCGGAATTCATGCTTGTGGATCTCGATAGACCTCTGATCGCATCTGACCTTTCAATACAACAATTCCTTTCAAGGTCATTTTTTATACAGATAGGAGGTACTGCTCATCTCGATGATTTCAGATACGGAGGCGCAGGCCCTTCTTTTGGAATGGGTTTTAAAGCCGGAGGCCGCTTCTCTTTTTATCTTCAGGGGAAAGCATACTATAAAAAATTGTCTGAAACCGGCGAATTCGTCAGTTCAAGTTCATTTCAGGTGCCTGCTTCATTCGTTGTGAGGTTCGATATAGCAAGAACATTCAAAAAGATCAGGACAGCCCCCGAAATGACCAGGGAGATACCGGCTGAAGATGAGATGAAACAACCTGAACCTGAAAATACACAGGGACACCCTCCGGTTAAAGAACCTGAAATCACTGTTAAGGAACAGATCCGGGAACCGGAAGTTCCTGTACCGGAATTGCCCGCCGACACAATCGACAACAGGCAATTACCGGAAGGTCTCATTTTAGAAAAAGCAGAAAGTGAATTACATGCCGGGGATACAGCCATATCAACAACCAGGGTAAATTATTCGGGATATTCCTATGAAGACCTTGTAATAATACTCGAAAAAGCTGTTCGGGAAGAGGATTATTACAAGGCGGAAAAGATACAGGATGAAATAAGCAAAAGAGAAAGGGGCGTTGATCTGAAAGAGATCCCGACAGGCAGGCTTGAGGAGTTGCTGCAGCAGGCACTGAAGACAGAAGATTATCTCAGGGCAGCTGCTATCCAGGATGAGATAAACAGAAGGAAATAAACCAAATATTAATATTATCCTGTTATGAGAAAATTATTATTCCCGGGGTTTTTATTTCTCTCAGCCCTGATATTGTTGTCATCCTGCGGAACTACCGGGAATGGCATTCTGTATTCAGAAAGATCCATAACTCCTTCGGATGTGAAATACCAGCGTGTGGCAATATTGCCTAACCGGTTACCGCTAAACCTCACAGATCCTGAAATGTGGAGAAAATATAACTGGGAGGTTATGCAGACCCGTTTTATTAAAGAGGGATTTCAGGTCATAGACTATAATACATCCGTGGAAATGTTCAGCAGGTCAGGTCTCCCGTTGGAGGACACTAAAATTTCACGCGACAAATATGCCGAACTCGCTGAAGAGATGAACGCTGATATTCTGATATTCCCGTTTTATGGGACGAGCTTCAGAATATCAGGTATCACCGACAAGAATAATTTTGAAGTTACAGGCTCACTTCAGGTTTATCTCAGAGATCAGAATGATTTCATGACAAGGATCGATTTTGAGGGAAATAACTATTTCAGGTCCTTCAGTAAAATTATGCCTATAGGACTGGGAGCCTTCTTCGTTTTATTTAATCTGATTATTACTGATCCCGATGCAATGATCGTTGGAGCGATTGGTTCAGGTGCCGGTTATTTGGCAGCATTAGTGCCTTTGTTTACCCCCCCGCGAGTAAGATGGGAAAGAGCTTTCCGGTATTCGATAAACAAGGGTCTCGATCAGTTCTTTGCCAGGTATCAGGGTAAGGGGGGCACAGGTGCTGCTCCAATGACTGTTAAACCTGTGAATGCTGTTCCTGAAAGGACTGTTCCTCAGAAGGAAACTGTCACTCCGGAACCTGAAACGATCAAAACTCAACAGGTACAGGAGAAGCCCCTTTCCTGGTATTCTGTTGAGGAGCTTGAAAAAATGAAGCAAGAGGCTGTTGATGCCAAGGATTTTCGCAAGGCTGCAGCTATTAAGGAAGAGATCGATAAACGTATAAAATGATTTCTTTCCGGAAAATATCACCTGTATCACTGTTACTGGCATTTACATTTTCATCAGTATTCTGCCAGAAAGGAGTAAGTATTCTTTCAGAGGAAAAGAACCTTGGAGAAATAATAGAAATCCAGGTCCTCACCCCGGTATTGAAAGAAGCACTTTCAGATGAAGGTTATATTTTCAACGGTGATACCGGTAGCGGACACATGACCGTCGGTTTAAAAGTGTCAACGCGTACGGGCTCTGAGTCGATGGGGATCTACACAAGCTTTGCCGACGTTCTTGTAACTGTCAGCTCTCAGGGCAGTAATAAATCAGAAGAGAAAACATTTACAGGGATCAGGGGAGCCGGTCTGGGATTTGACCACGCAGGTATTGATGCGATTCAAAAAAGTGCTGCAAAGGTGATTCCTGAAATAATACGGATGCTGAAAGAACTTATGAAGAACCAGCCGGAAGATCAATTAGTATCTGTTGCCAGACCTGCCGGGAATGATTCAAAGGATCTGACACCTCCTGAAATAAATATAGTGTCACCTGTCCTCAACCGGAACAATTATGCCTCAACCAGGAATCCGGGGATCGTAATTGAAGGATTCGTTCATGATGAGAGTGGACTTTCAGGCCTTTATATTAATGATCAGTCTGTAGAGCTGAATGAAAGCGGCCATTTCGTCTTCAGGATGGATCTGGAAAAGGGAATTACCCGGATATCCGTCACAGCAGACGATGTTTTCAATAACAGGAAAGGGATACTGTTTTCTGTCCTGCGGTCCGACTCACCGGAGCCCCTTGAAGGAGAGCATTCCGGACCGGGGAGTGCAGTTGGAAAATATTTTGCCTTGCTGATAGCTGTAAATGAATATAAGGATCCGGGTATAGTGAGCCTGGATAATCCTGTTTCTGACGCAGAAGGGCTCTATAGTACTATAACAACTTTCTATTCATTTGATCCTCAAAATATTATATTCCTGAAAAATCCTGACAGATCGGAGATCATTATAGCCTTTGATGAGATATCCAAGAAGATAACACGTGATGACAATCTCCTCATTTTCTACGCTGGTCACGGATTATGGGATAATAAGAAAAGGCTGGGGTACTGGTTACCTGCTGATGCGGGAAGATCGAATACTGCTTTCTGGATATATAATTCCACAATTCAGGATCTTATAAAGAGCATTCCCGCAAGGCATACCCTTCTTATTGCTGATGCCTGTTTCAGCGGAAGTATTTTTAAGACCAGGAAGGCATTCAGTGATGCTCCTCAAAGCATCGAGAAGCTTTATGATTTACCCAGCCGGAAAGCCATGACCAGCGGTATGATGACCGAAGTTCCCGATAAGAGTGTTTTCCTTGAATACCTGAACAGGCGCCTCCGTGAAAATACGGAAACATATCTCTCTTCGCAGGATCTGTTTACAAGCTTCAGGGAGGCTGTACTGAATAACAGCCCTAATACTCCGCAATACGGGATAATCCAGGACACTGGCGATGAAGGAGGCGATTTTATCTTTGTAAGAAAGTCACGTTGATTTTACCGCAGTATCATTTCCCGGGGATCATAAAGGCTTCCGGGAGCTTTTACAGATGAACTGTTTTTCGTTTCCGTATTTGGGAAAACCAGATATCTGAATTCATCACCATGAGCCGTCCCTCCTGATCCCAGGAAGAATTTTTCCATATAGCCGTCATAATCATTTGTACGTGAACTCCAGGAAAGTACTGCGTAACCCAGGTTCATGCCTTCAATATAAAGATCGGAAATTCCATGATTGTCTTCAATAGATTTCAGGATAGCTTCGGGTATCCCGGGAATTAAGAATTCACGAATAGATGGAGAAACATAAACAGTCCAGGATACCCTGAATCCATTGGCATTTAGAAAATCATAGGAATGTGACCAGAAGAATGAAGCAAGATGTACAATCTGGTCTGATGAGAAATCATATTTTAAATTATTATAAAAGCTTTTTTCCTGCAGATAGAACTCTCCGTCCATCAGGCTGGCATGAACCGGTGGGGTTGCGGAATAGATCAGGCATATTGATTCTTTGTCAACAGGATAACCGGCATCATTATGAAAACCGGAGAGCTCCGTTATGGAATAGTTGTTTGCAAGGAATGTAGACGGGTAATTTAACTGAGCGGGAGGTGTGGTGAAATCCGAGTCAAAAAGATGAAACTGAGGACTTGAAAAATCATTTATATAAAACCTGTCAAATTCGATATGGAATGAATTGAAGGATTTTTTGTTGAAATTAACGGAGCCTGATGTGAATGTATTGTTCATGTCAGCCAGGCTTATTGTCGTTGTCTGATCGGGGACCAGGTTATCAACGAATTTGTAAAAATTGCCCGAAGGGGTATTTAATCTGATGAAAATACAGCGTGGTAAATTATCATACAAGGTAAAATAATATGTGCGGGTATTCAGGTCACCATAATTAATTGTGCTTTTTACACTGCTTATCGTAAAGGAATTATAGGGAGGCACATTGGTAAATTTAATAATGGCCGGTCCGATTGATACTGAAGGCGGATATGGAATGTCATAGTATTTTGAAAATGGTAAAATGCCGATATAAGTATTCAGGGAAATATATTTGACATTGCCGGATTCCCTGACATAGACTCTTGTAAGATCAAACCTGTTATATGCACCGTTTTTAGCTCTGCTTACCTCAAAAAAGTCATTTTGGGAGACACTGAGTTCTTTTGAAGCCAGTAGTTTTCCATCCATGGAGTTTGCATAATGGTACACATTACTGTAACCCGAAAAAATATTTTCGGGATAGCTTAGTGAAATAAGGTTTTCAGTGTTGTCCAGGTTCCATGTTTCTTCGTCGTTGCAGGATATTAATAAAAGGGTTCCTGCTGCAAGTACGATACTCAGTAGTTTACGATTCATATTTTCTTAATTAAAGGTCTTCCGGAAAAGTATTTTTACGGACCTCTGAAAGGTCAGTATGGTCAAAGTTAAACAAAATCTTTACACGGCAGCAGAACGGTGGAAGCAGAAAATGATTAACAACATTCATTTATGAGAGAATGCGATTATTTGGGCTTCAGGAATAATTTGCAGATAAAGAGCTTTCATTCCACACTGCAGGTTCGTTTCCGACTTATTCGGGACGAGTTGTCTGGATTTTTGCTGCCCATAAATGTCGGGTTGCTCCTGACTGAGCCTGTCTGATCGCTGAAATACCTACATTTTATTCAGACAGCCGCCGGGTCATTTAAACTATTGCATGTGTATCTCACTAAAATAATAGAAACAAAATACTGCCAGGAAGAAAGATCTCAGATAGTTTAAACGCTTATTACCAGAGAAAAACGACTCTTATCCATATTGTCCGGAACAGATATGTATTATTAATGGCAGATGAAATCTGGAACAAATTATTAGTAATTTTAAATTCTTATAAACGAACTTAAAAACTGAAGTTATGAAGAGAATACTATTAACAGCCGTACTGATATTACTAATCATCAATAGCTGCAAAAAAGAAAAGGAAGGACTCGCCAGGTTTGTCATCGGAAACTGGAAATCCCAGGAACTTACAATAGATTCTCAAAGTGAAGGACAACCGGCTCCCGTCGGGTGTTACTCAATATCTTTTAAAGCTGATGACACCTATGTACTAACCTTCGAAGGGATTGATTGCGGGGCTGACAGGTATAGCGTCAACGGTAATGAAATAAGCCTCGGGAAATTCAGGTATGATCCTCTTTGGGACTCCCCTATGGAACCTGCAACATTTAACGTAAACTGGGTCGACGGTGAAACACAAATGACCTGGACCGACTTCCCTGGCCAGATTGATATAATCTGGACAAAGCAGTAGATTAACCGGTGGTGCAACCAAATAACATTGTCTTCTTTCGTAAACTAGTCTCTCGCGCAAGTGCTATTGCCCGACTCTTTGGAATTCTTGAATTCCATGATCAGCGCAGAAAGGCTGAATCCTGTTTTGGAAAGTTAAAGTATTAGGGTAAAAAAGCTTAAGCACGAGCTTAGACTATAAATCCTAATTTACCTGTGTAAAATAGTCTCCGGTTATTTAATTGCTCATTCTGTTTTTCCCCACTGGCAGGGAAGTCTATCATTCTTTAATAAAATAAAGTCGGTTGTCGTTCACAAGGTAAAATAATGGTGCAACCATGATTTTGGGATAACGTAGGCGAAGTCTTTTGGTTTCATTTAAGATAAAGTCAGTTTCATTACTAATTTCGAACATTGGGGCAAAATGGGAAAAGTGCTCCTCAGCCCTATCTCTTTCCCAACCTGCCGATGTGACCAACCCGTCAATAAAATCATTTTTACGGGAGACCAGATTTACCATACCACAATTGTTGTGACCTATCAGAACAATGTGTCTGACCTGGCCTACTCCGATAGCATATGAAACCTTAAACTCACTGTACCTTAAATTGGCTCCACCCGAACGTATAATAAAAGCGAAGTTGTCAGGGATATGCAAATGCTTTCTGTTATCCATGCACATCCCGATCAGAAGGCGGGCTTTATCATAAATTTCGGGAGGCCGGTTCAGGTTGTGATATTCCAGAAGTAATCCAACAGGCGTATGCCGGTATTCAGGAAGAATGTCTGCGGCTGAATTAATTGAAATAAGTTTTTCCAAATTATCCGGATTATAGATTTTTCACCCAAATATAAAGATTAGTGCAAAAACTGGAATCAATTTAATATATTTCAGCGCAGTGACTTTTTTGATAAGAATTTGCTGCAGCATGATTTTTGTAAATGTCCGCAGAACTTATTTTAATCCTGAATGTTATTAGAGTGATAATAATATTAACGAAAAATGATAGCTATGAAAACAATAATCAGATATTTTCTGTTTTCCATTTTGGTTTTTTCCATTCTTAAAACCGAAAAACTGAATGCCCAGACAGAAATTGACATCGAATCAGGGCTGGTGGCAACAGGTTATAACGATGTAAGGATACCGGGTAACACAGGTACTTTCTTTTCACTTAAGGATGATCTAACACCTGATCCGGCTGTATTCCTCAGGGCCAGGATCAGTTATACAATAAAATCGAGACATACGCTTTCCCTGCTCTATGCGCCTCTGACGATTGCCTCCGGAGGCAGTATTGCCGAGGATGTTGTGTTTGAGGGGGAGGAATTCGCCGGGAATACAGCACTTACGGGTAAGTATAAATTTAATTCCTACAGGCTTACTTACAGGTATAAGCTGGTAAATAAACCAAAACTCGAATTCGGACTTGGCTTCACTGCAAAGATACGTGATGCAAGTATCTCCCTTGAATCGGCAGATCTTACCTCAGTTAAGACTAACGTAGGATTTGTGCCGATAATTAATTTCAGACTTTTTTGGAAGCCTGATGACAGGTTCGGTTTTCTTCTTGACGGTGATGCTCTTGCAGCCCCGCAGGGCAGGGCTGAAGATGTGCAGGCAGCTGTTACATATAAAGTTTCGGAAAATATCGGACTCAGGGCCGGATACAGGCTTCTGGAAGGAGGAGCAGATAATGACGAGGTGTATAATTTTGCATTATTCCATTATGCATCACTTGGACTGACCCTGATGTTCTGACATTATTTACGTAACTTTTACCAATATTCAGTGTACTCATGAAGCCTATAAAAGAAGGTGATACGATACCTTATTTTTCGCTTCCCGACCAGGATGGGAATATGGTAAATATCTCTGATTATCTTGGGAAAAGGCAACTGGTAATTTTCTTCTATCCACAGGACGGGAGTCTCAGCTGTACGCGCGAAGCATGTTATTTCCGCGATCTTATGGACGTATTCGAAGAAGCAGATGCTGAAATTATCGGGATCAGCGGACAATCAGTTGAAAGCCACAAGAACTTTGCAACAGCCAACAATCTGAAATACAGGTTGCTGGCTGACACCCGGGATGAGGTACGAAAACTTTTCGGAGTGCCTTCGACAATGTTCGGATTGATACCTGGTCGCGTTACTTATGTTACTGACCGGGACGGGAAGGTTGTATTTGTTTTTAATTCGCAGACAGAAATACAGCGGCACGCTGATGAGGCTCTCAAGATATGCCTTTTATTGAAAAAGAACTACCGGGGATAATTGAAATAACACGTTCAGCCATCTATCCTTTGTAAGCTTTATGAATCCGGATTTGTTTTGGTTCGCTGATTTAATAGTTGAACAAATACAGAGCCAGGATTCTTTGGTTCAAGTATGCTCGCTCTCGCTCAGACACTTTTTTTGTACCCGGAGTGGGAATCGAACCCACACGATATTGCTATCACTGGTGTTTGAGACCAGCGCGTCTACCAATTCCGCCATCCGGGCTTCTGTTTATAGTCAGGTAAACTTTTATAAAAAACATTATTAAAAAGAACAGGTGCCTGATTGAATATCCGGATGGCGGAATTGTCCTCCCCTGCATTCCGGCTCCTCGCTGTCCCGGCATACCATGCCGGGACGAAACACTCGGCCCTGCCATCCGGGCTATTAAAGTCTTGCAGTCTTGCAGTCTTTTCATACCCGCCGTAGCTTTCTTTGACCTCCGTAGCGCCAGCGAAGGAGGGGCAGTATTGATGGCACTGCAAATATATAATATTTAATGGTTCTGAAGCCCACTTCCCTGAGTTGTGGGGGCCAGCTTCAACAGCTCCACCTTCCTGAATTCAACCGGATGACTTTCAGCCTGTAGACATATATACCCTTCCTTTACGGGAGTGCCGTCGGGAACGGGATAATCAGCAGGTTTGTTAGTGCCTCCCACCTGAGGCTTGTAGTAGGTCAGAACCGTATCTCCTTCAATAATATGGTGAATGACCTCATCGCCCAGAACGACAAACTCAGCATGAACCCAGACATCGCCATGATAGGTTTCTGATGATGAATTAATACAGTGCTGGGTTATCACCTGGTCGTTCATCACGATGTGTGTTCCTGGAGTACAGACATTACCCGTGGAACGTTTGGCGACTCCATCGCCTCCGAGGAACTGTGCTTCTACCGACACCGGAAAATCCTGATCGGTGAGCATCGAAGCCGCCGATTGGGAATGAAGCATGACACCGCTGTTACGGAAAGCCCATCCCTGGCCTCCCTCAACCTGATCGCCCACGAACCTGTACTCTATCCTGAGCTTGTAATGTGAAAAAGGTTCCCTGTAGAAAATGTGACCGTACTCACCGTTGAATTTCTCATATTCATCATACCTTACAACCATTGCGCCGTTTTCAACCCTGAACGTGTTTTTATAATTCACGTTAAGAGGCGAGCCCTTGATCTTAATGTCCCAGCCGGTGAGGTCTTTGCCATTGAACAGCTGAATCCAGTTCTCCTTTTCAGTCTTCTTCGTGCCGCAGGAGACTGCCAGAAGAAATACAGCAATGATTAGTATCGATTTATTCATATAGTCTTTTTTATGCCGCGAAGTTCACAAGTATTATACCCGAAACCCGCGAAGTTTATAATATTTTTAAAATGTAGCTTCTTCTCCTTCGCCCTGCGCCCTTCGCCCTTCGCCCAACCTTCGCTGAAGCTACGGTTGGCAAAGCCTGTGCCCTTCGCTACTTCCCCAGCATCTCCCTGATAGCTTTTTCTATCCCTGCCCGGTCGAAACCACACTCCCTGTACAATTCTTCAGGGCTTCCCTGTTCAACAAAATAATCCGGTATACCCAGTCGTCTTACGTCGGCAGTATAAAGGTTATCACACATAAATTCTATCACAGCGCTGCCGAATCCTCCTTTCAGAACACCGTCTTCAACGGTCAGTATCTTTTTAAAATTCCTGAATACCGAATGCAATACCTCCGTGTCGAGCGGAGCTGCAAATCTCATGTCATAATGCATTACTGACACCGACTCATTATTTAGTTTTCTGATAGCTTCTGCAACATCGTTACCGGGATGGCCGATGCTCAGAACAGCCACCTCACTGCCCTTACTGATAAGTCTTGCCTTGCCGACGGGGATCTCTTCAAATGGTTTTATCCAGTCGGTTATGATTGCGCTTCCCCTGGGGTAGCGGATCGAGAAAGGTCCGCTGTTCTTTTCAAGCTGTGCCGTGTACATAAGGTTTCTGAGCTCGACTGCATCCATCGGAGCACTCACCACCATGTTGGGGATCGAACGCATAAAGGCTATATCGAAGAATCCGTGGTGTGTGGCACCGTCGTATCCTACTATTCCCCCCCGGTCGATACAGAAGACCACATGAAGTTTCTGGATGGCCACGTCGTGAATCACCTGGTCGTAAGCCCTCTGAATAAATGAAGAGTAGATGTTGCAGAAGGGGATCATTCCCTGTGTTGCTAGTCCGGCGGAGAAAGTTACTGCATGCTGCTCGGCTATGCCGACATCGAAGGTTCTTTCGGGGATCTCCTTCATCATTATACAGAGAGAGCAGCCCGTAGGCATGGCAGGTGTTATCCCTGCTATCTTTTTATTTTCTCTGGCCAGTTCAAGAATGGTTTTTCCGAAAACATCCTGGTACAGGGGAGGGGTATTTTTGGATGCAGATGAGATGATCTGCCCGGTATTTTTATCGAATTTGCCAGGGGCATGAAATGTTGTCTGATTCTCCTCAGCCTGCCGGAATCCTTTTCCTTTCACGGTCATGCAGTGGAGAAGCTTTGGGCCGGGAATTCTTTTAAGGTCTTCAAGGACTTTTATCAGGTGCATAAGGTCATGCCCGTCGATAGGTCCGAAATACCTGAAGCCAAGACCTTCAAACAGGTTGCTCTTGTCGAGTATCGTGCTCTTGAACCCTGCTTCAAGCTGGGCGGCGAGTGTCCGTGCTTTTGGTCCAACCTTGCCGGCCTTGCCGAGAAAATTCCACACACGGTCCTTGAACCTGTTATAGGATCTGCTGGTAGTTATATCGAGAAGATATTCCTTAAGGGCTCCCACGTTAGGATCGATGGCTATCTTATTGTCGTTCAGTATCACCAGAAGATCCGATTTGGCGGTACCGGCATTGTTAAGTCCTTCAAAAGCTTCACCGGCAGTCATGGCACCATCGCCTATTACAGCCACCACATGCCTGTTTTCCCCGTTGCGTTTTGCGGCCACAGCCATCCCGAGAGCTGCAGAAATGGAGGTTGACGAATGGCCTGTTCCGAAGGCGTCATATTCACTTTCAGCCATTTTCGGGAATCCGCTTATACCCTTGTATTTTCTGTTAGTGTCGAAATTGTCCCGCCTGCCTGTCAGGATTTTATGTCCGTAGGCCTGATGACCCACGTCCCACACGAGCTTATCGTAAGGAGTATTGAAAACATAATGCAGCGCTACTGTTAGCTCTACAACACCCAGGCTTGCTCCGAAATGACCCGGATTACAGCTCACGGAGTCGATAATGAAATGACGAAGTTCTTCGCACACCTGCGCCAGGCCGGCCTGATCGAGTTTTCTCAGGTCTTCTGGAGAATCGATATTTTGCAGCAGGTTCCTTTCAGTTTCCATCATTGTTGAAATAATCTGCAAATATAACAATTATTATTGCCTCCATCCTGAAGGAGCATCCGGTGTATTTTCTTATTTTTGCTCTGGCCGGTTCTATAAAATTATTACCGGTAAGGGGTGTTGATTATCTGATAAATATATAAAAGACATGAAAAATTCTGTTGCAATATTTGTTTCGCTTTTACTGATGATGGGAGCCATATCGTGCGTCCCGGGGAACAAGTACAGGACACTTCAGGATACCAGCAGGCTGTATATGAATGAAAGAGATGAATTCAAAACCGAAAATATCAGCCTGGGGATGGCAAACAGGGAACTTGAAGCAAAAATGACTGTTCTGGAGAAGCAGCTGGGAACAATAAATGAAGACCTGTTAAAAGCTCAGGCCGAACGTGACAGGGCTCTTGACGATTTCAACAAGATATCCTCCAAATATACAGAACTTCAGAACGCCCAGGAAGACCTTATAAGGGGTAATGTGAAGGAGACACAGGCGCTTATTTCCGAATTGCAGGCAGCCCAGAAGGATCTCCAGGAGAAAGAAGCACTTATGCGTCAGCTTGAACAAAACCTCGACAGCAAGAAAGCTTCGCTTGATGAGCTTTCTTTCGAGCTGGAGAAGCGTAATGCCAGGCTCGTGGAACTCGAAAAGATCCTTGATGCACAGAAGCGGATAGCCCAGGACCTCAAGGACAAGGTTTCTGAGGCGCTGCTGGGTTTTGAGAATAACGGTCTGACGGTTACCAACAGGGATGGTAAAGTATATGTTTCACTTGATGAAAAACTCCTTTTCAAAAGTGCAAGCTGGGACATCGATGCCAACGGGCGAACTGCCCTGAAGAAACTTGCAGGTGTTCTCGAAAGAAACCCCGATATACAGGTGACAATTGAAGGCCATACTGACAATGTCCCCTATCGTCCTTCTGCAAGTGAACTTAAGGATAACTGGGACCTCAGTGTGAAAAGGGCGACGACGGTCGTAAGGGTGCTTCTTGAAGGTTCATCTATTGATCCTAAAAGACTTACTGCAGCAGGAAGAAGCGAATATATGCCTGTTGATGCCAGGAACACATCTGATGCACGTCAGAAGAACAGAAGAACGGAAGTCGTTCTTACCCCTGATCTGACAAGACTCTACGAACTTATAAACAAGTATTAGATATTTCATTCCCCCGGGAACTCAAGAAGCCTGGCTTTCATGTCTTCAAGAGCCTGAAGCAGGTTTTCCTCCGGTTTGAGGAAATCCTGATCGCCCCAGAAGAGATAATCATAATCTGTTATTGTCCTGGAGAATACCGAATGGATCGGAGCAAGCTCCTCCCTTTCAAAACGGGCTACATTATCTGTTCTGATACTGGTTACGGCAAGTTCAAAAAACACATTGAACTGGCTGCTGAACAGCTTTTTCTTCTTTCTGGAATTGAAGGCAAGGTCTCCCCTCACATGGTTCAGGAAATACCTGCCGTTGACTTTACGGTACGATACCGAGTATTTCACTGAAACGGGCCATGTGTCAAAGCCCCGTGAAGGACCTGCCACAAACGATTCTTTAACCTTGTCGATATATGCGGGATTCAGTTCGAATTCGGCATTTATCAGGGCAAAATCATAGGTGTTAATGTATAAAGTACCCCTGAAAAGAGGTTCCTGAATATCGGGACGCTGTTCAAAATCTATCACATATACCGGTTCGTTGTCTTTTATGACTATATCTGTCATCCTGTATATGTAGCTAGTCATACCCGGCGGTTCGAAGAAATCAAATCCGTTTTTCATGATGTCGAGCTTCAGCGAACTGCTAAGTCCTGCCTTAAGCCTTACAGCGAGTGTATCCGTTAATGTTGTGTTCTCGGTTTTCCTGCTCCTGATAATCCTTATCTGGTCTGAAAGCAGAGAGTTCGTGTATGAGCCCTTATGTATCTGAAGGATGGCCTCTGAATAAGTCTGCAGATCTTTCTTTTTCAGTACTCCTTCCCTGTAAAAACCTGTCATCAGTGCAGGACGGTTTCCGTAGTTGCGTGTTACGGCGTTCCTGCTTTTATAAATGATCTCCTGTGGCACCTGTGTCCTGATAATGATCTCGGGGATAGAAATGAATTCCCTCATCAGACTGATCCGGAAGTTATTCCCTATAGCCTGTTCCACAGGGATCTCCCTGTTAATATAACCAAGATATGACACCACGATGGTGTCGGTTACAGATTCGCGTGTAACATTCAGGCCGAATTCACCTCCTGCATTTGTGACGGTTCCTTTACCCTTGTTCTTTATCGCTATTGTCGCAAAGGGCAGAGCTTCGCCTGTCTCTGAATCGTTTACGGTTCCGGTAATAAAGTAGCGTTCAGAGCTGAAAAGTGAATCTGTCTTTGCTCTTCTTTCGGGAAGTGCCTTGGAAATAATAATATACTTGTCGATTACCGTGTAATTAAGAGAATCATTTTTAAGGAGACTGTCGAGTATTAACAGGAGCGGCTGCCTGTTGAAATGAAATAATGCACGGTCTTCGGTATTGATGAGGCGGCTGTCGTACGTAAAATTATAACCGGTCTTTTTTGTAATAATATTCAGAGCTGAGCCGGTCTTTATATTTCCTTCCCTGAATGTGAAAACAGAATCCAGTATCCCGGTCTGAGCCGCCGCGTAATGAAGGAAGTTAAGGGCAAGAAACAAGGCAACGGCCTGTAATTTTTTAATAATATTGCTACTAACGGGCAGCATACCCCCGGAATGAGCTATCTTTTTGAAAGATGGTAAACATCACCATCTTTTACATAACTGAGGTTAAAGCTAGTACAAATTAACCGAATAATGGTATCCCTCGACTCTATATCTATCGCAGAGGTCCACTTGTTTTGGAGGATTGATACATCGTCAACGGTTATGTCCATGTCAAAAACTCTTTTCAGATCGGCGAACACCATATCGAGTGTTTGCCCGTCGTAAATAAGTTTACCGGTATTCCATGCCATGTAATTCGGATTATTGTTCAGTGTTTTGTCCGTATGCTCCGGGTCTAGAATCCCGATGTAACCGGGTTCCACCACTATGCCTTTATTACCTGAATTGTCAGAAAGCATCACTTTTCCCGACTGAACAAAGACTTCCACAGCCGAATCCTGGTTTTTCGTTATTACATTAAAGGAAGTACCTATTACTTTTACACTCGCTTTTCCTGCGTCGATAATAAAAGGACATGATGGATCAGATGTTATTTCGAAGAATGCTTCACCTGAAAGGGACACCTTCCTTATATTTCTGCCGAATTTTGCGTTGTAGGTAAGGCTCGTGTTATGGTTCAGTGATATCAGGCTGCCGTCGGGTAGTGTTATCTTTTTGGTTTTTTGCAAGTTGTCAGTTCTGGCAACGATGGGTTTCGTAAGCGAACCGTTATTGCGGATCAGTAAAGCTGCAGTGCCAAGGGTTGCAAGCACCAGAATGGCAGCAGCTATCTTCAGGGTGATCGCCGGGAGGAAAAACTTATGATGCTTCACTTCTTGTTCAGGAACAGTTTCATCTGTTTTTGACGATACAATATTCCATGCACTGTCGACATCGATTATTGTATCATCAGTGAGTTGAGGCAGCATTTCATTTAGTGCCCTGTCAATTAATTCTTCTTTTTCCGTTTTCTCTTTCATCATTCCTTCAATTCTTTTCTGAATTCTCTGAGAGCCCTGCTCATATCGGCTTCAACCGTTTTTACCGAGATTGCCAGTTTATCGGCTATTTCATTATATTTCAGGCCATCAAACCGGTTCATGCAGAATATCTGCACGCATCTTTCCGGGAGTTTTTCCAGGATGCCTGCTATCCTGAATTGTAATTCGTTGTATTTCAATATCTCTTCAGGAGTTCCGTTATCAACCGTACTGTTACCACTAACTTCTTTCTCATGCCTGCCTTTCACCCTGTTATGTTCGAGCTGGCGGAGGCACCTGTTGTGAACCGCACGGAAGAGATACCCGTTTAAAGAACTTTTTATTTTCAGTTTATGTCTGTCGTTCCAGAGTTTTACGAAGAGGTCCTGTACTATCTCTTCGGCTGAATCATGATCTCTGACAAATGTTTTTGCATATTTTACCAGGGAGCTATAGGAGGACCGGAAGAGTGATTCGAATTCTTTCCTCTCACCTTTTCTGATCCTCCTTAGCGTTTCAGTGTCCCTGTTCATAGGCATTTCATTCTTCAAGATCGTCCCTGTCGCTGAATTTCAGTTTCCGGCTCAGCTTACGGATTGCCGATTCTATGCTCTGATCGGGTTCAATTACGTTGTAATCGCCCCAGAAGTCAGGATCGGCAAAAGCACTTACCTTCTCTGTAAAGACGTCTGAATATCTTAGTTTTTCCTTACCGGCAAATTTAATAACTTCTTCTTCTGTTCTGTCGGTGATGGCTATTTCTGCCATGGTTGTATAATATGTATTAAAAAGTTTCTTTTTCCAGTTTACCTTGAACCTGACTTCCGCTCTCGAGTAGGCGAAGTACCATTTTCCGTCCTGTTCGCGGTATTTGGTCCTGTAGGTTGCAATTTCAGGTGTAACCTCCATCCCAAGTGGCTTCTTTCTGATAAAGATCGACTGGGCTGCTTCCTTATCTTCAAGATTGAATCCGAATTCTGCTTCTGTCAGAGCATAAGAATCCATTTCAATATACAGGTTTCCCATGAAAAGCGGAATGTCTACCGACGGTCGCTGATAAAACTCAATCACATAGTGAGGTTTGCCGTCAATTTCTATTACATTGGAGAGAGTATAATTGTAATATTTCATGGCATCGGTAGTGAAAATAGCTTCGCCGCTTTTGACAATATCAAGTTCCAGGGTGCTTACTGGCCCTCCCTGAAGCTTGAACAGGACCGTATCCATCTTTTCGACATCGGAACTTTTTCTTCCCTTGTACATTCTGGCATAGTCGAAGCGAAGATCATTGGCATAAGGAGCTTTGAAGATCTCTACCACAGCTTCACCAAGCGACACATAGTTTCTGTTTCTTCTGATTGTCTCCCGGTAGAAGGCTGTCATGAGATTGGGTATGGTTGCATAGTTGTCGTCGATCCTTGTCAGCGCCCGTCTCACAATTTCTTCAGGATCAATAGGTCTTACAATGATCTCCCTGATAGGGATGGGAGCCGGTTCGAGTGAGATTACGTTCTTATAGCCTCCGTCGCGTAATGAACTGATAGGCACAACCTTGTTCTTATACCCGATAAACGAGAACTCCAGGTTTCCGCCTGTTAGTGATTCAGCTATCTTAAGGGTGAATTCACCGTCAATATTGGTTACAATTGCTACATTGGCTCCGGAAACCGCTACCGAGGCAAAGATCAGCGGGGATCCGGTTTCCTCGTCGACTACCTTACCTTTTATTGTGAGATAAGTGTCCTGATCTGCCTTTTTCTTTCTCTCTCCTGCAGAAGCTGTTGTGGAAAATAATACAATCCCCAGGATTACCAGGAACGAATAAAACGAAATGTTCTTAAGTGTTTTCATGGCTGCCTTTAATTAGTTATTACTGTGTGCAAGAATTTTTCTGTTTTCTTTTCACCATTAAGACACTTAAAAGGGTGTTTTACCCTATGAGGATTAAAAAAAAATATTCGTATCTTGAAATTTTATTCCGGAATGGGGAGCCCCGTACAACGTTATGTAAATGCATCTGTTGCTGCATTTTCCTATTTGCAGGCCTCGTTATCGCATAAACCTGTTGTTTCCGGGATGCCTCCGGCACTGGGTGTGGAATTAACGAATCATTGCAACCTGCATTGTCCGGAATGCAGTTGCGGATCCGGGCTGATGACACGAGCAAAAGGGTTCATGGATACTGAACTTTTTGAAAAGATCATCAGCGAACTGGGATCTTACCTGCTGAACATAAACCTCTGTTTTCAGGGTGAGTCAATGCTACACCCTCAGTTTTTCAAGATTCTTGCAAAATGCAGGGAAGTCCATTCCACACTCTCCACAAACGGCCATCTCCTGTCACCTGATAATGCTGCGAAAATAGTACGGTCAGGTCTTGACAAGCTGATTGTAAGCCTGGACGGTATGGACCAGGAAACCTACTCTTCTTACAGGGTTGGCGGAAACCTTGAGACTGTGCTGACCGGCATAAAAAACATCCAGGAAGCGCGATCACGTTCTTCATCACCGATGAAGCTGGAGATACAGTTCATAGTGAACCGTCATAATGAGCATCAGATTGACCAGGTACGCGGTTTTGCTAAGACGATGAAAGCGTCTCTTCATCTTAAGTCGATGCAGATCATAAACGACCATACTCATGAATTCTGGCTTCCCTCCATTTCAGGATATTCCAGGTACAGGAAGACAGGAGAAGGTTATCCGGTTAAAAGCCGTTTGCCGGACAGGTGTGCAAGGCTCTGGTTCAACCCTGTTGTAACCTGGGACGGAAATGTAATTCCATGCTGCTTCGACAAGGATGCCGAACATATTATGGGAAACCTGCAGGAAGAATCATTCCGGGATATCTGGAACGGACCGAGATACAGGCTTTTCCGCAGGAGCCTGCTGTCAGAAAGAGCCATGATCGACATCTGCAGGAACTGTACCTCGGGTCTGGAGATTAGTTCATTGGGCAGATTTTTTAAATATTAATATAATTTATTTATCATGAGACTTTTCAGAATAATACTGTTCTCCCTGCTCACGGTAATTGTTGCAGGGATGGGTGCCGCGTTAATTTTGGTCAGCAGTATTAAGAAGGGAGCTCTTCCCGTATATGAGGGTGAGCTGGAAATTTCCGGCCTGGGCGGAAAGGTAACGGTTTACCGCGACGAAAGAGGTATGCCGCATATCTATGCCTCAGATGAAGAAGATCTTTACCGTGCAGTGGGATTTGTAATGGCCCAGGAGAGGCTCTGGCAGATGGACCTTATAAGACGGGTCACCACCGGGAGATTATCAGAGATCTTCGGGAAAGATTATGTTCAGACCGACCTGTTCCTGCGCAGCCTTGAGATGACAGCCAAATCGAAAATGGTGCTGAGCGGTGAATCACATGAGATAATGACAGCCATACAAGCCTATTGCGACGGGGTGAATGCCTATATTGATGTTTCAGGGAGAAAACTGCCTCCCGAGTTCAGGATACTCTCCTACAGGCCGGATCCCTGGAAACCTGAGGATGTTGCAAATATAATAGGGTATATGGGATGGGATCTTGCATCAGCGAACCTTTCATCCGACATTTCGTACCACAGACTTATGAAGCGGTTCGGCCCCGAGAAGGCTGTTGAGCTTATACCCGACTGGAAAACGGTCGATTCCTATGTGTTTCCTGACTTTAGCCTGGCAGAGGAAGATCTCAGAGAAGCGGAAGAATTCATATCTCAGCTCGACAAAATTGATGCTCTTGGAATAGGATCTTTCAGTGGAAGCAATAACTGGGCTGTAGCCGGGAAACGTACCGCAACAGGGAAGCCCGTCCTTTGTAACGATATGCATCTGGGGCTTGGATCTCCGGGGATATGGATTCAGATGCACCAGGTGGTGAAGGGGAAACTGAACGTAACCGGAGTTGTGGTCCCCGGTCAGCCATTTGTAGTTGGAGGTCACAACGAAAGGATAGCCTGGGGTTTGACAAACCTGATGGTCGACGATATTGACCTTTTCTCTGAAAAAATCAATCCCGGGAATGAAAACCAGTATTATTTCAATGGTGAATGGAGGGACCTTCAGATAAGAAAGGAGGTCGTAAAAATAAAAGGAGAGAAAGCTCAGACCCATGAGCTGAAATTCACTCACCGTGGCCCCATAGTATCCGGCTTCAGGGAAGTGAACGACGCTGTGCTTTCTATGCGGTGGAGCGGCTATGACCATAGCGATGAGCTCCGGTCGGTATATCTCCTGAACCGTGCCCGGAATATTGAAGATTTCAGATCTGCAATCGCCACTTTCAGATCGATAAGCCAGAATTTCGTTTATGCCGATGTCGAGGGTAACATAGGACTTAACACCGGAGGGGGGATACCTGTGCGTAAAGGAACAGGGACAATGATACGCCCGGGAGAAACTGATGAATTTGACTGGAAAGATTATGTTCCCTTCGGGCAGCTTCCGTATGAGTACAATCCTGAACGGGGATATGTGGCATCAGCCAATAATAAGACAGTATCTGATGACTATCCCTGGTATATAAGTTCCGGTTTTGCCCTTCCATACAGGATCGACAGGATAAGACAAATGCTTGATGAGAAGGAGGTATTTGACATAGACGATTTTAAAAAAATGATCACAGACCAGCATTCTTCGTATGCCAGCCTGTTAACGCCTTTTATTCTTAAGCTGACGGACAGGAAGGGAGATTTTAACGAAACCGAAAATGAGGCTCTTGCTGCCCTAAGAGATTGGGATTACAATATGGCTGCCGGACTGGTGGCACCGACGGTATTTGAATATTTCAGGATGAGCTTCATCAGGCTCCTTCTGGGCGATGAGCTTGGTGACCTGGCAGAAGGTTTCTATGGAGTGTCGAGTGATTATTACATATACAGGATACTTAACGCTGGTCCTGATGAATGGGTCGATAATATTGAAACCCCTGAAAAGGAAACACTTGATGATATTATTCTGGCAGGTTTCAGGGATTGTGTTGCAAGGTTAACAAGCGATCGGGGGAATGATAAGTCTGAATGGGAATGGGGCAGGATTCACCGGCTTGTACTTTCGCATCCACTTGGTTCTGTGAAACTTATCGATCTTCTTTTTGGATTCAATTCCGTCAGTTATCAGGTAGGAGGGAGCAGTCATACGGTATGTCCTTATGCATATTCTCCCGGCTTCATAGTTGATCACGGAGCTTCAGAACGTCATATCTTCAATACTGCTGACTGGGATGAGTCGTTTACGGTCATTCCAACAGGGGCCTCCGGGGTTCCGTCAGCTGAGTTCTATCTTTCGCAGACAGAAAAATATGTTAACATGGAATTTTACAGGGATCCTTTTTCAGATGAGGCCGTAAGAGAGGCTTCCAGGTATACTCTGTTGCTTATTCCAGCGAAATAAAAGATGTCAGACTGTCATTACATCTTTTTCCTTCAGGCCGATAACCTTATCGATTTTTTCGGAGTAGCTGTTTGTAAGTTCCTGAACGTTGTCGACAGCATTTTTCTCGATGTCTTCCGGTAGTCCCTCTTTCATCAGGGATTTAAGCTCGTCGTTGGCCCATTTACGTGCATTGCGGATACTTATTTTGGCTGTTTCGCCCTCGTTCCTCACCTGTTTTACCAGCTGATGTCTTCTTTCTTCTGTAAGGGGAGGGATATTTATCCGGATCACTTCACCGTTATTTACCGGCACCAGTCCGATATTTGCTGCCATTATTGCTTTTTCTATTGTACCCAGCATTGCTTTTTCCCAGGGCTGGATAAGGATGGTTTTAGCATCGGGTGTGTTGATATTTGAAACCTGCGACAGTGGCGAATTAACGCCATAATAATCAACCGAAACGCCATCGAGAAGAGCCGGATTGGACCTTCCGGCGCGAAGTCTTGCGAGCTCGTGTTCCAGGTGTTCCAGGGCTTTCTGCATCCTGTCTTTGGTCTCTTCTATAATTAGTTCAACATCTTCGTTCATAGTCTGATTATTTTAAGATTCTGCATAAAAACAATGAGTGCAGGAAAACAAAAATAATAAAATAGCCTTAAATACAAAGATTATCAGGTAGAAATAAGAGTTCCTGTCTTTATGCCGTTAACCACTTTCATGAGATTGCCCGAAGTGTTCATGTCGAAAACCACAATGGGCATTTTGTTGTCGCGGCACATGGTGAATGCCGTTGAATCCATCACCATCAGGCGGCGGGTCAGCACCTCTTCATACGTTATTGTTTCAAACCTCCTGGCTTTGGGATCCTTTTCAGGATCGGCAGAATAGACGCCGTCAACCCTTGTGCCTTTCAGCAGAACATCTGCTCCTGTTTCGACGGCTCGCAGTGCAGCAGCAGTATCAGTTGTAAAAAAAGGATTACCGGTACCTCCGGCGATGATACAAACCGTGCTTTTTTGCATCTCGCTCACTACTTCATTTCTTCTGTACAGCTCGCCCACCGGTTCCATTCTGACCGCAGTATAAACTTTTGCCCTGCCTCCGAGCCTGGCAATGGCACTCTGTAGGGCAAGGCTGTTGATGACTGTTGCCAGCATTCCCATCTGATCACCGGTCACCCTGTCGACTCCTGACTTTGTTCCGCTCAAACCCCTGAAAATATTGCCGCCTCCTATCACGACTGCCATTTCACATCCCTGCCTGATTACATCAATTATCTGTCCTGCATATTCGTCCAGAACATCTTCGTTGATGCCATGTCCTGATTTTCCGGCAAGTGATTCGCCACTCAGCTTTAGCAGGATGCGAGAGTATCTCATAGTGTTTCAATTTCAGGTAAAGATAGTTTTTTTACGGCTATGTTCCGGTATAAATAAAAAAGGTGTCCTTTGCTGATGAGGACACCTTTTAATAAATGAACTTTGATTCAAACTATATGTTTAGGGTAAAGCGTTTGAAAGCTGTCACGGTGAGTTCTTTGTTGACTGACTTCAGGTATTGTCCCACTGTCTGCTTGTTGTCTTTGATGAATTCCTGGTTCAGAAGCGTGCTTTCCTTGTAGAATTTTGAAAGTTTGCCCTGTGCGATCTTTTCCAGCATTTCTTCGGGTTTGCCGTCACGTCTGGCCTGCTCTTTGCCAATTTCAATTTCACGTGCTATAACCTCTTCAGAAACATCTCCCCTGTCAACTGCTACAGGATTCATGGCTGCAATCTGCATAGCCACATCCTTGTAAACCTGCAGGTCGAGACCTGATTTGTTGAATCCTGCCAGGGTTGCCAGTTTGTTTCCGGGGTGTATATAAGCCTGAACAAATTCAGCTTCAATCTTGTCGAAATAGGACAGTTCTATTTTTTCTCCAATGATTCCGAGATACTCGATAACTTTTTCGTTAACGCTGGCACCATCCATGCTCAGACCTTTGAGATCATCAAGATCAGAAGGTTTATTCATGAGTGCAAAGTCGAGGATTTTTGTTGCAAAAGTTATGAAACCTTCATTTTTTGCAACAAAGTCTGATTCACTGTTAAGGACCATCATAGCTCCGTACTTGCCGTCGGGAGTTACTTTTGCAAGCACAACACCTTCGGATGCATCTCTGTCGGCCCGTTTGCTGGCAACTGCCTGTCCCTTTTTTCTGATTATTTCAACTGCCTTATCGAAATTACCATCTGCTTCCTCAAGTGCTTTTTTACAGTCCATCATGCCTGCCAGTGTCATTCTTCTGAGCCTGGCAACATCTGCTGAAGTTATTGTAGCCATTAAATTTTCTTTTAGATAAATAGTGAATATTATTCTTCCTCCTCTTCTTCTGTGTCACCGGCTTCTGTTCCGGCTTCATCCTCTTCCTCATCTGCTTCAGGTGAATCTGTCTCCTCATGGGTTTCTTCTTCTTCCTGAGCTTCCTTCATCTTACGGTATGAGCTTGTGATATCGTCTTCCTCCTCATCGTGGGCGGCTCCTCTTCTTTCCCTTGCTGGTTCTTTGTCCTTTTCAGTCTTTCTTTCGTTCAGACCTTCTTCAACAGCCTGGCAGAGGATATCAACGATTAGTGAAATTGATTTTGAGGCATCGTCGTTTGCCGGTATGGGGAAGTCGATATCGGAAGGATCGGAGTTGGTGTCGACCATTGCAATGACAGGTATGCCGAGACGTTTAGCTTCTTTAACGGCAATATGCTCTTTGCATACGTCAACGATGAACAAGGCAGAGGGCAGACGTGTAAGATCGACAATGCTTCCCAGGTTTTTCTCCAGCTTCGCTCTCTGACGTGTTACCTGGAGTCTTTCTCTTTTAGAAAGATTTGTGAAGGTGCCGTCGCTGGCCATCTTGTCGATAGATCCCATTTTCTTTACAGCTTTCCTTATGGTCGGGAAGTTGGTTAGCATTCCTCCGGGCCACCTCTCTGTAACGAAAGGCATGTTGATGTTCCTGACTTTTTCGGCAACGATTTCTTTTGCCTGTTTTTTTGTTGCTACAAAGAGGATTTTCTTACCCGATCTGGCAATGTGTTTCATTGCTGCGGCAGCTTCATCCAGTTTGGTTATTGTTTTTTCAAGGTCAATGATATGGATGCCGTTTCGCTCCATAAAAATATAGGGAGCCATAGCCGGATTCCATTTTCTTTTAAGGTGTCCGAAATGTACACCTGCGTCAAGCAGTGTTTTAAAGTCTGTTCTGGGCATTTTATTTAATTTAAGTTTACATTCCTGTTTATCAACTGCATAGTAGCCACGGTTTGAGTGAGTCTTTGCAGTTTAGATACTAAACTTGATCATCGTGCTGATGTCGGAAATCCTAACGTTTGCTGAACTGGAATCTTTTGCGGGCTTTGGGACGACCCGGTTTCTTTCTTTCCACTTCTCTTGGATTACGGGTGAGAAAGCCGTTTGATTTAAGCGACTTTTTGTTTTCTTCATCAGCTATGACGAGAGCACGTGAGATTCCAAGCCTTAGTGCCTCAGCCTGACCTTTCACTCCGCCTCCCTCAAGATTCACGTTGATATCGTATTTATCGCCGGCATTTAAAACGAGCAGAGGCTGGGTGACAACGTACTGGAGAATCTCGGATCCGAAATATTCCCTGTAATCCCTGCCGTTGACTGTTATGTTTCCCTTACCGTCGCTGAGATATACTCTCGCAACAGCTGCTTTTCTTCTTCCAATCGCATTGATCGATTCCATATTGCTCTCTTAGCTGTTTTTTATTTCTATTTTTTTGGGTTTCTGTGCTTCATGGGGATGCACGTTGCCGGCATATACATGCAGATTCCTGAAAAGGGCACTGCCCAGACGATTTTTCGGGAGCATACCCTTGACAGCTATTTCAACCAGGCTGACGGGATTCTTTTTAAGCATTTCTTCAGCGGTTGTAAATCTCTGACCACCAGGATATCCGGTATGGCGAACATATTCTTTCTTACTCCATTTCTCTCCGGTCAGAACAACCTTATCGGCATTTATGACTATCACATTATCACCGCAATCAACATGAGGGGTAAAGTTGGTCTTGTGCTTACCTCTCAGCATATTCGCAACAAGACTTGACATACGACCCAAAACTGCTCCTTCTGCATCAATCAGAACCCACTCCTTGTTAACAGTTGCCTTGTTTGCCGATACTGTTTTATAACTTAAGGTATCCACGTGCTATTAGTTTTTAATTGATATTCTTATACTTAACTAAAAAACCCCTTTAATTCGGGAATGCAAAAATACAACATATTTATTAAAAAAAAAGAATATTGCCTGATTTTATTAGCTTTATGAAAAGTAAGATTATTTTTATTGCCCAGAAGAAAAGTAACTATGATAAGATTGACCAGAAATGACAGAACCTTCATTATGAAGGCTGTTGAGATCGCAAAACAGGGGATAGAAAAAGGTTACGGTCCCTTCGGTGCCCTGATCACAAGGAAAGGAAAAATAATTGCTGAAGCAAACAATAAAGTTGTACTTTCTTCCGACCCCACAGCACATGCAGAAATTCTTGCAATAAGAAAGGCCTCCGAAATACTGGAGACCCACGATCTGAGCGACTGTGTGCTCTATTGTTCGTGTGAACCCTGCCCGATGTGCCTTGGTGCAGTGTACTGGGCAGGGATAAAAAAGATTATTTATGCCTCCGGCCGGAAGGATGCCGAAATGGCAGGTTTCAGCGACAGCATGATATATGATGAGATAATGCTTGAGCCCGGAAATAGGAGTATTTCCTTCATCTGTGTTTCTGATGCCGGAGGACAGGAAGTGTTTGCAAAATGGGAAGAATTTGATGACAGGATCCCTTACTGATATGATTACGGGAAAACGTCTTATGCGCGATTTTTTTATCCGTGATGTCCTTCTGGTCGCACCGGAACTGATAGGGAAGTTATTGGTAGTAAGGGATGAAAAAGGTGCTTACAGAAGGTATATTATTACCGAGACTGAAGCATACAGGGGCGATGGCGACGAGGCGTGCCATGCAAGCAGGGGAAGAACAGCACGGACAGAAGTCATGTACCACGAGGGAGGAAGGATATACGTATATTTTGTTTACGGCATGTACTGGATGCTGAACTTCGTGACCGGCGAAAGAGATAATCCCCAGGCTGCACTGATAAGAGGAATAGAAGGTTTTAGTGGTCCGGGAAAACTTACCCGTGAGCTCAGGATTGACAAGTCATATTATGGCGAGGACATGATATCCTCAGAGAAGATATGGGTTGAGGATGCGGGAATAAGGAAGGATTTTAAGACAGGACCCAGGATAGGAATCAATTACGCCGGAGAGACCTGGAGAAACAAGCAATGGAGGTTCTTTGTGTAATAACAAGCTAAATATGAAAGGCATAGTTGATGATCGTCAGTTTATTCCTCAGGTTAAAATGTTGTTAAATCGATATTAGTAAAGGATCAGATTGCAATTTTTTACGTTCTTTGTCCTTCTAAAATGTTATAATATTATGGATTCAGTAAAGGCCTCCTACAGCCGGTGGAATAATATTACCGGCTGGTTGATGTTCCTTGTCTCCGCAGTGGTCTATCTGATCACTGTCGAGCCGACTGTAAGTTTTTGGGATTGTGGCGAATTTATTCTCTCGGCTTACGGGCTTCAGGTAGGACATCCTCCCGGAGCACCCCTGTTCCTGATGGTAGGACGTATTGCAACCCTTTTTTCACTGGGTGATGCATCAAAGGCTGCTCTGATGGTCAACTCTCTCTCTGCACTGTGCAGCGCTTTCACTATTCTTTTTCTCTTCTGGACTATTACACACCTTGTACGGAGGGTTTACACCCGGTCAAATCCTCTCGAAGCCCGCCATATTCCGGTAATTATTGCAAGCGGCGTAATAGGTGCCCTTACATACACCTTCTCCGACACTTTCTGGTTTTCTGCCGTTGAGGGGGAGCTTTATTCAATGTCCTCGCTGATGCTTGGACTGGTGTTCTGGGCGATGCTTAAATGGGAGGAAGAAGCAGATGACCCTTCTTCAGGACGATGGATAATACTGATAGCATATATCATGGGACTCGGACTGGGAATACACCGGCTGAACCTGCTTGTAATTCCTGTTCTGGTCCTGGTTTTTTATTTCAGGAAATATGAACTGTCAGCAAAAGGCTTTTTCAGGGCTCTTCTGGTCGCTGTTGTCCTTCTCGGACTTATGGTCTTTATCCTGATACCGGGTGTCCCTAAGGTGGCAGGATGGTTTGAACTGCTTTTTGTAAATGTATTCGGGCTGCCCTACAATTCCGGATTGCTAGTTTTCATAGCAGCTGTGATAGCATCACTGGTTGTCCTGATAAGATTTTCACAAAGAAAAGGGAAGGTCATACTCAACTATATTGTTACAGGACTTACAGTCATCATGATCGGCTATTCATCCTATGCCATGATAGTGATAAGATCTTCTGCAAGGCCGCCAATGAACCAGAATAATCCTTCCGACATCTTCGCCCTTTCATACTATATTAACATGCAGCAGTACGGAACTTCACCCAAGTTCCATGGTCCTTATTACAGCGCTCCTGCCGAGGATGTCAGAAATGTGGTGGCCGGTTACAACAAAGTGGATGGCAGGTACAAGCCTTTTTACAGGCCGGAATACATCTATAATGAAAAATTCACCACCGTCTTTCCCCGTATGTACAGCCCCGAAGATCATCACAGGAAATCATATGAATACTGGGGAAAGGTGAAGGGACGGAAATATACCCTTACTTACGGCTCCGGCAAGGAGACGGTAGTATGTCCTACATTCGGCGAAAACCTCCGTTTCTTTTTCAGATATCAGACCGGCTTCATGTATTTGCGTTATTTCATGTGGAACTTTGCAGGAAGACAAAATGACATTCAGGGAAACGGCAACATTCTCCACGGGAACTGGATCAGCGGGATAAAATTCATCGACGAAATAAGACTTGGGGACCAGGATGCTCTTCCACAGGATCTTAAAGAAAATCCCGCCAGGAATACTTATTTCTTCCTTCCTCTGCTGATCGGACTGATGGGAGCAATATGGCAGTACAAAACCGACCGGAAAGGATTCATTCTGATCCTTACATTTTTTATCATGACAGGGTTTGCTGTTATCCTGTATCTTAACCAGTATCCAAACCAGCCGAGAGAACGTGACTATGCCTATGCAGGGTCATTTTATGCTTTCGCGGCATGGGCGGGAATGGGATTCATGTATCTGTACGATCTGATACGAAAGTATTCATCGCACCGGGTAACACCGGTAATATTGTTCATCCTCATAATGGCCGCATCCCCCTTACTGCTGGCTGTCGAAAACTGGGATGACCATGACCGCTCAGGACGCTATACGGCACGTGACATTGCCTCCAATTATCTTCAGTCGTGCGCCCCTGATGCAGTCCTCTTTACCTATGGCGACAACGATTCATTCCCTGTTTGGTACATACAGGACGTCGAAAGACTGAGAACAGATGTGCGTGTGGTAAACCTCAGCTATTTACAGGCAGGATGGTATATACAGATGATGAGACAGAAAGCATTCGATTCCGATCCGCTGCCCTTTTCCCTTGAACCCGCAAAATATATCGAGGGTGAAAGAACCCAGATGCCTGTCAATACGACTGTTGACAGAGCTGTCAATATTAAAGAGATTGTAAGGTTTCTCGGAGCTGACGACAGGAAATTTCAAATCGACATAAGCGGAAGAGGCGATTATGCAAATTATCTCCCCACCAACAAATTAGTGATAGATGTCGATTCTGTCAGCGTATTGAATAACGGAACGGTAAAAGAATATTTCAGCGACAGGATTGTTTCTCCCATGATCTGGGAATATTCTGCCAGAGATGCCATGAAGGGCGACCTTGCAATTATGGACCTGATAGCAACCAACAACTGGGAACGGCCCGTGTATTTTTCAACAACAGTTCCCGGAAGCCAGTACAAAGGTCTGGAAAATTATTTCGTCCAGGAAGGAATGGCATACAGAATTGTACCTGTCAGGATTGAGACATCAGGGAATGCCGATTTCGGTATGATCGATCCCCATGTAATGTACGACAACATGATGAACAGGTTCAAATGGGGCAACGCCGGTGATCCTTCAGTATATCTCGACGAAAATAACCGAAGGATGTTCGGGAATTTCAGGAGGCTCTTCGCAAATCTCGGCAACACGCTTCTTCAATCCGGAGATACACTCAGGGCCGTTGAGGCTGTAAGAAGAGGTCATGAGATCGTGCCTTCATCAAAAATGCCCGACGACTTTTTTTCAACAGGCCTTGCCGAAGTCCTTATCAGGGCCGGTAAAGTGGAAGAGGGAGAGGAGATATTATACAGGATTATGGAATATGCCTCGGAGCACCTCGATTATCTGCTTGCTGTCGACAATAATTCAAGATATGACCTCGACATGGAAATAGGGATCAATTTCCAGTCGCTTCTTGATATTTACTACATGGCTGATGATCTCAAACTTACTGCAATTAAAGAAGCAGCAGAGCCACTGGTAAATAAATATTATGGTGAATTCTATCCTTCGAACAGGTGAAACTGAGAATTCCGGGATTTCCCTTCCCTGCTGAACTTCTGTTTCCGGGGGCGGTTTTCAGGATCTCATCAACAGAGAAGGTCCTCTGTCTTACCTTTGACGATGGCCCTCATCCTGGTTCAACTCCCGGCTTGCTGAGAATACTGGATGAGACAGGTGTGAAAGCAGTTTTTTTTTGCAGCGGAAGGCAGGCTGAGAAATACCCCGAACTGTTAGATGCAATTAAAAAGCACGGTCACTCAGTTGGCAACCATGGCTACGCTCACCGGAGCGGATGGAAAACCGGACTGAAAGAATATTGTGCCGATGTTTACAAGGCTTCATCCCTTACATCAGATACCCTTTTCCGTCCTCCTTACGGAAGGATTCTTCCCTGTCAGTACCGAAGGCTATCAAAGTCATTCACGATAGTCTTATGGGATATTATGCCCTTCGATTATGATAAAAAATACGGAGCAGCCAGGTCTTCCCGATTACTTTCACGAAATATCAGGCCCGGTTCGGTAATTGTTCTCCATGATACCCCGGCTTCTTCATGCAGGTCATTTCTGAGTGATTTCATCCGTCAATCCATTAAAAGAGGTTTCAGGTTTGAACTTATTCCTCAAAATATCTGAGTTTTGTATTTAAGATTGAAGTATTACATTTGGACAGGCTAAAAACATATTTTAATGAACATTCTCGTACTTGGTTCAGGAGGAAGAGAACACTCAATAGTATGGAAGCTTTCCCAAAGCAGGAAAGTGAGCAGGATTTACACCGGTCCCGGTAATGCAGGGACGGCAGCTCTTGGGATAAATCTGCCCCTTGATCCCGGTGATTTTGAAGCAGTGAAAAAGGCCGTTATCGAAAACAGTATTGATATGGTGGTCGTAGGTCCTGAAGCTCCTCTGGTTGACGGAATCTATGATTTTTTTATTGCCGATTCATCAGTAAGGCATATTTCCGTGATAGGACCCGGCCGTTCGGCTGCAAGACTGGAAGGAAGCAAGGATTTCGCAAAATCATTTCTGACCCGTCACAACATTCCTACAGCAGCATTCAAAAGCTTCGACATTAACAATATTACTGAGGTCGCAGATTTTCTGCATACCCTTAAACCCCCTTATGTAATTAAGGCTGATGGACTTGCGGCAGGTAAAGGGGTTTTAATAATCGACAATTTCCACACCGCGGAAAATGAAGTCAGGGAAATCCTGAACGGTAAATTCGGGAAAGCCGGCAGCAAGGTCGTCGTTGAACAATATCTGAAGGGGATTGAATTGTCTGTTTTCATCGTTACCGACGGAAATACTTATAAGCTACTGCCTGAAGCCAAGGATTACAAACGCATTGGAAGGGGTGATACCGGCCTCAATACAGGAGGTATGGGAGCCGTTTCTCCGGTACCCTTTGCTGACAAGGATTTTATGGATAAAGTCATAGCCTCCATTATAGAACCTACCATGAAGGGATTGAAAGATGACGGCATCGTATATAAGGGGTTCATTTTCTTCGGACTGATGAATGTTGACGGTAATCCTTATGTTATAGAATATAATGCACGTATGGGAGATCCTGAATCTGAGGTAATTATCCCAAGGATAAAATCAGACTTCTTTGAACTCCTTGAGGGAGTTGCACAGGGTAAGCTTCAGGAAAAGGAACTTGAGATTGATGAAAGATTTGTTACGACGGTTATGATTTCATCAGGAGGCTATCCCGGAGGTTATGAGAAGGGAAAAACGATCTCAGGTCTGGATAAAACAAGGGATTGTGTTGTTTTCCATGCCGGGACAAAGCCGTCCGGCGATCAGGTTGTGACATCCGGAGGCCGTGTTCTCGCTGTCACATCATGGGGCATGACGATGCAGGAAGCTCTTGAGGGATCATACCGGAACGTCTCGGAGATATCTTTTGATGATATGTATTTCAGGGAAGATATTGGTTTTGACTTGAAAAATTATTGATGCTTTCGGTTTTTAAAGGGACAGGTCCCGGAGTTATAGCTGCAACAGTGATCGCTCTGTTGTTGTTGTGGATCCATCCGCTTGCATATCCTGCAGGCCCGGGAGATCTGATCTATGAAGTACAGCCGATGCCTCTTTACGAATTCCTGAAAGTGATTTTAGGTCATTCACCTTTGCCGGGAGTGATTACTTCCTTCCTCTTCCTTTCATTTATGCTCTTCCTGCTGGTGCATTTCAATACTACGGTGTTCTTCATAAACCAGCGTACCTTTCTGCCTGCCATAGTATATCTGCTCCTTACTTCACTGTTGCCGGATAACCAGGTTTTAAACCCGGTGTTACCGGCAGCCTTGCTGCTTATGCTTGCAATGATGAGGATTATGGATGCTTACAGGAAGCAGGGTGTTGCGTACAATTTTTTCGATGCCGCTTTTCTTATCGGCACTGGCAGTATGCTGTATGCAGGATTATTATGGTTTGGCGTTCTCACAATAGTGGGTATTGCCATTCTCAGGAGGGTAACGCTGTCGGAGATACTGCTTTCACTGATCGGAATACTTACCCCTTATTTAATTGTGGCCGGATTTTATTTTGTTTCGGGACGCGAGGTTATGGAACTCCTTGAAGTCACGGGAAAGAACCTGTTTGAAAAGGCAGTTTCATTTGAATTTTCACCTGAACAGGTTGTGGCGCTTATAAGTTCAGGAATACTTCTTATTGTAAGTATTGTTTTCCTTATGGCACGTATACATGCAAAAAAGATCAGATCGAGAAAGACTTTTTTTCTTCTTCTCTGGGGATTGCTGATATCAGTGCCGGTATATTTTGCAATACCTTCAGTGTCGGTAGAAATTATGTGGATAGCAGCCATCCCTGCATCCTACATCATAACACACTATTTTGTATTTTCTTCTTCCCGGGTGATGCCGCGGCTGATCTTTTCCGGACTTGTTCTGATGGTTGTTATGGTGCAGCTTTTTTCCCTATTTAACCATTGACACAACGCCTACTCCCGATCCCTGCAAACCGTCTTTAAAGTCGTAGTTAAGCTGATAGATGCCGCTCCTGTTGCAAACCAGTTCGACTGATTTATAAGTTTTCCCTGTATTTGAATCAAACGATGACAGCACAACCTGGTTAGCATCGTTTTTGATGGTAAGAACAAGCTCTCCTTCCGATCCTTCAGCTGTGCAAAGGGAGAATTTATATCTTGTATTCTTCCACAGCGACATCTGGGTTTTGTAGCGGAATTCGCCCGGTGCCTGGGCCTTGCCGAGCTGGATCCGGAAATCTTTCAGATATTTTGTGTTTGGACCGGCATTCATAACGCATTGTGCCACCAGAGGATCTGTGCTCTGTCCGAAGGCAATCATGCCTGCCGTAAGCAAAAATAAAGTGATTAGATATTTTTTCATTTTAGTTATTTGCTATTAGCTTGTTTCTGACACTCTCAGTTATTTCAATAATATCTTTAAGCTGGTCATCGGTCATTTCAACGACGCTGGTTTCGGTCTGTTCAACAATAAGTGCGCCATCGACCTCCCTGCTTACAGGTTCCCCAAGGGTATATGTGATCTTAACATCCCTGTATGACTGTTTTATTTCCTGAAGATCGCGACAAAGCTCTCCAAATTCCGGATCGCGGTTGCAATATGGATTAGCAAGCAATATAAGATCATTAAGAATTATCTTCTGTTCTCCTATCCTGTCTCTTAGAACAGGGTCAGGATATTCGGTCATCACTTGCGTTGCAAGGTACTGTCCCTCAATCCATACTCCGATTATCATCAAGGCTGAAAGTTGGCCACGGTCATTGTCCCGAAGGTACTTATCAATCTGGGTGTAGGAGTCGATTGACATGAAAAGCAGTGAATCGAGGTTAGACTTGCTTAGAGAGAGCCTCTTAATAGTCTCAAAATCGAAGAACTGTCCGACTTTTATCCCTTCGGCGAGTTTTCGTATCGAGGAAAGGATGTCGATTGATGAACCTGTTTTTTCATACATGTTGAGATAGCCCAGGTCAGCTCCAAGTATCCCCAGGGTGAATGCTTTGTCGAAAGAGGTTGTCTGCCTGTTAGGGTCGACTGAGGAAGCAAGGTATTCAGGGGAGAATGGAACCGCCAGCGTTTGAAGGAGATTTGCTATTTCGACAGGAGAAGAAATGTTTTTTGCAATTTCTTCAATAGCTTCTGTGCTTAACTTTTCAGCTTCATCAAGAGGAATGGTGTCTTCTTCAGGGAATACAAACTGTGAATCGCTGTTTGATCTGTTTCTGCACGTCAGGCAGGTAAATGTGATCAGGATCATAAATAAAAAAGCCGTTCCTTTCATCAGGATAACAGGTTAATTTATACAAAAATATAAAAAATCATTTTACCAGCGTTCTGAATAGCTTCTTTCGCAGCCTCAATCTTTCAAAATATCTTACGGCTCTTCCAAGGAGGTCAAAATACAGGATTATGTAAAGCGCTATAGTACTCGACAGCACAAGACCGGTATTGAATATGAAGGTGTCTGTCCTGCCGCCCAGAAAATATTTTGAAGGTGCAAAGAAATGGGTTCTGAACCTGGGGAAGCCTTTACCTGATGGATCGAGGTATACGGGGTCGGTATTCTGTACTATGGAATTTTTATATATCAGTATTTTATTCCTTTCGTAATATTTTGTAACTATTTCCTCAAGTTTAAAGTTGTAATATTCGTCGCGGAGCTTATCAAGGGCAGTCCTGTTGAGGTTATAGAAGGTGTCCTTTCTGTCGCTGGCTGCATTTGAAACCCGGCTGAATGTCTCATCGAGCCTTTTCAGATACGCCTTCACCGAGTCGGCAATGTTCTGGTTGAACCGGTCATCTGTAAGACTCTCAGTCCATGGGAACTGCGGAAGGCCATAAAGAGAACTCATCTTTTCCAGCTCGTTCCTTACAAGTGGCAGCCTGTTAAGATGAGGAGGCTTAACATTCGACGGAAGTTCCGACATGTCCTGTGTTCTTATGGTATAAGCCCTTAGGTCCCTGATGCTTGCATCAAGGGCCCTCTTTATTTCCGGGATCCTGTGCACCTTGTTGAAGTCGGCCTGGCTGATTTTTTTCTGCAGATCGTAAAATGTTTTTCCTTCGCGGGTGAATTCACAGGTGCTGTATCTGTTATCCTTGAACTGTGACACCATGAGCGCTTCGTAGGTCCATCGCGTCGGCATAAGCTCTGCAATTACAGGCACTTTTTCTACACTGCCGATCTTCCTGTTGAGCTTATCGAAGGGGAACATAGCCCCGCTCAGCACCATCATTGGTATTATGAGCAGGGGAATAATGATATAAATTGTTATTGCCGAGTTGAATGATGCTGAAATGTTAAGTCCGACCATGTTTGCGCAGAAAGCCGTTGTGAAAAGGGCTACCCAGTAGTAAAAGAACATACCTCTGAGACCCAGGATCGGATTTGCCACAGAAATGAAAAGAAATGACTGGACAGCCGAAATAATGACAAGTATTGTGATCTTGGAAAAAAGGTAGCTTGTCCGGCTCAGGTTAAGGAATCTTTCCCTTTTCAGTATTTTACGGTCGCGGAATATTTCCTCGGCACTAATTGTAAGCCCCAGAAAGAGAGCTACTATCAGGCTCATGAAGATATAAATAGGGATGTTCTCATTTTCAGAAAAGATATAGATATCTGAGTCGGGGTTGGGGATATACCTGATTATGAAGGAGAGTATGAATCCTAGCACGGGAGCCTCAAGCAGGGTAAGCATTATATACTGCCGGTTGGCCAGTTTGCTCTTGAGATCCCTTATAAAATAAATGAGATACTGCTTCAGAAGTCCCGGGCGATCAAGGTTTTTGTGAGGAGGCTCCTTTACTTCCGGTACATTAACAAGCGGGTGTCTCTCACGGAATTTCCCGGCCCATTCCCGCGGCAGGACCTTTCTTTTATCTGTGTACTGCCCGAATTCATCAACAACATGAGCTTCGATGATATTAAAAATAGCTTCTGTGTTAACGTTTCCACACTGTGGACATTCACCTATCTGAGAGTTTATCTGGGCATCAAGAGTCTTAAAATGGACAACTGCATTTACAGGGTTCCCGTAATAAACCATACTTCCTCCCTGGTCGAGTATGATTATCTTGTCAAACATCTTGAAAATTTCCGAAGATGGCTGATGTATCACGGTAAAGATCAGCTTCCCCTTCAGAGTCAGGTCACGAAGCAGATCCATTAATGTTTCTGAATCACGCGACGACAATCCTGACGTAGGCTCGTCGAGAAACAGAATTGAAGGCTCTCTTATAAGTTCGAGTGCAATGTTAAGCCTTTTTCTCTGTCCCCCGCTGATCACTTTATTGAAAGGAGAACCGACCTTCAGATCTCTTTTATCCAGCAGGCCGAGATTAGACAAGGTATGATCGACAATCTCCGTGATCTCCTTCCTGCTCTTGTTTCTGAAGCACTGACAGGCAGCAAAATAGAGGTTATCAAAAACGGTGAGATCTTCCATGAGAAGGTCATCCTGCGGTACAAATCCGAGAACGCCTTCCAGGGCCCTGTTGTCATTGATGACATCGAGCCCGTTAATTTTTACTGATCCTGAAGTTGGTTTTTCGATGCCGCTGAGCAGATTGAGAAGCGTGGTCTTTCCCGAACCACTGGCGCCAAGAATACCAACAAGACTTCCTTCGTCAATGGAGAAACTTACATCGTCAATTGCGTGATGACCTTCGATAAACTTGAGGGTAAGGTTTTCGACACTGAAGGAAAGCTTGTGAATGATGATATCAGACAGAAAAGTCGAACTGATATCACTATAATAAATAGGATATCCCTGGGAAGATCTTAAAGTGCTTCCTTTGGCGAATGAATATATCTGTCCCGGAATAATCGGGAGGCCGTTGAGATACAGCTGTTCGTCCGACCTGTATTTCACGAAATAAAGATCCACGCTGGTGATCCTCAGGAAAAAGATGCTCGTATCAAGATATCCCGACAGCATCCTTTTACACAGGTCGCACTCCTTGTGCTCAGGATACAATGACAGTATTGAATTGTTATCAAGTTTCTCCGGCGTGTCATATCTTACAAACTGTTCCGTTGCTGTAAATTCTTCTGCCGTAATCCTGAACACTTCTGCAACAGTGTTAATAATATTCATTCTTTGGGGCGTAAACCGGCGGTCGGCATTTACCAGCTCGAAGAGCCTCATGAGTACGACAACTTTCTGCTCCTGGTTGAGAGTCCGGTTGATTTTTTTGCAGATGCCCAGAATTTTAACGGAATCTTTTACGGATGGCGGGCCGGGCTCCTTCCGGGCCGATGATTCACGAACAGGTCCTGCATGTTCATCGAAGAATGTCAGATACTCCGTTACACTTTCCTGTGAGAGCTGTTTGGTGAGGAAAGCTGTTACATAATCTCGCTCACTTATTATTATTCCTCCATCCTGCTTTACAATAAGCGCGAACAATTCCATTAATGCCTTCAGGATCTCCTCACTCATAAAAAGCCTGTGTAATTCCTGGTTTCAGATAGCCGAAGATATGAAAAATCTATCTTTTCTTTAACGGTAATCTGAATTTTCTCTGTAACCACCCGGGTATCAGTGAAGCTCCTATTATAAGATAAGGATAATAACTGACCATTCTCCAGATAATCGTCATGGCCAGTGCAATGCTTCCCACATGCAGGGGGTCGGCAGGTATGGCATCGGAAATATATCTTCCAAGTATAACTTCTGCAAAACCGCTGCCTCCCGGTGTAGGGCTCATGATCATCATTATCCAGGTCACTAGCTGCCGGGCAAATATCAGGAAATGATCATCGATAATAAAAAAAGCAACCAGAATGGCATTGATTACCCAGTACCGCGATGTCCATGAAAGAAAGGTTGCCAGAAGTGCCTTGACCCAGAAGAAAGGCGGTTTTTTCTTCAGTTCGCGTGAACTTACGACAATGTCATCACCTGCCCTGGCTGCAGCACTGCTCCACCTTCTCAGGAAGGGAAGCCTGAAAAACCAGAGGATGATCTTTTTTATACCTTCAGGATTGATAAAAAGTCCCCATCCGATAAGAAGGACCCAGGCTAAAATTATCGCATATCCTCCGATTGCAACAAACATTAGGTTATTGAATAAAGCCACCCCGGTCCCTGAGGCTGTTGTAGTAAAGAGGATCTCACCTCCGACAATAAGCAGAATGACAGGGAACATTATCACAAAATAGAGTTCATCAAGAAAAGAAGTCGCCAGAACCACTGAGGTGCTTCGCCCCACTGTAATACCCTCCTTATGTATAAATACAACTGCAACGGCAGTCCCCCCTACTGTCGAGGGTGTTACCGCCGAAGTGAATTCCCAGAGCATTATTACCCTCAGGGCCTGCTTCCATGTAAGATCTTTTTCAGAAAGGATCCTTAACCTGATCACGTATCCCAGATCCCTGCCTATCATACAAAGCCATGCAATCATAAGCCAGAATACCGACCGCCATGTGAATTCAATCTCTCTGAAAACGCTGATATTGACGTCTTTAAAAATCAGCCAGAGTACAACTATCAGACCCAGTACCACCGGTATCAGTATCCTCCGGGGATGTAATTGCCGGGCAATTTCCGAATCCTGTGTTGATTCCATGAGGGGCCAAAGATTCAACAAATTTGCTTCAATTCCAAAAAAGAATATATCCTTTGAATTCACTACTTTTGAAAGAAACTTGTTCAAAAAAATCATCAGTAATGAAAAGCCTGTCAGCATACACGTTCCTGTTTCTCATGTGCATACTGCTTATTCCGGTGCAGGATATTTCCGGTCAGCAGCACGAAAGAGTCATTGAAAACTTCAATTACGGCTGGAAATTCCATAAAGGAGAAATTGCCGGAGCTCATGATATTACATTTAACGATTCCGGATGGAGGGATCTGGATCTTCCACACGACTGGAGTATCGAAGGCCCATTCAGCAGGGATAATTCGAGTTGTACAGCTTACCTGCCTGGTGGAACAGGATGGTACAGGAAATCCTTTACCCTGCCTTCTGAAGGTCGTGGAAGAAAGGTTTTTATATACTTCGACGGCGTTTATAACAACAGTGAGGTGTGGATTAACGGACATTTTCTTGGCAAAAGGCCAAACGGCTATATATCTTTTGTTTACGATTTATCACCTCATTTAAACCCGGGCGGGGAAAATGTAATTGCAGTTAAGGTCGACCATACCCTGGATGCAGATTCGCGATGGTATACCGGTTCAGGGATATACCGCGACGTTCATCTCATATATACCGGGCTGGTTCATGCCAAATGGTGGGGAGTAAGCTACACTACACCCGATGTGTCTGCTGACGGAGCAAGTCTCTCTGTAAAAACCGATATTGTAAATGAATCAGGGAAGAAAGCCAGGGTGAAAGTCACATGGAAGCTGATGAGGGAGAAATCCCTGATCGTTTCATCGTCGGCTGCATCTGTGATTTCCGCCGGTGGTGAAACGACCGTCAGCAGGATAATAAATGTCCCTGACCCCGATCTGTGGAATGTCGATTCCCCCGACCTGTATTCCCTGGTTACTGAAATTAAAAGCGGAAAGACAATCGACAGGATTGATATCCCTGTAGGCTTTCGTACTATAAGGTTCGATGCTGACAGCGGATTTTTCCTCAACGGGAAGAATTTAAAACTTAAAGGTATCTGCATGCATCACGATGCAGGCGCCCTTGGAGCTGCAGTTCCCGGTGAAGAGCTGGCAAGAAGGCTGGATATTCTAAAGGAAATGGGATGCAATGCGATCAGGACAAGTCACAATCCTTTTTCTCCCGGCTTCATGGACCTTTGCGACAAAAAAGGCTTCCTTGTCATCGGTGAGATCTTCGACGAATGGGAACTACCAAAGAAGAAATGGCTTCAGGGATGGAATGTAGGAACTCCGGGCAGGGAAGGTTATGCCGAATATTTTAAAGAGTGGGCAAAACAGGACCTTGAAGATTTTGTTCTCAGGGACCGCAACCACCCGTCGCTTATTATGTGGAGCATAGGAAATGAAGTCGATTACCCTAACGATCCATACACTCATCCAATACTGAATACAGAAGCAAATCCCCAGACCTGGGCAAAATTCAGCGAAAGTCTGCCTCATGCCGACAGACTGGGCGAAGTAGCCCGCGAACTAGTATCAGTGATTAAGAGACTGGATACCACCAGACCAGTAACGGCAGGACTTGCGTCAGCATTAATGTCGAATGAAACAGGGTATGCTGCCGCTCTCGATGTGGCAGGGTATAATTACCAGGAGTTCAGGTATGAGCAGGACCACAGGAAATATCCTGACAGACCTCTCTACGGCAGCGAAAACGGGATGACCCTTGAGATGTGGAATTATGTGGCAGACAATGATTATATCATGGGCCAGTTCCTCTGGACAGGTTTTGAATATCTTGGAGAAGCAGGACGCTATCCCATGCGATCAAACACTGCCGGAGTGATAGATCTGGCTGGTAACAAAAAGCCGGAGTTTTTCTTCAGGCAGAGTTTGTGGAGTGATAAGCCAATGGTCTTTATCGGGACCACCGACAGACTTGACGAAAGGAGGAAACCGGGTCTGTGGGATCACAAAAGAGTGGATCCTGTATGGAATTATGAAAGGGGAAAGATGGTAAGTGTAAATGCTTTTTCAAACTGTGAAGAGGTGGAACTTTTACTGAACGAAAAGTCGCTGGGCACAAAAAAAATGGTTGATTTTCCCAACAGGGCCATCAGCTGGGAATTGCCTTTTGAAAAAGGAGAACTTACTGCCATATCAAAAAATGGAGGAAAGGAAGTTGCCCGTCATAGCCTGAGAACAACAGGTGAAGCTGCAAGGATTTCTGCTGCAGTCAGGGAAAGTATTCTTAGAGCCGACAGGACTGACATAAGCCATATATTTGTTACCCTGCAGGACAAAGACGGGAATGTTGTCTATGATGCCGGGAATGAAGTAACATGTGAGATCTCAGGTCCTGCGAGGCTAATAGGCATGGAAGATTCAAATCCTGCGAATACTGAAGATTACAGGGACAACCGTCAGCATGCATTTCACGGGCGTTTGCTGGTTTATGTGCAGGCAGAAGACAAAGAGGGGAAGGTAACCATTAAGTTAACCTCCCCCGGTCTCACTGATGCCGTAGTGGAACTAACGGCAAAAAAATAGTAGTTTACTTCTTGTCGTAAGCAGCGGTGGTCTTCATTTCACCTCCGTCGCGGTTCCTCCTTGTAGATTCAACGAGAAGGACTTTTCCTCCTTCAGTAAGTTTCCATGTCTCCGAGGTGTTCATTGTCCTCGATTCACCGTTCATCTCAAAAGTCATGCTCGAGGCTATGGTCATTGAATTCTTGTCGGCCGACCAGGTAACTGTTGATTTCCGTGTTGAGTTGAACATCGGATTTTCGCTGGGAGTACCGTCAATGTTGTATTTGGCGTTGGTCTTCATCTCCTGACCGTCGCGGCCCGGCATGGTGCTTTCAACCGAAAGTACATTGCCACTGACTGTCACAACCATAGTGGTTGCTGCAAAACGAAACTGACTTTCCCCGAAATTACTCTTGGATTCGTTGAAAGCCCAGGTGCCTGCAAAATTTGCCTGACCCATAAGCCCTGCGGAGATCAGGGTTAAAGCAAGTGATAGAAATAATCTCATAACATGTAAAGTGTTGGTTAATACTATTGAATGATTCTAGAAAATACCATGCCAGAAATTCTTTCAGCTCTGATTACGTCAATTGAATGACATAACAAATCCGGATTTTATTCCCAATGTTATAAAAATGAAAAGAAACGAAGTTATTATAGCTAGTTAATTAATGTTAAAACCTGAAGTTATAATATCTCCGGATTAAGTTTGAAAAGGTAGAGTGTGGAAGGATCAGGCCAGGGTTCGGGTCTGGCCCTGTCGCGGTTGCTGGGAAGAGTCTCCCATTTAAGTATATACCTTACACCGGGTTCTCCGCTGGCTCCGTCATCTGAAGAAGTCCGTAGGGATAAGCCCGGGAATGTGCCTTCCGGTTTCATCCCTGCCGTGACAGGAGGGCTTTTTTTGACTGTCCCGATAACATTAAACTCATTATCAAGTAAAAATGTTCCCGTTCCGTAGATTTTATGATAGTAACTGACCTCATAATTTCCGTCATTTCTTCTGTTGAAACCGTTGATCCTAACTTCAAAAACGATGCTCCCTCCTCCTGAAAACTCCCACCTGTAATCCCAGTCGGTAATCACCTTGTATGTCCATCCCTTCCTGTTGTGGCTGGCAACGTATAGCTGGAGATACCCCGTACTGTCATATTTATGGTATACAAACACCGGGTTCTTATTTTCATCAAGACAGAGCCGGGCTGCCAGGTTTATAATACCTCCTTTAACCGGTATGGGATCGACAATCAGTGATCTGTTGTTGATCGTTGCAGGTAGATCAACACGCTCATCATTGACATTATACCAGTTTTTCAGGTCGGGACTCTTCATATAGGAAAGGTCGTGATTTGTTGAGCAGTCGGGAGTATCGCGCCAGACCCAGTAAAGATGATACCATCCGTCGGAAAAAATTGCGGGTTGCGACTGGTACGCATTCATCAGTCCAAGTCCGTCGGTGAGAGGTGTGTCAAGTAACCGCGACCACCGGTTTGTTTCACATGACCAGATATTGTATATCTCATTTCCATTACCGCTGGAGCCGTCACGGTAGTGAAAAATAAGCTGACCGTCACTTGTTTTCATGAACTTCGGGTAGGTACAGCGGTCTTCTTCACTGGCGACCATTTCCTTTACCAGTTCAAGAGAAAAGATATCTCCGGGTATTGAGCTTCTGAAGTATGTAAGCGGATGTACATGCATGTTTCCGGACAGATGGATATAGCCCTTTTTGTCGATGGCCATGGTAATGTAATTATGACTGTCCCAGCCAAGTACGGTACTTATACCTCCGGAACTCTCACGATACAGAGGAGGCATTATCTGCAGACTGAAATTATCATCAGAAAGGTCACGCTGTCCTACTACCATATTCCTGTTTGAATTGTAGTAGGCAATATACTGGCGCGAATTATGAGTCAGAAGACAAAACCCCACCGGGTGACCTGCCCAGACACTGTCGATTGTGATGCTTTGGACTATCTTTTCCTGTGTGCCTGTTTCGTCAATTTCTATAAGGGTACTGGTTCCTTCCTTATGCTGCAGGTTTCCTGACTGATTGCATGAAACAGCCATTGACAGGAATATGGCAATAACAATAACACTTTGCATGGGAGAAATGAATATCATGTTAAAAATTATTGAGCAGGTTTATGCTATGCAATTTAATAATATTGAGCTGTTCTCCTTCTCTTCATGACATTTTTTAACTGATTCCGGAATTTGCCGGTGTAAATACTGATTTCTGAAATGCTCAATTTGCGTTAATGTTTCCTGTCTTTTATCAATTCCTGGCTGCCGTTTGTCAAAAACAAATTTTTCAGCAAATCATGGAAAAGGAAGGGTAGGCTGATGTGTAATAAAATTATTATCAGTCAATTGACTCATTACCCCGGTCTGTGCACATTAAGGCAGGCCATATCTCCCGGTCAATTCAGCCCCTGTTTTGACGAAAGTCCCTCCTGTTTAGGTTAACGGTACATAAGGGTATATGTCCGTCCGGTTTGCGTTGATTAACAGATTCATAATTGCTCGCAAAAGCCCATTTAATGGACGTTCCAGACTTGACGGATGTTGTCTGTGGGCTTATCTTTACTCAACAGAAATGCAGAAAAAAATGGAAGAGGTAACAATCATAAACAGCCGTACCGGGACCGTAAGAAAACCGGAGAGTGCCTCCCACCATGAGAGTGTAAATATAAGATCAGGGAATAATGGCTCATTTGCCAACCTGATCTCCCAGTGCGGGATCAATTTCTTCATGTATCTTAAAAATCTCAATATTTCCAACAGAAACGACATCCTGGTACTTCCCTCTAATAATCACTACTACTACGACGGTAAAGAGCTGGGAAGCATAAAGGTTTTAGTAAATCTGAAAAAATTGAACCTCATAAAGCATGTTGAGCTGTTCCTTAATATGCTGGTAAGGGTTCTTCCCGCAGGGACAGATTTTGTAGGATGTTTTTCGGAGCCGGCTGCCGGGAATAACAGAAAGCATTATTTCGGAAAATATACTATGCTTTTCACAAGACTGATAAGTCTCTTTGATCCTGCATCCGACAGGGCTATGGACAGGGATTCTGTAAGAAGACTTCTGGAAAGAAGCGGTTTTGTGCCTGTAGACATGAGAGAAATGAACGGGATCACATATTTCTGTTGCAGGAGTATTGGAGCACCACATAATTAGGCAGGTATCACTTTGCTGAAAAAGGCGATCTATGAAAGTACATTTTCAGATACGGTCGGAAGAAACAGGAATCCTACTTCTCAGGCAGAGAAGAATCGCCAAAGCATTGCGCTGGTGGCTCAGGGAGAACGGCATCACTTATCAGCATGAATTTTTCTTCCCCCGCTCTTTTTATCTTATCCGTTCGGAAGATCTCAGAACTCAAAGCCAGATATCAGGATCAGCCGTAAACTCTGAACGGAACTGATCCTTCCATCTATTTTGTTTTTCGTACCAGGTCCGCAGGTTCCTTCAAATCCCGGAGAAGATCTGTCATATGTGCTGTTTATTTAACAATCTTGGTTATTTTTGTAAATCGTTGAATCCAGGGGGATCTTGTTTTATTTATAAATGGACCAGGGAGATAAATTACATATCTTACCTACGGGTAATACGCCTGAGGTTTTTCTCGACCCGGCAGGTGTCATTAAGATAAGGGGAAGAGGGTTGTTTTCACATAAGACAAAGCTTCCGGAAAAAGTAATGACATGGCTTGATTCATACCTTGAAGATCCGGCCGATACAACCGACGTGATCGTAGCCTTTGAATATCTCAACAGCTTCAGCACAAGGGTGCTGACATCCATCTTTCAGAAAATTAAGGGGCTTGCCATGGCAGGGAAGAAATATGTGATCCACTGGTATTATGAATCGGATGATGATGACATACTTGAACGTGGAGAATACATTGCGTCAACCCTTGACATTCCCATTCACTTCGTCGTCATCAGGGATCCGGGTACTGTCTGAGTCTTTCTTTATTTCGCCTTCTTTCTGATTTTGTTGATTTCTTTCTGCTGAGCTGTGATGATCTCCTCCATTTCACGCATCCTGTCGTTCATCATAATGATCTGAAGTTGAAGGTTTTCTATCGTCTCCAGTGTTTCAAAAGCCATTCTTGTCATATCCACGGTATTACCGTTTTCCTCTTTTTCTTTTATGGCCGATGTAACCCAGGGAAGATGCCTGTTCCCTGCCAGAAAAGTCTTTACTTCTTCGGTGGAGAGCAACGGGTAATCTTTCCCGAAAACAAAGTCTGGTTTTGAATAGGCAACACCGTTTGCTGATCCGTCGGTTCCACCGTAATAAACACTACCTGTTGCCCTTATGCTTCCGTCAACATCAAGGTCGTACTGGGGAAGCCATGTCTTGATCCCCACCCTGTTCATTGTCGGATTAAGAATAATATGTTCATCGGTATTGCTGCCCTGCATAACCAGCTGCCCGCCCGAAAAAGTGAAGTCCAGAAAACCCGGAGAACCGTCTGTTCTCATGGCTATCCAGTCGTTTGTGGCAGGTTCATAAAGTCTTATCCTGTTGCCTGCAACATCGAGCTTGTACTGAGGAGAAGTATTACCGATTGCTACATTCTGTTCCGTTCCTTTTATCATAAGACCAACATTTGCCGTTGATCCTGGTCCGT
>DAIOVL010000013.1:0-85684 GCA_036759025.1 Bacteroidales bacterium
TCTTCTCACCCCGACCATTTTCTGCTAAGAAATGTCTATTGATAAATGTTTTAATTATTTATAGACATTTTGTCACCATCTGGCAATGGTTAAAGATGTCCAGCTGACACTGTGGTCAAAAGAATCATTTTAAACAAGTTTTGCTCATAAATATTGTGATTACCTTTACTATAGTAATCAAAAAAACTACATATAAGAAATACTGATCATAAAAACAGGCAGATTGCCGTTTATACTTAGGATTCTTGTCCTGGTCTTCATCCGATCCTGTATAAAGACGATGAGTAATACTGTCATTATTGTGAAAGGCATAAACTATATAGGCATTTATAAACAAGAGTTCGTAATACAATATCCTGAAAAACTTTCATAACATGTCTAATAATAAGATAACGGTACTCATAGGACAGGCAATCCGGGAAGGCAAATATCTTAACATCACTTACAAAAACCAAAATAAGGAAATTAATCCGTTCTGGATCAGTATTTTGGATATTAATGCTGACGATGAGCTTTATGTTAACATGTTCAATGTAACAAAAGATGATCCGATTAATGATGTGAAGATTTTCATTTCCAGGATTCAGACAGCTGAGATCCTTAAGTTTTCTCATTATGATGTTCCTGACAGACTGATTAAGAAGATTGAGGAGGATGAGAGTCTGGAGAAATATGACTTCGACAAATTTGATATTAATGTATTGAATTATTATCTGGAGTGTTACAAAGCAAACACTGATCCTTTTCTTCACAAGACCCATTTAATCCCAGACCTGGATATTCATGTATTGGAAAATAAACATCCTTATCTACTTACAGATAAGCAACAAAAACATATAATAAAAGAAATCTATAGAAATGATTACAATACTTACTATGGATACGAACTTGCCATTTGTGAATTCTCAATAGACCTGGAATCAAAAGGAAAATTCGTTGTTGCCTTTAGGAAGTTATTGTTTGATCCGGTTGGGAAAACGCTTATAATAGGATATGCTACTAATTTTAACTCTAATTTTTACATAAATGACACAAAATACTCGCTGTCATATTATACAGATCTAAGTCCCATAGACTTTGAATCATCATATCGCGAAGACACCAATGGCATCATAAAACAATTAAGCGATAACTTCAGATCCGGGGAGCTAGCTAATACCAGACCGGAAGTTGTCGTTTTGGGTTATAAACAAATCGATATATCTGACATTTACGATGAAATAAATTCGGGACACTCAAAAAATGAATTGCAAATTCCTATAAAAGCGTTCTTTCAGAATCTATCCTTACTTGACAGAAAAAACAGAACAGAACCACATATCGTACTTTATGACAATAATGTCAATATAGACCAGCTACGAACTATCTATAATTCATTAAAGTATCCTGTTACTTATGTCCAGGGACCTCCGGGCACCGGGAAAACGCAAACCATCCTAAACCTTGTGGTTAATTGCCTGGTAAACAATAAAAAATTACTGATAACTTCAAACAATAATATTCCTATTGACGGGATAAAGGAGAAACTGTCCCTCGGGAAATATAAGGAAAAAGAGATTCTCTTTCCGATTATACGGCTGGGCAACAACAAGCTGGTGGCAGAAGCATTGAAAAGAATAAAATTTCTGTATGAATTTGAGACAAAGGATGTCCCGAAAGAAGAACTACTTTTCAATCTGAAGGAAAGATCAAAAGATAACAACAAAAGACTGCTTGAGAAATTAAAGAACTATGAGGATAGAATTGATCTGGAGCAGAATCTGGAATTCATTTCCGGATTATTGTCAAAAGGCAGGTATTGGCTGCTTGAGGAGGAAAAAAAGAAACTCGAAGAACGATTAAATCAAATTCCTGAAACAACTGATGCTAATGTTAAAAAAATATACGATGTTATTAATGGCAATTACCATCTGCTTCAATATTTTTACTTCGAATCCTTAAGACACGTTAAACTCTTAAAAAGCAAAGATTACAACGACCTGGCAATCATCCTGAATATCATGGATGAAAACGAGCAGGTAAAGGAATTTAACAAGTGGATTGCAGATGACAAAAACCTGGAGAAATTTACCAGAGTATTTCCAATCATTCTCACAACAAACATCTCAAGTCGAAAACTAGGAAAGACATTCAAATTTGATCTATTGACTATTGATGAAGCAGGTCAATGTGATATTGCTACAAGCCTGATCCCAATTTCAAAATGCTCAAATATGGTTTTAATTGGCGACACGAACCAGCTGAAGCCAATTGTAGTTTTTGAGGAAAACAAAAATAAACAGTTAATGAAGCAATTTGAAATTGATAAGCGTTATGACTACTACAATAATTCAATACTTACTGTCTATAAGAGCATTGATAACATTTCACGGGATATACTATTAAGTTTTCATTATCGCTGTGGGAGAAAGATTATTAATTATTCTAACATGAGATTTTATGAAAACAGGCTAAATCTCCGAGAGATTATAATCCCCGGTGATGTAAAATTACTGGATGTGAATAATGTAACCCAGAAGAATCGAAACTCACAAATAGAAGAAGCCAAAGAAATTGTCAATTACATAAAAGAGAATAATTTATCTGACGTCTTTATCATTACACCCTTCAGAAACCAGGAGGAAGTAATCAACCACTATCTGAATGAAGCGAAAGAAAAGAAGGAAATCTATGAAACCGTAAGCTGCGGAACAATTCATAAAGTCCAGGGACAAGAAAATAAGACGATAATAATTTCTACGGCAATCTCGAAACGAACGGCCCCAAAAACATACGACTGGATTAAAGATAACAGCCAGTTGATAAACGTTGGTGTTACGAGGGCAAAGGAAAATTTAATAGTTGTAACAGACAGAAAGGCAATTGATATTTTATCAAAAAAGAATGACGATTTATATGCCTTGATTGATTACGTGGGAAAGAACGGGACAATACAAGTTCCTCAAAGTGTGGTCAATAAATTCACTATCGGATTTTCGAATGACTCACGTTTTGAAGATGAATTTTACTCAACCATGAGTCATTATTGTTCAATAGGAGGCAGTAAGTTCAAGAGAAATGTAAAAATCATTGATGTATTCCCGGAAGAAAAGAACAATCCTGATGTAAATGAGAAAGAATTTGACGGAGTATTGTACCAAGGGAATGTTCCTGAGATTGTGTTTGAATTAAATGGAAGAGAACATTATACAAAGAAGAATAGAATAAAGTCTGATGCTATTAAAATGAAATTATTAAAATCCAAGGGCATAAGATTGTTTCTCATTCCAAATCAATATGTTAAACATTACGAATTTATCCGTGAATTAATAAATAAATTCAAGGGTGATGTATATCAAAAATCTCTGTTTGATGGTTACGATTCTTCGAACTGAGAAGGGCAGTTAATTGAAAATATCATTTAACGATCTCTGGAAAATCTACTACAGGATTACACTTTGTTTTCAGAAGTATCTATTATACCACCTATTATATGGGAAATAAGGCTACGACAAAATTCTATGGTATTGTCTAACTTCTTTGCTAATAGTTCGTCAAGTCCATTGGATTTTATGTCCGAAATACCCCGTTCAAGTATATTTATAATTCTGTCTTTTAGTTTTGAGCTCTTAAATAATATTTTGCCTATCTCGCGACCGAGGAACTGTGATGCTATTTCATCCAGTCCGGCATCATTGACAAACAGATCAAAGTGTTTTTCCCATATTGCTTCACTATTGAAGCGGAAATAATGCCTTAAAATATCTGCAATATCATCGATATCGTTACCCCTGACTTCAGGCCTGTCATCCCAGGCGATCAATTTAAGAATGACTATACCAGGCAGTGTGCAAACCTTGAACTGCTTATTGTCATCAATCTGAATTTCCTCAGAAGCCTCTTCAAATACTTCTCTAACACCTTCAACATTCATTCTGGTAAATCCGGTGCCCTTTACGGTTACTACTCCTTCCCTTTCCAGATCGCCAAATGGAATGAGGTCGACTTGAGTCCGGTCTTTCCAGATCAGAACGAATGCATTCTCCTTATAAGGGACAAAACCTTCAACTTCAATTAAGTACTTTTTTAACTCTCCAAATTGGTCGCTATCCTTCACCATTACAGCAAAATCGAGATCACTGGTTGCACGCTTCGGAGTTACCTCATGCATCCCTCTCATCCAAACATCTCTGGCAGCGGCTCCAACAAGGTAATAGTCAATACTGAATCTATTGAATCCCCTTTCAATGGCCTCAAGTATTTCTTTATAATTGCCTTCCTGCCTTATCTTATTCAATGGTATTTTTAAGATGCTGCTCATATATCTTTTGTGCTGTTTCAATACATCTCCTGTCATTTGTTTCTAACAGATCGGCATAAGCTATTATTGGCGGAACTACAATCCCCCTTTCCTGGCCAAATCGCCAGAATCTTTCAAATACTATAATATTACCGTTATCGTCCGGTATTAATCTATGTTTTTTTATCAGATCCAACTTTTTTTCATTTGTATACAGAGTCAGAGTTTGTGGGAGAAGATAACCGGTGTAAATATTTCCGGCAGCTTCTCCGCCCCAAAATGTATCTTCTCTATCTATTTTTAACTCCTTCCAATTTTTAAAGTCATCAACTTTCATGAAATTAAAATTGCCGAGAAGTAAATTAGGCTTCAGTTTCTCATTGTAGCAAGTTATCCACTTCAGAAGTAAATCTTTTTTGTTTGTAAGTTTTAGCTCTTTATCATTCTTTCTCAGAACAAATCCCTCTTCAATTAGTCCGTCAAGGATTAGCTTCACACTACCAACTGCAATACCACTATTTTTTGCAATCTCACGGTAGGTGTCATTGATTTTTTCTTCATTATAAAAGAATAACAGAATTGCTTTCAGTCCTGCCTTTGTAAATGCTCTGCCACGCTTCTCACGATGAAGGTATTTTTTGTTGCTACCTTCTATCCTTAGAAGAAAATTGTCAGCCTCAATATTCATATTGCCATTCAGGTCAATATATCCAATTTTATGCTCTTTAAGGAGATTTCTGATGTTGGGAAATATAGTTTCTGCAATGACAAGAAGCGGGGAATAGGTCACAGTCTGACGAAAAATTTGATCCAATTGATAGTTCCTGAGTTCCTTCTTGATTTCGACATAGAACTTTTGTTTGATCCCTTTATAGGTTATTGTCAGAATCCCATCTAAATCCTTAGTGTCAGGCTCTGTCCATAAAGCATTGATATTATGCTCTTTTAGAATTTCTTCTGTAACCGTATATATCAGTCTGTTTTCCATTTATGTTCAAGTTATTTGAATGTTCATGTTACGTGAACATTCAAATATAATGAACATTTATTAATTATCCAAATTAATCCTAAAGAAGAAATAAATGTGAGGTTAACTAAGTAACGATATTGCTCCATGCACGGATATCATTAATCGGAGCTTACATTCTTTCAATTAAATCCTTATTGATTTTCTTGGCACTGATTGATTCAAGAAGTTCAAAAATTATAGCGCATACCCTGTTGAGACCTCCAATTGGGTTATGGTAGCAAACCAGATCAGCAGCTGTCAATTCAGCTGAAGAGACAATGACTAAGTAATTTTTTTTAAGGTATAAGTGAATTGATAAGTTCCCGAATCAAAACTCAAATATCAACAGGTCTTAATCTTTGCTGACTTCATTCCAAAGTTTTAGGACATTAATTCACCGAATTTGAACCCCGCCACCGGGGATCAGGATTTGCAGATGCTTTTACAGGTTTGTTATATGAAAGCGACTGAGCAGGGATTTCCATGGGTGGTATATCCATCGCATTACCATCAAGAGTCAATTCAATGATCGTATTTATCGGCTGAATATCATGTCCCGCAAATTTCACCAGGTATCCTCCATCCTGTTTCACCAGTTCAACATCACCACCATTGACCAGACGGCATGCCTTAATCTCCATCCCTGTATCAGGTATCCTGATCTGAGGATTGTCTCCCTGCCAACTTAGTATGTGGAGGTAAATCTTATCTCCCTTTCGTGTGCTCACTCCCCAGTCGGTAGGTTTAAACGGACCGCCACGGGTACCATATATTGAATAACCGTATTCCTTCAGCCACTGCCCCATTTCTCTCAGACGCTGGGCCTGCAGCGTTTCAATGGTGCCATCAGGTTTTGGTCCCACATTAAAAAGAAGGTTCCCGTCACCGCCGGCCGAGCGTATCAGTCCGTGAAGGCATTGTTCGAGCGACTTTACATCGTCATTGGGTTTCCAGGCCCACTGCTTTCCAATGGTCATGCATGTTTCCCAGGGCCGCACAGTATTAAATCCTCCTATCCTTTGCTCAGGAGTATCGAAATCACCCGGTGCACCACTGCGGTTATTTACCAGTATCCCGGGTTGTATTTCCCTGATGTGATCAATAACTCCCTGACCGCGAACAGAATCGAAGCGCTGCGGAACATCGTACCACATAACCAGCAGGGGACCATAATTGCGGATAATTTCAACCGATTGATTTTTAAGATATTCCGTATAGCGTTCAAGGTCGTACTCTTCACGTTCCACCCTGCCGCCAGGGCTGGTAAGGGGAAAATCGGGATGATGCCAGTCGCAGGTCGAATGATAGAAACCCAGTGCCAGCCCCTGCTCCTTACATGCAGATGAAAGTTGAGCCATTATATCTTTGCCATAAGCCGAATTCATGATGTTGTAATCTGTATATGCTGTCTCCCAGTTACAGAATCCATCATGATGTTTCGATGTGAATACCATGTAATTCATCCCGGCATCTTTGGCCAGTTTTACCCATTCCGAGGCATTAAAATTCACCGGGTTGAACTTAAGATATAAACTGTCATATTCTCCGACCGGGATCTCCTGCCCGCGCGACCAACCGATCTCAGTACCTTTTAAGGAGACAGGTCCCCAGTGAATGAACATTCCGAAACGGGCATCCTTCCACCATTCAAGTTTCTCCTCGTGACCGGAAGGAAAAGGAGGATATTCTGTCGATTTCTTCCTTGAACAGGAGAAAAGAACTGTGGTCAAAGCTAGTATTATAACCAGGGAAGTAGTAATCGAATTCGTTTTCATTTCAGTCAGTTTTTTAGTTGTTGAATTCTTTTTCGGGAATCAGGGCACCATCAGATATTTTAAGGCTTATATAAAAGTAAGAGTTTTTCAGCACTAACCTGACCATCCAAACGGAATTCTGCTTACTGCCGGGATATGGGACATATTGTAATTCATGAGAATTTTAACCTAAATAAGAAGAATGCCGGATTATCAGAGCGGAAAATCCATATTCATTGCGAATTCTGTCGCAAATCCCTCATCATCAGACAGCTCCACATATTCACACCTGGACTGAATCTGCCTTATCCTATGTGAGAAATCACTGTTTCTAATGTATTGCAGGGCCCCGATGACTGCACTGTTACCCACGGGAAATATTTTATCCTTCATCTCCACAGGCAACAGTCTTATTTCAATAGCCGAAGAAATGTTTATGTAATTCCCGAAACCTCCTGCCAGGAACAGTGCATCAAGGTCGCCGAATCTCAGACCCGCCCTTTGCAGAAGAATTCTCATGCCTGAAAAAATTGCCGCTTTTGCAAGCTGAATCTCCCTTATATCCTGCTGGGAAACTTCAATGCCACCTTCTTTTCCGATACTGAATCCGCCATTCAGCAAACCTGTTGAATCTATAATCCCCTTATGCAGCATATAAGCAACAATATCGATAATACCTGAACCGCATATTCCGGCCGGTTCTCCATTGCCGATCACATCATAGTTTCCGTCACTATGGAAATGCGAAATTGCCCCTGTTAATGCAGCCATACCACACGATAAATTTGCACCTTCAAAGGCAGGGCCCGCTGCAGTGGCACATGTCAGTATTCTCTTCCCGTTCACAAGGGCCATTTCACCATTTGTCCCTATATCAAGAAAAAGATACCTCCTGAAATCTGTTTTCAGGACTGCCAGCCCTGCTACTATATCGGCTCCCACATATGCCGACACCGAAGGAAGGGTAATCAGCAGGGTATCCTCTTCCGCAATGAGTTCGGACAGGGTGCCTTTTCTGACCTGTGTATCAATAAAGGCAGGCCTGAAAGGAGCCAGTGCGAGGGGCACAGGGTCGACACCCAGGAGAATATGCAGCATAGTATTATTACCTGCCACAATCAATTTTTTGATGTAGCCGGGATGTAGTCCCCGTTCAATTTTAAATCTCTGAATCGCTTCATTGAGTGAACCGGTAATCACTTTCTGCAATTTTTCCAGCCCTTCATGTGTCTGCTGGCAATAAGTTATCCTCGTAATGATGTCAGCCCCGTAGGCGATCTGGGGATTAAGAAAAGAAGAAATTTTTTCTATTTCACCCGAGTACAGGTTAATGAAGTAAATGACTATTGTGGTGGTACCGATATCGATGGCAGCACCAATTGCATTGCTGTCATATCCGGCTTCCCGGTCTGTCACGAACGGTAAATCCAGGAGATATTCGGTCTGATGTATCAGTATGTTTGATTCTTCTCTTCCGGGAAGCAGAACTTCAATATCCTTGTCGGGGAAATACCTGCATGAAAAGATCTCACCCAGCCCCCTGATCCTGACCGAGCATTTACCGCAGGCTCCCCTGCCACCACACGGGGCATAAACATTAAATCCGTTCGATCGTAATATAGCCAGCAGGGATGATCCCGTTTCCGGGTATATGTCACGGACTGATCCTGAAGCAATTACTCTGATCCTGAACATTGTTAATCTTTTAACAATCAGGCCGGCAGTGACATAAATTTCACTTTACTGCTCAAACTAATGGCAGATGATAAACCACCCCGGCTATGGTTCAATAATCTTGATTTCGGAGGTCATTCTGATCACCTTATTATATACGGCACTAACACCGCAATATCGTTCTTCTGAAAGTGAAACGGCCTTTTGCAGTTTATCGGGGGGTAGATCATGGCCGGTAAATTCATATATTGTATGTATGGTGTGAAAATGTCTTGGGTGTTCCTCAGTCAGTTCTCCTTCAACATAAACATTGCATTTTTTAATGGCGACTCTCATTTTTTTCAAAATAGCAACTACATCCATTCCGGTGCAACCTCCGAGAGCCGCGAGCATCAGGTTTTTAGGACGGGGACCCCGGTCGGCACCCCCTACATGTGGTTCAGAATCAATGACCAGTTTATGGCCGTTGACTGTAATTTCGAATGCCATGTCTTCGAGCCATGCAGCCTGAATTGTCTCTTTCCTGCTCATCACTGTAATTATTTTTAAAAGTGTTTAAAGGTCCTTTTCACCCGAATTCCGGTTAGCTGTTTATTCAGGTTATGCGTTATATGTGATCACTGCTTATTCATTTATAATCTGTCCGTCCCTGATCTGGAGGATCCGGTCCGACATTCCTGCCAGCTGCCTGTCGTGAGTGACAATAATGATTGTTTGTCCGAAAGTATCTCTTAGTCTGAAAAAAAGCTTATGTAGTTCGTTCTTGTTCTCAGTGTCAAGGTTTCCGGAGGGTTCGTCGGCAAGTATCACGGAAGGATTGTTCACAAGGGCTCTTGCAACTGCGACTCTTTGTTGTTCGCCTCCGCTCAGCTCTGAGGGTTTATGATCGAGTCTGTCGGAGAGATTCAGGAAGGCCAGGAGTTCTGAGGCCCGTGATTCAGCTTCAGTCTTTCCTTTGCCTGCGATGTAGGCAGGAATGCAGACATTTTCGAGAGCTGTGAATTCAGGAAGAAGCTGATGGAACTGGAAAACAAATCCGATGTTGTTATTCCGGAATGAAGCAAGGGCTTTCCCTCTGTACCTTCCAACGTCGGAACCATCAAAAAATATTGCACCGCTGTCAGGTTTGTCCAGAGTTCCGATTATCTGAAGGAGTGTGGTTTTACCGGCTCCGCTGGCACCGACTATAGAAACGACCTCTCCACGGCTTATTTGAATATCAATACCTTTTAGGACTTTAAGGTCGCCGTATGACTTTGTAATGCCGGAGGTTTTTATCATGTCTTGGGAGTCCTTTTAGGATAGTCAGGATTAAGGATCTTTCACCGGTACAGGTCAGTCAGTATAATCATATTTAAAAGGATCATCCTGATCGTTATTATTTTTCTTTGAGTTGCCGTCAGTATCGTTGATGTCCTTATTTATTTCGCCGGCCATGTCGTTCATATCTTTCTTCAGGTCATCGCTGAATTCGTTTACGTCCTTTGTAAGATCATCAGCCATTTCACTGACGTCTTTTTTCAGGGAATCTGCAACATCATTAATATCTTTTCTGAAATCTTTTGTTGTTGATTCGAGTTCGTTCCTGATATCGTCGGTAGCTTTCCTGAAATCCCTCATTCCCTTGCCGATGCTTCGGGCAATGTCAGGAAGCTTGTCAGCTCCAAAAAGGAGAAGGGCAACGACAATAATTATAAATATCTCAGGACCGCTCATAAGTTCTCTTCTTTTGTACGAATTTTACAATAATACAAAGTTAGAAAAGTTTGATAATATCAGGCACCTGTGCCTTTATAAACCATGGGGACGTTGCTACAGCGTCCCCATGGGTGTATGCATTCATAACAACCTGCCTGACATATCAGAATTTGAGTCCTTTCTTGGAAGAAGCATCATAGACTATCGAGGTTGCAACGAATATTGATGAGTATGTTCCTACGATTATCCCTACGATAAGAGCGAACAGGAATCCCCTGATTGTTGCTCCGCCGAAGAAGAACATGGCAACCAGGACCAGGAGTGATGCTATACCCGTATTTATTGTACGACTCAGTGTGTCATTCAGTGCGAGGTTCAGCACGTCGTGTGTTGAACGCTTGCGGTGCAGTGGCAGGAATTCCCTGACCCTGTCGAACACTACCACAGAGTCGTTGACTGAATAACCGATAACCGTTAGTATTGCCGCTATGAACGACTGGTCAATCTCCATCGAGAAGGGCATAATTCCCCACAAGATTGAATAGATCCCAATTACAATGAGAACATCGTGGGCGAGTGCCACCAGTGCTCCGGCTCCATACTGCCAGTTCCTGAACCTGATGAAGATATAAACAAAGATTATGATCAGTGACAAACCGACGGCCCATACAGCCTTATTCTTGATGTCGGCTGCTATCGTCGGGCCAACAGTTTCCGAGCTCTGCCTGTATTTGGAGAGGAACTCATCTCTTGAGACATCTCCGCCAACTATTCCTTTAAGTCCGTTATAAAGAGCTGTTTCAACTTCATCATCAACATTTTGTTCGTCGATCTTATATTTTGTCGTGATCTTCACCTGGTTATCGCTTCCGTAAGTTACTACCTGAGGCGGTTCCCCGAATTGATCCGCAAGATTTTCAGCTACGTCTGCCGTTCTTACACTTTCATCAAACCGGACTACATAAGTGCGTCCTCCTGAAAAATCGATACCCGGATTTAATCCTCTGAAAACGAGAGAAGCAATACCTAAAAGCATTATTGCAACAGATATACCATAGAACAGCTTCCTCTTCCCGATGAAATCAATATGCACATTCCTTAAAATGTTGGCGGTGATCTTTATTGAGAAAGAAAGTTGAGAATTCCTTTTAAGAAGCCATTCATAAATGAGTCTTGTAATGAATATTGCTGCAAACAATGAAGTGAAAATACCTATTACCAGGGTAGTGGCGAAACCTTTTATCGGGCCTGTTCCAAAAACGTAAAGTACTATACCTGTCAGCAGTGTCGTGATGTTGGAGTCAAGAATTGCCGACATTGCTCCCTTGTATCCATCGGCTATTGCAAGTTTTATCCCCTTGCCGGCCCGGAGTTCCTCCCTGACCCTTTCGTAAATAAGTACATTGGCGTCGACCGACATACCCATAGTCAGTATAATACCGGCAATTCCGGGAAGTGTCAGAACCGCTCCCAGTGAAGTTGTCACACCAAACAGGAGGATAATGTTGCTGAGCATTGCAATATCTGCTATCGTACCGGCACTCTTACTATAGTAGAATATCATATAAATCAGCACTATGAAGAATGCTATGACAAAAGATTTCACACCGGCGTTGATAGCTTCTTTACCCAGGGTAGGGCCCACGATTGTTTCTGACACAATTGTTGCCGGTGCCGGCAGTTTACCTGATTTTAAAATATTTGCCAGGTCGTCGGCTTCCTCAATCGTAAAATCGCCTGTTATTTCAGTACTCCCTCCTGCTATTTCCGTCTGAACACGGGGATATGATCTCACGTAGCCATCTAGCACCACTGCAATACATCTTCCGATATTGTTCCTGGTCATGTTCTGCCATATCTTTGCTCCCCTTGTATCCATTGAAAAATCAACTTTTACCTCTCCTGCAAGACCGGTTGAGGGGCGGGCTCCCTTGATTACATCTCCTCCGAGGGGAGGACGGCCGTCGGTTGTTGTAACCTTAATTGCATGTAGCTCGTACAATGTTCCGGTTTCATCATATTTATATGGATTCTGGCTCCAGTAGAATCTTATGTTACGGGGGAACAGGGCTCTTATCTGATTCATCCCCAGGTAGGTATTCACTTTTGCCGTGTCAAAACCGGCACTCAGTCCAACCATACTGGAAGGCAGCGGCTGCCCGTCGGCTGTGACTCTCGGACTGAGAATTCCGAAAAGAGGATTTTGAATGTTGAATTCCTCGCGGGTACCTGGTTCAGCTTTGGCAGCTGTATCCGATCCCAGCAGGTCGAGAAGGGCCTTATCTTCCTGAGAAGTTGTGTCGGCTGCAGGCTGTTCATCCCCACCCTGTTCTGCCTCTGCAGTCGCTGTCGTAAGTGGCTTGGATTCATTTAGCTGCATCGTTTTAAGAAGATCGTTAGCCTGGATCAGCATACCAATTATTTCGCTGTTCTCATAGGTTTCCCAGAATTCAAGATTGGCAGTTCCCTGAAGAAGCTCTCTTACACGTTCCTGATCCTCCTGTCCGGGAAGTTCTATGAGTATCCTGCCTTTTGTTGCAAGCTGTGTTATGTTGGGCTGAACCACACCAAAACGGTCGATCCTGGCACGGAGAATGTTGAATGCATTCTGAATAGCTGCATCAACCTCTCTCTCCAGGATTTCGAGTACTTCTTCATTCGTTGAGTTGAAATTTATTTCTTCCTTGAGTTCGAATGCAAAAATTGCAGCCATTTTTTCGTTTGGATTGATTTCCTGGAATGCCCTCCCGAAGAGAGTAAGGAAATCAGCCTGGCTTTGCTTCTGAAGCTCCCTGGCCCTCAGAATAGCATCATTAAATGTCTTATTGGTACTGTAATTAGAAAGCCCCCTGAGTATATCCTCAACGGAAACTTCAAGAATTACGTTCATCCCTCCTTTGAGATCGAGCCCGAGGTTTATCTCTTTCTTCTGCGTTTCCCTGAAGGTCTTTCCCAGGAAGCTCCACTGATCCTTGGGCAGTGAAGCAATGGAATCGAGATAGTTGTGCTCTTTCTGAAGATCGCCCTGTGCATATTCCCTTGCATCTTTCTTGACCAAGTAAGTGGCTCCCGTAAACGAAAGCTGATAGATGGTAACCAGTCCCAGGGCAATTGCCAGAATAATGATTGCTGCTTTGTTCTGCATTTGATTATATTTTGATTTATCGCCTGATTATTATGTGTTCCTCTGATCGAGGCGCAAATATATTAATTTTTTACAAAAAAAAGGCTGAATAGCACTATCCAGCCTTTCCAAAAATCCTGTTTATGTTTCTAATCGAGAAGTTTCTCGAAATCGGTCTCCAGTGGTTTCCTGTTAAGGAAATCGTAAAGAGCGAGTGAGCGGATATTATAGAAATAGTTCCAGTAGCTCTGAAGGGCCTGAACATAAGCTCTTCTGTTCTGGTCCTTTCTGGTATCGGCATTATTAAGCTCGAGAACTGCAATTTTGCCTATCAGGAACCTCTGTTTTGTAACCTCGTACATCTTCATGGCCACGGTATCCGATTTAGCAGCTATTGCGACCTGTTCCGACTGGAGGTTAAACTGTTCAACATCGAGGTAGAGATTCTGATCAAAGTCCACACGAGCCTGTTCGGTCTGCACCTGTGCCAGCTCGAGCGATGACTGTGCCATTCTGTATCGGCCCCGGCCCAGACCCCAGTCTAGTATTGGTAAAGTAATACCCACTCTTACAGTCTGTTGCTGATTAGATTTGTTATACGCTTCCGAAAATACCGGATCCTGGTCTCGAAGCCCGAATGATGCAATAAGGTTTGCATTCAGTCCCTTATCTGCTTTTGCCTGAGCTACATTGCTCTGCGCATTCAGAAGGGACAGCTGCTGCTCAAGCATCTCCGGATTATTCTTGTGGGCCATTTCCAGTACTTCATCAACATCGACCTGCAGATCGGGAATATCAGAAGGGAGTATAAGTTCTATCCTTACATTTTCGTTGAATCCGAGGAAAGATCTGAGACGTATTTCCCTGTCGCGGAGGTTCATCTCGGCTTCTTTCCTTGCAGTTTCTGAGTTCAGCCACGAAAGCTGCATCTGGAGTAATTCATCCTCGGCGATGGTTCCCAGCTGGTATCTTCCCTGGGCCATCCGCCAGAGAGTGTCGGCATTGAGATAGTTCATCTCTGCGATCTGCTTATTGATCTGTGCAGTGGCCAGTGAAAAGAAATACTGTACTGCCTGCATGTGAACACCTTCTATACTTGAGAGGAAATTCTTTTTGGCAGCTTCGTATTCGAGAGGTTCTATCTTCTTCTGCCATTTCAGGGAGTTATATCTGAAAAGAGGCTGTACGACTCTTATACTCAGTGGAGCTGTTATATATTTATTTGTTTCCTTCTCAAAATCATTTTCCAGGGTAAGGTCAGACTGCAGGGAAATTGTACCACCTGTAAGACCAATGTTCTGAGTCAGTGAAAGGGATCCGATAGTTTGCAGAATATTGGTCGATACATACTGATATGTTCCTGATTGTGAGTTCCATACTCTGCTGAAAGCAGTGCTGTAATCAGGAGTCGACCCTGAAAGTGTGAGTGAAGGCCGGTACTGAGCCACAAAAGTTCTGTACTGCCAGTAACTTGAACGAAACCGGTGCATGGCCATCAGGGCATTGGGTGATTGTACTTCAGAAAGCTCGATCACCTGTTGTAAAGTCAGTCTTTTTAATTCCTGGGCTGATATTTTATGTCCCGCGGTAAGTAATACAACAATTATTGATAATAAGAGTATTTTCTTCATTGTTAATATATTATTCATAACGTAATGATTCAATAGGATCTTTTTCCGAAGCTCTCTTGGCAGGTGAGTAGCCGAAAGCAATTCCTACTGCAGCTGAAACCCCGAAAGCAATAAAGATCGAGATAAATGAGACTATGGTCATGATACCTGCAACCTGTTCTATGATCTTGGCCATGACCACTCCAAAGAATATACCTATAAAACCTCCGGAAACACTTATAAGTACTGCCTCTGAAAGAAACTGGACCACTATATCCATCTTCTTTGCCCCGATAGCCATTCGTGTACCTATCTCCTTGATCCTTTCCATCACAGAGGCATACATAATATTCATGATACCTATGCCACCCACGAGAAGTGATATACTTGCAATGACCCCCAGGACTATATTAAAAATGTCCTTTGTTCTCTCCTGCTGCTTTAAAAGGAGCTCGGGGACAGTAATTTCAAAGTCCTTTACACCGGAGTGTCTGCGGCTCAGCATACGGCTCAGAACCTCAGTGGAAGAGTTCAGTTGTTCAGTTTCATGAACCTGAACCACGATTCTGTCGAGCTGATTATAATTTGTCTCTGCCTGACTACTGGCATCGGAGCTGCTGATAACGATACGTCCCATTCCTCCACCTCCGCCACCCATGATCATAATGTTACTTGAGGCTTCCGAGACTAGCTTGGTGTTCACAAGAGCTCTGTTCTGGTATCTGGAAAGCATGGTCTGAATGGGAATGTAGATGTTATCATTATACACATTCACTCCTTTCTCTTCAAAACCTGTAAGAGAGACTGTGGTTTTCTGTAGTACCCCTATCACCTTAAGCCAGATGCCGTTGAACTTGATATATTGTCCCAGGGGATCCACCTTGCTGAAGAACTTAGACCTGATGTTGGCCCCGATAATACAAACCGGTATTCCGTTCTCTTCCTGGTAGTCATTAAAGAATGCTCCGGAAACAAGAGGCAGGTTATAGAGGTAAAAATAATCGTTTGATACCCCGACAAGCTTGGCTGTATATTTTACTCCGCTCATCATGGCCGTGGAGTTGAATGATATCTCAGGGCTTATTCTCATTACAGAAGGAAGGGTTTCCCTGATTGCTTCCACATCGAGCATGCTTAGCCCGCGTGAGAATTTTTTGGTCTGTTTTTCACCCTCTTCCGACGACGACGATTCTTCCTGGACGATGGGGTTGATAAGAATGTTGTTTACACCCACCATCTTCATTTGTTCCATGATCTCCTGTTTGGCTCCCTTTCCGATGGCAAGCATGGCAATAACCGCTGCTACGCCAAAGATGATACCCAGGGCTGTGAGTATTGATTTGAGCTTGTTGGAGATGATCGACTCTACTGCGATCTCAATATCGTGGAAATATCTGAAGATAAATTTTAACATCTTTCCTGTATTTATTTGATCAGCTTATTGTCTTGGTTGCCGGGTCTGTCCGGAAGGCTGCTGGCCTCCCTGCTGTGTCTGACCCTGCTGGCCGCCTGTACGCTCTCTCGTCTCCCTGAATCTGCGCATTGCAGCCGTATCGATCTGTCCTCCGTTGCGCATATTCTGGAATTGTTCCCTCATCTCAGGTGTCATTTCACCACCAAAGCCGCCTCTTCCTCCCATTCCCCTGCGCTGGGGTTGTGTTGCCTGTTCTGCTGCCTTGCGCTCAGCTTCTTTCCTGATTTTCTCCTTTTCACGAATAGTTGGTATCAGCTCTTCTCCAAGCAGCTTGGTGTATCTCTCCGGTTCCTCGGGTGTGTTAAGGAATAACTGATCGCCGGGATTGATACCCTGCTCAACAATAATATGATTTTCATTAGATTCTCCCAGGACTACGATCTGTTTCGTCCCGTTCTTCATGTAGACGTAAGGGATGCTGTCGGAGCCGGCCTGAACACTTTCAAGAGGTATGAAGGTGACATCAGGGATAGACTTGGTAATTATCTTGTTCCCCGTCGTCATCGAAGGTCTGAGGATAAGGTCTGAACCATCAACCTTAATCAGGACCTCAAATACTTTAGCGTCTGCATTTGGAAGCTGTTCGCCTATGTTTGCAACACTAGTTACAGTACCGGTATATTTTTTATCAGGAAATGCATCCACGACAATATCAACTCTCTGTCCCGTTTTTACCTTACTTACGTCAATTTCGTTAACGTATGTTTTTGATATCATCGACGACATGTCGGGCAAAGTTGCAACAACATTGTCCCATGCACTTATTGATGATCCCACTTTTCTTTTTGTTCCTGTTCTGTCTCTCTTGTAAATAACCATCCCGTCAGCAGGAGCTGTTATGATGAACTTGGAAAGCAGTTCCTGCAGATCGGAAACACGCTGCCTTTGTTCGGCAAGGTTGTTTCTCATGTTTCTCATATCTGAACGAGCCTGTTCCACCCTTAGTGTGTAACCTCTCAGCGACTGTTCAAGAGAACGCCTGGCTTTGTCGAGAGCTATTTCTGCCTGACGCTGGGTGGTTGGAGGTTCATATTTCGACTGTTCAACTGTTATCTCAGCTTCCTCTACATTGAAACGAAGATTCTTTATATTATCTCTCAGGTTGCTCAGCGTAACTGCCGTATCAAGTATCTTGACCTCAAGGTTGGTTTCATAGGTCGTCAGTCTTTCGAGTTCATCCTTCAGACTGTTGTCAAATGAAGTCCTGTCAAGCGTTGCAACATAATCACCTGCTTTTACCTCAGTGCCCTCCGGTACAAGGTCTGTGATCTTTATGTCCATTGCCCTGATATTACGGCTCTGGGCAATCTGGGGACCATATATGTCGGTCGAATTCTCTGCCTGAAGTTCACCCGTGGTGGTGACTATAATATCGAACTGACCCTGCTGCGCTTCCACAAAAAGATTTAAAAGATCTTTTGGTGTCGCAAGCGCATTGTAGACAATAAGAGCTATTATTGCCACTGCTGCCACAATCGATGTGATAATGATTTTTTTCTTCATGGAGATTGTCTTGTTTATTTTCTAAAAACTGTCACAAAAGTATTTAAAAGGGAGTTTCTGCCGTTTTTCCTTAACAATATTTAACAGGGAACTCTTCTGCCTTTACGCTTCTTAAGACATACCATCCCTGCCTTTTATTCCGGACATTAAAAAAAATTTAGTGTTTTTTAACAATCATCTTTATCTTATCTACATAGCTGTCAGCCTCTTGCCGCGTCCTTGCTTCAGAATAAATTCTTATAACAGGTTCAGTGTTTGATTTACGGATCTGTATCCAGCCTCCCTCAAAGTCGATCCTCATCCCGTCTCTCCTGTCAATTTTGTACATACTGAACTCTTTTTCCAGGTCCTGTAGAATAAGGTTGAAATCGGTTCCGGGTGAAAGGTTCAGTTTGTTCTTTGACATTACATAGTCGGGATACTGGCGCCTGAGTCCGGAACATTTCAGTCCGCTCGCGGTAAGATGGGCCAGGAAGAGAGCCATACCTGCAAGGGCGTCACGCCCGTAATGAAGTTCGGGATATATTACCCCACCGTTACCTTCGCCGCCAATAATCGCTTCTCTTCTTTTCATCTCCTCAACCACATTCACCTCCCCCACAGGAGAAGAATAGTAAGTTCCGCCATGTTTCAGGGTTACATCCTCCAGGGCTCTTGTCGATGACATATTTGATACCGTATTCCCGGGAGTGTGGGACAGAACATAGTCGGCAACGGCCACAAGTGTGTATTCTTCGCCGAACATACTTCCGTCTTCACAAATGACAGCCAGCCTGTCGACATCCGGGTCGACGACAAAACCGATATGTGCCTTTTCTCTGAGCACAGTTTCAGAGATCGCCTGAAGATGCTCCGGAAGTGGTTCCGGATTGTGGGCAAACCTTCCATCAGCCTGCATGTTAATACCAACAACTTTTTCAACACCCAGCGCCTTAAGAAGATCAGGGACTATCAGGGCCCCGACAGAGTTGATGCAGTCTACAGCCACGGTCAATCCGGCAGATGAAATGGCTTTCGTGTCGACAAGATCCATTGCAAGGATCAGGTCTATATGTTTTTTGTTCCAGGTATTATCTGTTTTACAGGTTCCCCAATTTTCGTATGTGGCAAACTCAAAATGCTCGGAGGCCGCTAAACTGAGAACTTCTCCGCCATCAGCAGCAGAGAGAAACTCTCCATTTCCGTCAAGCAGTTTAAGTGCATTCCACCCAGCAGGGTTATGGCTGGCCGTAATAATGACACCACCGGAAGCACCTGTTCCCGTAACGGCAATTTCAACCGTGGGTGTGGTGGCAAGACCCAGGTCTGTGACATCGATACCCATTGCAGTAAATGTGTCGGCAACCAGTCTGCTTACCAGCGACCCCGACACTCTGGCATCACGTCCCAGTATTACCTTTAAACCATTCTTGTTCTTACTCTTCAACCATGCAGCATACGCAGCAGTAAATTTAACGATATCAGGCGGAGAAAGACTTTCGCCGGAAATACCTCCGATTGTACCTCTTATCCCGGATATTGATTTTATCAGTGCCATTGGGTTGAATTTTTGAATCCACAAAGGTATAAAAATCCCCAAATCAAAAATTGCCAAATAATTGTACCTTTGCGCCCTGAAGAAAGGTTACATGGGAATAAGAACAGACAGTGGCAGAATGGCAACCGGTGATAACAGCGACAAAGACAGGATAAGACTTAACCGTTATATCGCCAACAGCGGGATCTGCTCACGCCGTGAGGCTGACAAACTCATAAGCGGAGGCCATATCACTGTCAACGGAAAGAAAGTGACCAGCCTGGGTACGCAGGTATCTCTTTATGACGAGGTCAGGTACAGGGGCAAAAAGCTCACTGCAGAAAAAAAGGTATATATTCTCATGAACAAGCCTAAGGGATATGTGACAACTGTCGAAGATCCTCATGCCGAAAAAACAGTTATTGACCTGATCGGGAAATCCTGTCCCGAAAGGGTATATCCTGTCGGCAGGCTCGACAAAGATACCACCGGAGTACTGCTTCTTACAAACGACGGAGATCTGACAACCAGGCTTACTCATCCCCGTTACAATAAGAATAAGATTTATCATGTTTCCCTCGACAGAAATATTGCAGCGGCAGATCTTAAGAAGCTTACTTCAGGCATTGATCTTGAAGGAGAAACAGTAGCTGCCGATGCTGTATCATATGCCGATCCGGAAGACAGGACCCAGGTAGGCATCGAGATTCACTCAGGACAAAACAGGATTGTGAAAAGATTATTTGAGGCTATCGGGTACAGGGTAAAAAAACTCGACAGGGTTTATTTTGCAGGGCTTACCAAGAAAAATCTTCCCCGGGGTAAATGGAGATTTCTATCAGCAAAGGAAATCAACCTTCTTAAAAGAAGCAGCAGTTAATATTCAGTCATGGCACATCGTGCAGGTTTCGTAAATATTGTCGGAAATCCCAATGTAGGGAAATCAACGCTTATGAATGCACTCGTGGGCGAAAGACTCTCAATAATAACTTCCAAAGCCCAGACAACAAGACACCGGATAATGGGTATAGTAAACGGTGTTGATTTCCAGATTGTTTATTCCGACACACCCGGAATTCTTGAACCACGGTACGGTCTGCAACAGGCAATGATGAATTTTGTGAACAAGGCTCTTGCCGATGCCGATATAATACTATATGTCACCGATGTAAATGAAAAACCGCTGTCAGAAAAAGAATATACCTCCAGAATCCGTTCGTCGGGCATACCGGTTATTATTGCTGTCAACAAAATAGACCTGACAGATCAGACGGCTCTCGAAAAAATAACCAGTGAATGGATGTCTGCTTTCCCCGGATCACCGGTGATTCCAATTTCTGCAACCGAAGGCTTCAATCTTGATACTCTTCTTGATTCAATACTCAGAAGGCTTCCTGAAAACCAACCTTATTTCCCGCCCGAGCAACTTACAGATAAATTTGAAAGATTCTTTGCGTCGGAGATACTTAGAGAAAAGATACTCAGAAACTACAAGGAGGAAATTCCTTATTCGGTGGAAATTGAAATAGAAAGCTTCAGGGAAGAACCTCAGATAATTAAGATCGGAGCTGTCATTCATGTTGCCAGGGAGAGCCAGAAAGGAATAATAATAGGCCACCGGGGATCTATGCTCAAAAAAGTGGGCACCCAGGCCAGACACGATTTGGAAGATTTCTTCGGTAAAAAGGTTTTTCTCGAACTTTTCGTGAAAGTAACGAAAGAATGGCGCGACAGGCCTGCAATACTAAAAAGATTCGGATACCGTTAAACAATAACCGGAAAACAGGTATGATAGTAGCAATAGTAGGACGGCCCAATGTAGGAAAGTCAACCCTTTTCAACAGGTTAACAGGTTCGCGTGGTGCAATTGTCGACGAGATGAGCGGTGTTACACGAGACCGTAATTATGGTAGTTGCACTTGGAACGGAGTGGAATTTTCGGTTATCGACACAGGTGGTTATGTTGAAGACTCAGACGATATTTTCGAAGGAGAGATCAACAAACAGGTTCGCCTGGCAATCGACGAGTCGGATATTATACTCTTTATGGTCGATGTTACTGCAGGCGTACATGAACTTGACAAAGCAGTCGCCTCGATGCTGAGAAAAGCAAAAAGGGAAATTTTTCTTGTCGTGAATAAAGTCGACAACAACCAGCGTATTCTTGATGCAGCAGAGTTTTATTCGCTGGGCCTTGGTGACTATTATATGGTCAGTTCCATAAGCGGAAGCGGTACTGGCGATCTGCTCGACAGGGTTGTTGCAGCCCTCCCGGCAAAGAACAGGGAGGAAGCTGCCGATCTGCCACGCATCGCCATAGTAGGAAGGCCTAATGTAGGCAAGTCATCCCTTCTCAACACCCTCCTTGGCGAAGAAAGAAATATTGTGACACCGGTGGCAGGGACTACACGCGATCCCATTTACAGCCGTTTTAATAAATTCGGATATGAATTTCTCTTTGTCGATACTGCAGGACTAAGGAAAAAAGGTAAGGTGAACGAAGATGTGGAATTCTATTCGGTGATGCGGGCGGTAAGGACGATTGAAAATTCAGATATCTGTCTTATGATGATTGACGGAACCAGAACCCTTGAATCGCAGGATCTTAACATCATCTCGTTGATCCTTAAAAACAACAAGGGAATGATCCTTCTGGTAAATAAATGGGACCTGGTTGAAAAAGACAACAGTACGGCGAAATCATTTGAGAAAGAGATAAGGAATAAGACAGCTCCTTTTGTCGATTATCCCATTCTCTTCATTTCGGCAATAACCAGGCAGAGGACTCACAGGATACTTAGCCTTATAGCCTCTGTTAACACAAACAAAACCAGAAGGATCCCTACTGCCGAACTGAATGAGTACATTCTTGATGTAATTAACAGGAACCCGCCTCCCGCAATCAAGGGCAAGTATGTAAAGGTCAAATATGCAACACAACTGCCTACACATGCACCCTCATTTGCTTTTTTTTGTAACCTGCCTCAGTATATAAAAGAACCTTACAAACGCTTTGTTGAAAACAGACTGAGAGAAAAATTTGAATTTACAGGAGTCCCGCTCAGAATTTTTTTCAGGAAGAAATGAAGCCTTATGGCGCGGTTTTTGATAATTTTGTAAAATTGTCAGTCCTATGAAAAGGATCAAGTACATATCACCTGTTTTAATCATTTTAACTGCTCTGATTGGGTGTAAAAAGATTGAAAGCCTTCCTGACACACCCTTTATAGAATTTACAAGTTTTATTGTCTTCGATACGACAGATATCCTGGGCAACACCTATAAAGGAGGAAGACTGAATTTTTACTTTGAAGATGGTGACGGTGACCTGGGGCTAAAGCAGCCCTCAAGTAATTATTCAGATACGTCAAACCTATTTTTCAAACTCTACAAAAAAACGGCAGGACAATTCGCTGAAGTACCCGAGGACGATTTTCTGAATCCTTCTGACTACAGGATCCCCTTCATGGACAGGGAAGGCCAGAATAAAATACTGAAAGGAACCATTACGGTGTCATTCCTCTATATCTTTTATGACGTCGGAGATACCGACACTGTTAAATATGAATTTTTTGTAAAGGACAGGGCTCTTAACACGAGCAACACGGAAACTACATGTGAGATCCCTCTCTCTTTCAACGGGATATACACTTTTGGAGATTCCCTTTAGAAACGAAATCCTATCATAAGGATATCGTCAACCTGTTCATAATCTCCTGTCCATTCATCAAGATAAGCCAGAACCTGCTCCTTTTGTTTTTCCAAAGGATGGGCAGTTATATCATCAATCAGCTTTTTAAGACGTGCTATTTTCATTTTTTTCCCGTCGGCACCGCCGAACTGATCCGGAAGCCCGTCAGAAAACAGATAAACAGTATCTCCCTCCTTAAGGTAATACTCCTGGTCATCGAAATACTTCTCCATAACCGACTCGCCTCCCACTGAATACCTGTTACCTTTTATGTAAAGAGTCTCTCCGTCGACAACAATAATTACAGGCCTCATTGCCGAAGCAAATCTCATCTGCCGTTTTTTTGTATTAATCTCACAGATCACCATGTCCATACCATCATTGGACACCCCGAGCTCAATATTCTGGTTTAAGGTCGCAAATATCTGGTCATCGAGCATTTTGAGGATCTCTGAAGGACGTGTTATATGCTGTCGTATAATGATATCCTGAAGCAGGGTAGAACCTATCATCGACATAAAGGCTCCCGGCACGCCATGTCCGGTTGAGTCTGCACAGACCAGAATGAACTTTTCATCACTGACTTTATCGAACCAGTAGAAATCACCGCTCACAATATCGCGCGGTCTGAAAAGGATGAAGGCTTCCCTGAAAGTGTCTGTGAGCTTTGAAACATCGGGGAGTATACTCGACTGTATTCTTTTTGCATAGTTGATACTGTCCGTGATTTCAATATTTTGCTGTTCGATCTTGTCCTTCTGTTTCATGACAACGCTTGTTCGGGCCGCCAGTTCCGTTTCAAGGTATGCCTGTAACTTCTTCTGGGCTTTTTCCCTCTGCCGTATTATCAGAAGAAAAACTGATATTGTAACAAAAACCGAAGTTAAAACGAACCACCATGTCCGCCAGAAGGGTTTTTTGATCAGCAGGTCGAAAGAAGCCGGATTTTCAATTGTCCTTCCGTCTTCAAAAAATGATCTCATTTCAAATCTGTAGCGACCGTCGGTGGGTGTATAGCGGACCTCCCTCTCCAGTGAAAGAGGTGCCCAGTCCTCTTCATAATTTTTCAGAAAAGTCTGATAGTAAACTTTTTCCGGATCAGCCAGATGGATCCCGACATAGTTGACCACAATATTATATCTTTTCCTGTATGGAAGCGTATATGAGGACCTCAGAGGATATACCGAATCATTGATAGCTATAAAATTGATATTATTCAGCGGAGCACTGGCAGCCCTGATGTCACGTGAAGGATCATAAGTAATAAATCCCTCGTTGGTCCCTATGAAAACCATTCCATCGGATGACTCGTAGAGGGCGTGGGTATTACAAAGACCTCCTTTTGCGAAATCATTCCCGAAAGTCCGCATAACTCCGGTTTTCCTGTTATATCTTGAGAATCCGCTCTGGTGGCCTATCCATATCCTGTCGAGCGAATCGGCCATTATGCTGTAGCAGTAATCCGACATTAGCATGTCGGATCTTGAGTAAGATCTGAGCGAATCGCTGAAGAACTCAAAAATACCGTTACCTTTTGTTGCAGCCCATAGATGTCCGTCACTACTTTCACATACTGCTACTATTTCATTCATGGTAGTCCCGTACATAATCGCTTTCCCGGCTGTAACCCCTTTTCCGGGATCTATTGTATAAAGACGGTCAGCCTTCATTGCCAGTGCAGCAGTACCATTACCTGTAAGATATATCTGGTTGATCATATTATGGGGCAGGCCGTTAGAATTGTTGTAACGGCCGACCACTTTTACGGCACTGTAGTTCCTTTCCAGGATAACAACTCCGTTAAGTGATCCCAGCCATATATGGTCGTTATCAACATCAATGTCGGTTACATAATCCTCACTGGAATTACCGTTACGGTAGAACAACCGCAGTTTGCCCGATGTATCTCTCAGATAAACACCTCCTCCGCGCGTGCCTATCCAGATATTATTTCTGTCATCGATAAAGTAACATGAAATCTCATGACTGCCGGTGATCTGTCTGAGGGGAGTGAATGATCCCGCATTACCGGTCGTTTTATCGTAAAGCCAGAATCCCTCCGGAGTACCGAGGAAACTGTTCTTCCCATACTTGCCGGCAAATATTATATTGTTGGTTTCGGGAGTTGTGCCCGGAGCATGGTTGCTGAATGACAGAGAATTCAGCACTGATAGCCCATCACCGAAAAGCCCGATCCAGTAATTGCTTTCCAGGTCCTGAAAAACCATTTTTACATTATCTCCGGGAAGACCGTTGTTTTTATTGAAAGCCTTTATACTGGGAGAGGATTGGTCGGTGCCGGAAAAAGAGATCCGGAAAAGACCTGATCCGTTTGTAGACAGCCACAGGTTATTATCCCTGTCTTCATAAATTGATCCGATATCAAGGGTCTCCAGTCGGGGATCGTTATCAAACCTTTCAATAAAGGCTTCTTCCCCTGAAAGATCAATTCTGAAGACACCGTTCCCGTTTGTTGCGGCGGCATAAACTTCGCTGTCTCCCACCTTCTCAATAGCTGTGACGAAAAAATAATTGAAACGGTTGAGCGTATCAAGAATTGTGAAATTGCCTCCGGAAAAGCTGCATCTGCTTATATTCTGCTGGGTTCCGAGAAGCAGATCACCCTGACCGGTAAAAGAGGCCGAGAGCATCATAATGCCAGGATCGATCTTGAAGGTGGTGATATTCACCGGATTTTCCGGGTCGATCTTCAGGATTGACTCAAGTTGAGGAATTACATATATAAAATTATCCGGTCCTTCAATTATGGAAGTTATCTCCCGGGTATTTGCCGCAGGCAACTGTAATAGCCTGTCATTTTCTGAGGTGTAAAATACTGTCCCGTCATTGCATCCAAACCAGAGCCTTCCGTTTTTATCCCTGATTGCTGCTGTAGTGTACCTGCCGGAAAAATTATCGGGAAATTCAATTCTGTAGAAGGTGAATCCGTCAAATTTTGTTAGTCCAGTTCCTGTGCCTGTCCAGAGATAACCGTTTTCATCCTGAACTATGGTATATATGAATTCTCCCGGGAGACCATTTTCCGATGTATAGTTTCTGAAACGATATGACTGTGGGTAGGCAGTGGGCTGTACTATCACAAGGCACCACAGGATACCCATAAGAATTCTTATTGATCTTGCTCTGTTCCCCTCCACAGATTATCCTTTAGGCTTAGGTATCTTGGTAACGCCAACTCTTGGCTGATAAACAGGAACGCCACCGATCGGAGTGCTGTAAAAAGGCATTGCCTCTCCATACTGGTTTTCGGTAGTGATCACGACATTATTGTTTTTCACCAGGGTTTGTTTCTTATGAAACTGGAAATCTAGCGAAGCTCCAATTTCCAGAGGATCTATCGTTATTCTTGATTCCTCCCAGTTATCTTCATTTGAGATCGTGGCGTTTATACCCTGTTTGTACCTCGAAACCACCAGGATATGGCCGTCATCATCCCAGTCAAAGTTTTTTTGCCTGATAAAAATTACTCCTGTATCAACATAGGGATATATATGCGAAACGCTCATTGTATTGTTCCACATCCTGAATGTGTACTCATAAGTAAATGCATTACCTCCTTCTACAGGTACGTCGTTATCGGGGTTCCGGCTCATGAAAAATCTGTAAAGGTTTCCGTCGTCACCTGCTATTCCTTCAATAACAACCTTAAATAATCTAACCTTCCATTTATTGTTTAAATCGCCTGAGGTCGGGTTGAAAGGTCCGAAAGTATAGTACTTGTTATCGTAAACAGGTTCTCCTCCGAAGACTCTTGAAGCAAGAAGGGTTCCGCCTTTGTAGTTCATCCCTTTAAGAAGTCCCTTTGATTCCTCGTTGGCATCCGGATCGACTCCGGCTCCGCCATACACTGAAAATTGTGTCCTGCTGTTAAATTCACCCTGTATTTCGTCGTGTTCTCCCCCACAATCCGGATCAAAGACTCTGATATAAAACTGCTGGTTGAAATCCTGTGGAATACTGAAAAACCACACCTGGTAAAAGTCATCATCACCCCATGAGGTTTCTCCCTGCCTGCCAAAAGTCACAAGAAAAGGAATGTTCTCATCAACACCCGGAACAGCCTGTCCTGAAACAGGAGCTATGCTCCCAAAAAGAAGAGTAACGACGGTAATTATTATAAACTTACTAAGATTCATCAAACATGCGAAATTATAAATTTTCAAATTCAGGGATCTCCTGTAATAATAATATTTTTACAAACGCAGGATTCCCTTATAACACCATCGGGCCCGGGTTCAGCGGTAACAATCAGCTGGATGTTGTAGGTACCGGGTCTTAGATAAACCTTATCAACTTCCTTGCCAATAGCAATTGATTCATCGGCAAAATTCCAGTAATACTGTATTATATTCCAGCCCGGCAGATTTGTCTGCTCTGCATCGAACTTTATAATCTGTCCGGTCCTGGCTGTATCAGGGCTGGTGATATAGGGCTGTTCTTCATCAACTATATCGAGCATGTAAGTCTTCTGATTGTAAATAACTTCCTTTGTTATGAGGTTAACAGCATCGAGTCTGATAAGGTATGAACCGGGACCCGGATAACAATGAATTACTGCTGCACCAGTGTCTTTGGGGCTTCCGTCTCCAAAAGTCCATTCATACCTGAAAGGTATTGAATCGTACTTGATGGAATTTTCTTCGACCATCTGGTAGCAGTAGGAATTCTCAATGAGAGTATCGCATGATGCTTTTCTTATTATAATTGACGAAAATGCATAAATATCGTCATTCTTTTGCCTGTTGGAGGTAAAATAACCTTTGCTCATATCTTCTCCGACAATAAAGGCAAAATCATCATCGGGGGAGTTTATCGGGTCAGGCATAGCAACCGGATTATCCCATGCACCATGGTATAAGGACGTATAATAAACATCCATACCACCAGGTCCTCCCGGCCTGTCGGATGAAAAATACAGTCTTCCTGAAGGATGCATGAAAGGGAAATTCTCTGATGCCGTTGAGTTTACTGTCGGTCCGAGGTTTACGGGAACACTCCATTTCCCGTTAAGCCATTCGCAATAATAGAGGTCTGCTCCACCAATACCCCCCGGCATATTGGAAGCGAAAAAAAGGTATTTCCCGTCCCTGCTCAATGAAGGCTGTCCAACATCATATTGCTGATTATTATATTCAAAGGGTCTCAGAGAAACAAGGGATGAACCTTGCATCTCAGCAATGAAGATCCCGCTGTGGTTTATGAATTTACGTTTCTTCGTTATCCTGCCGGTTTCAACATCGCTGGTGAAATAAACGGTTTTACCGTCGGGCGCTATGCTCATGGGTCCGCTGTTGAAAAGGGAGCTTCTTTCACTTTTTATCTCCGATGGCTTTCCCCACGAAGCTGAGTCTTGCCTTTCCGCAAACCACAGATTATATATCCTCCTTCCTTCAAATGTTTTCCTGTCTCTGACTGCACTGAACCTGCGGTCGCTGCAAAAGATAATTCCGTCGTTGTAAACCACGGGTGAGATATCACTGAATATGCCTGAATTGAATGCAAGTCGTGATACCTTGTATATAGAAGGATTCTGTTCCTGGGCAGAGCAGTTCATTATTATCAGAAAGAGAATGGCTATATATGAAAATCGCTTCAGCATAAATCAAAAATATCTTGGATTTGAAGCACTTACCTTTGATCCGAATTCATACCTGAGAATGAATTCAGTTGAGCCTTTAGAATAATTTGTCAGTCTGCCAGCCGGATAATCGTATGAAAATCCGATCATAAGCTGCTGTCCTATATTTACCTGAAGATGCGCTACAAGAACCTGTTCGGTTGTCCTCCATGAAGCACCCACCCAAAGGAGATCAGAAATAATGAAATTGCCGTTGATATCCAGTTGATTGATCTTGTCTGCATCATGCATCGAAAGATCGAGCAGCATTGAAGGTTTGAATTTAAAGTCGGGTGTGAATGTGATCAGCCCTCCTGCCGAAAAGATGATGTCGTACTCACTGAAAGAATGGTACGCCTGTGTGGATGAACCTCCCGAGCTCCGGTAGAAGAGAAAGGAAGGAACCGATAATCCTGCGAATATGCGGTCGGAAGAATAATATACTCCGGCTCCCGCATTCGGAAAAACGTATGACACAACTTCCTCCGGAAAAACCGGATCAGGTCTGGAAACGCCAAGAAGCCCTGTATAGTCGGTGTTTGAAATGTCTGCTCCGGCCTTGAGCCCGAACGAAAGGCGGCTTTTTGCAAATCGTATATGATATGCATAAACTGCATATACATTTGATGAACGGGAGATTCCGTACTGCATGAAACGAGCTTCAAGTCCGAGCGCCACCTTGTCGTTCTTGAAAGGAGTGTGAAGGGAAAATGTCTGTAGTCTGGGTGCATCGGCAATACCCATCCACTGCATCCTGTAAGAAAGGGTGGCGTTGAGGGAACCTCTTGTTCCGGCATAGGCGGGATTGATCATCAGCCCGTTATGGAGGTACTGGCTATAAACCGGGTAGCCCAGTATTATTCTTCCCGAATCAGGTGCCTGCGATGTCACCCTGATGTTTATCAGTGTCAGAAATAATGATATTATGAATGCCGTTCTCCTCATCTTGTTCTTCAGGGAATATTATTTCTGATTTTTTCTGAAATCAATATCGTTTAAGTATTATGAATCCGCTTTTCTTTGATACTCTTCCCGGAACCCTGCCGGAACTCACCTTCAGAAGGTAGTAATATGTTCCTTCGGGGAGCTCGTCACCTTTGAGGTTCTTTCCTGTCCAGTTTTCCCATCCGGAACTGCCTTCACCGTTCGATGTTGAATAAACAGGGCTTCCTGCACCGTTGAGAATTGTAAGCTCAACCGTCTGCGTTTCGAAGTCGATACCGTTAATCAGTAAGGTGTCATTTACAAAGTCGCCGTTGGGAGAAATGGCTTCCTGGATCACAGGATTAGATATCACAACAGTAACGAGATCCTCAAGTCTGCAGGCCCCATTCTCAACGGTCCATTTGAAGGTGTTTATCCCTGTTGACAGTCCTGTCACATCAGTTACATTATTCCCGGCCTGCTTCAATTCTCCCGTTCCTTCCTCAACAGTCCATGTACCTGTCTCAAAAATCTGTGTCGGACTTGCCGAAAGGCTGATTGCATTGTCGAACGACATAATGTTAATATCCTCTCCGGCATCAACAGCTTCTATTCTGTTATCGAACACAATTGTTACAGAATCTTTTGAAATGCAGTTCCAGTTACTTTCCTCCCAGTAGAATTTGTACGTAACATTAGCGGTGGTAAACGACGAATCGATTTTTATTGATGTATTGTAAAGTCCGGGGTCACCGCTTACAACTGCAGGCGGGAAGGTCCATGCACCTGCTCCGTCAGAAGGAACTGCAGCGAGGGTATATTCCGGACCGCATATCCTGTCGTCGGGACCGGCATTTGCCACAGGGCTCCTGTACAACAGTGTGTTGCGTGAACCCGTCAGTGAAGCCGGGGGAGCTTCACATCCATTGTTGTCGGTAAGCGAAGTCAGTGAATATGTAAGAGTCTGAACTCCAGCCGTGGCTACAGGGGTCCTCAGAACAGTATGTTCCGGAGATGATATGCTGTTTACAGTCACAGGGGTAGTGTTCTCATTATAAACCAAAGTCCAGCCCGGTGCTCCTGTGAGCCTGATCTTAAGTTCAACATCCGATCCGCTGCATATGGTGGTATCGTTTACTGTAGCAAGGATTGCCGACGGGAGCGCAAGAGTGTTTATAACAGCCACATCTGAAGTATCGATGCAACAATTTTCCGGCCCCGATCTTATTATCCTTCTGAACCAGGTTTGTTCAGTAAGAGGATCTGCAGGTGTGTAGTTCTGACTGCCGGCCCCGGGGATGGTTGAGAACAGAACATTGTCATTGCTGGATTGCCATTCCCACAGGGGAGTTCCGCCTGCTCCGCCACTGAGGGCAGATCCTGTTATTATTCCGGGAACGGTATTATAACAAACCTCCCCTTTGTCGGGAGCTATCGTATTATTTGTTATTGAAGGTAGTACATTCACCATAACGGGATCACTGAACTGCCTGCAGGCACCAGATATGACTTCCCTCCTGAACGAGAGAGTTGAACTAAGTGAGGGGGGATCATAATTCTGCAGTGTTCCGGCCGCAGCAACCTGATCATTCACAGCAACAAAATTGTCGGTGCTTGAATACCATTGATATCCAAAAATACCGTCACCGCCCGAAGGTATGCTTCCCCTCAGTTCTTCAGGATCAGATCCGCTGCAAATAGTGGTGTCGGGTTCAATAAAATTATCTGCAATCGGATCGTGGACATTTACAGCTACATTGTTGCTTATATTCACACACTCTGATGAGGTTACCACGCGTCGGTACCATGTTGAGTCGGTAAGTGCAGGCGGTGAATATGGTGTCTCAACCGATGAAATGTCATTCCATAAACCTCCGGCGGTACTGTCCTGCCATGCGAATGAATAATTTACATTATCACCACCCGAAGGTGCTATTCCCGTAAGACCGGCCGGTGTATCTCCAGAGCAGATCGTCTGATCGGCAGAAATTTCGTTGTCCTTGATACTGAACCAGCGGGTGAGAAGGATCGGAAGGCTTCTGTTTATACAAACACTGTCGGGACCGGAGTAGACAACCCTTCTGAAATAAATTTTTTCTGTAGTCTCAAATTTCGATGTATCGGGCAGGTAATCAGCTGCAATATCTGCTGCTGATGTTGATTGCCATGTTCCTGACGCCGTGCTGTCCTGCCACTGGAAATCGTAATCTCCTGTCAGACCTCCTGAAGGACCGGTAGCACTTAGTATATCGAACAGTGTGCCTTCACATATTATGGAATCGGACCTGACAATATTATTACCGGTTACCGTTGGCAGAACCGTAATCTTTACCGAAGGACTGTAGTCCAGGCAGCGGCCTGAAGTGACTTTTCTGGCATAATAAGTCGTCTGTGTCAGGGATGAAGGGTCGTATGAATCCTGGCTGAAGGTGCCTGTTGCCGTTGATGATCCGGGCCAGTCAAGATCATCGTTGTTCTGAAGCCACTCATACTGGTAGATTCCATTACCGTTTGAGGGCCCTGCATTGAGTGGGATCAGGCTTTCAGGATCCTGCCCGTAACATATTACGGTATCCTTACCGACGATATTGCCGGTAATAGCGGGTTGTACGATCATTTTTACCGCCTTGCTTGAGTCGACGAGGAAGGTGGAATTATCCTCCACACGGCGTCTTATCCAGAATGTTACAGGTTCAGGTGCGGTAGGAGTATAATCTTTTGATGTTGCACCTAATACAGGTTCCCAGGGGGCTTCGCCGGTAAGGCTTTTAAGCCAGGTATAGCTGTAATTACCTGAACCGCCAATAGGAGATGTACCTGTTATGACCGGCGGGATAACATTTGAACAAATTGAATCGACCTGGTTATTCGTCACCGACGACCGTATTGAATTGAAAAGAAAACCGTTGAGTATGGGAACCCAGTTTGTTGTACTTTCTCCCGAACCTCCTCCTGTTCCGGTTGGCGTTCCGGGGCGTGTCCCTACGGCACCACCGTTAAATAATCTGACTATTCCTGTCGATGATAATGGTGTGTTGGTCGTTATCAGACCACCACCACCGCCACCGCCCTCTCCGAAGAGTAACTCATGGTCTCCTCCTTTGCCTCCTCTTGCAGAAAGAGTCATGTTCAGAAGGGTCTGACCATAAATGGCAACAGATCCTCCTCCTCCTCCACCGCCTGCTCCTCCGTTTCCGAAGGCTTTACCTCCGCTTCCGCCGTCGGCAAGGACTGCATAATTGTTACCGTTTATCGTATCGGCGACAATTATGACGACACCTCCTCCATTACCTCCGGGAGAAGGTGTACCTCCCGTAAGATAAGTTGAGGCTCCGCCCCCGCTGCCGGGCAATAAGCTTTTCAGTGTCGTGGCCAGGAAGGTTCCCTTGATTTGAAGACCTCCCAGACCTCCGGGTCTGTTGGGTGCACAGCCAAGCTCCTGTCCTCCGGTTCCGCCACCGCCGTAATTACCTCCGCCACCACCACCCGACAATCTTCCGTTTCCTCCGCCGCCTGAAGAAAAATTAAAACCCTTTCCTTTGCCAAATAAGGGATAAATTGGAGGTATATTTGATGAAGAGATATAACCCCATGACACAGGGCCTTCACCTTTGAACCCGGCACTGTCGGTGGTTGCGGAATAGGCATATTTGTACATTTTGTCAACATCAGCCTGAATACATACTCCCATGCCGGGAGATATTGCTCCGCCCAGGAATCCCTTGCCACTGACAATTATTGAATCGTTAAGGGTCAGTGTCCTGTCAGCTATCACTGCCAGCACACCTCCCGTCTTTTTCAGGCTGTCCCATGGTTCGCACGTCAGGTTCGTACTTACAACTGCTTCATTGAAAGATGGGACATAAACTATCTGAAGGCAGGCATCAGTATTAAAGGATGTGTTTGAGATATTGTTGCGAAAGGTTATCCTCTTAGAGGGTTCATCAACATCTTCAACGATCAGAAACTCGTGCCTGCCGGGCAATCCGACAGTTCCTTCAAGAGTTCCGTATGAGACTCCCTCAGCCACATAGGTCCTGACACCTTTCATCTGTATGAGAAGTATGGTATCACCGGCTTCAAAGCCGGCTATCTGACCGGCATTCGGACCATCATCACTGACAATTACATAATCGGTTCCGAAAGAGGTCACCCGGGCATACCTGTTGACCACTCCGCTGATGTTCTTTTGTGAATAGAGAGAAGAAAGGCTGGCTGAAAAGAATAACAGACTCAGAATTAAACACTTAATATTGCAAGACATCTTTCCTGTCATCCGGCCGAGTTGAACTGCTAATATAACTAAATATTTATACAATTCCCCTGAGTTTATTACTCATTATGGGATAATCCGGGACGCTCTACTGTATACATGAGCGGAAATTCGACATGGAAGGTGGTCCCTTTTCCTTCTTCTGATTCAAACCACACCCTTCCTTTAGCTCCTTCAGCATATTTCTTTACAATCGATAAACCAAGGCCGGTACCTGAGGATTTGGTAGTAAAATTTGGTGTGAACATTTTCCCCTTCAGATCATCAGGTATACCCTGTCCGTTATCTTTTACCGAAACAATAACCCTGTTGCCTGCTACCTCTATGCCGACTTCAACAATTCCCTTCCGTTCCGAAGGAATCGATTGTATGCTGTTCTTGAACAGGTTTGAGAAGATCCCGCTCAGTTGTTCCCTGTCGGCAAAGATAATTACCTTGCTTTCACGGGGCCACTCAACGCTGAAAGACACGTTATCGGTATTAAGAAAAAGTTCCAGTGTGGTACGTATCTGTTCCAGAAGATCTGTTTCAACAGGTTTATTTCCGGGCATTTTTGCAAATGCCGAAAACGCCGATGCTATTGACGAAAGATTATCGATATACTCAATCTGATTGCGGGAGAATCCCTCCAGTATTTCTCCAAACCCCGGAATTCTGTCCTTCCATGATTTCAAAAGCTGCTGTACATTAAGCTTCATTGGGGTAAGAGGATTTTTGATCTCATGAGCAATCTGCTTTGCCATCTCCCTCCAGGCATATTCCCGCTCTGAATCGGCCAGCTTCCTGGCACTCTGATCAAGCTCATCAACCATTCTGTTGTATTGCTTTACCAGTTCTCCTATCTCATCACTGCCTTTGTATATGAGATGTTCACTTTTCTTTCCCAGTTCAACGGATGCCAGCCCTTTGCTGAGCATAGAAAGAGGTGATGTGAGTCTGCCGCTGATGAAAACAGCAAGTGCGGTTGTTATCAGAACCAGGAGAAGTGTGAAATTAATAACAGCAACTATAAGGTTGGAGATATCTCTGGCCAGAACGCTCTGCATCCTGAAATATGGAAGGTTCAGATATGCAATAGCATCATTGTCAATATTATAGAACGGGACATAAACTGAAACATACTTCAGGGTACCTATAGTCTCGGTCTGGGAGAAAAAGGTTTTTTTCAAATATTTCAGGTTGTTCATCGCCACATTATTCATCCTGATACCTGTAAGATCGCGTGAAAATATCTCGGCACGGGAAGTGGCCATCAATATGCAGTTAAGATCATACAGGTTTATGTCGGTATTGAAGATGTTTGACAAATTTATAAGAATCTGGTTCAGCGAGTTGCCTGAATTGTTCATCCAGTCTTGCTCCAGGCTTTGCTCTCCTGCCAGCCTGGAATCGAGTTCAAGGTAAATTGAATTAAGCTTTTCTGTGATGTTGTCATAATGATTCGACCGGTATTCCATTACAGTAAGGTGGGTAATGATGATCCCGATGAGTGTGAATGAAAATAAAAGGATCGCGATGAAGGTCATCTGCAGTTTCTGCCTGAAATTCAGATTAATCAGATTGTTTATCGCCGGTCTGCGGATGAGAAGGCTCAGAAGATTTCCGAAGATAAAGATGAAGGCAAAGAGGTAGGCAAAGGTTATCAGAAGGTTGCCGGCATTGAGTTCCGGCCTGCTTAGTATGACCGTGGCATTTCCGTTCCTGTACAATACATGGCTGTACCTGCCCGACCTGAATATCCTGTAATCGGCATCCCTGCCTATATATTCGTCATCGTTCTTGCTGTAAGCGAAATCACCCGACTTCAGAACTATCTCTCCGTTGATGTACTTTGCAAAGGAATAGTCCTTAATATCGGAATGACCACGAAAGCGCCTGTCGAGAAGCAATTCCGAATATCCCGGCAGGAAAAGGTTGACATCGCTGTAAAGCTCTATGAACAGACCATGTGTCGTTGACTGTAAGTTCCCGAATTTCATCTCGCCGAGATAATACGATCTGCCTCCCTGATTGTCGAAAAACCAGAACCCGGTATTGGCAAGCCTGTGTCCGTATTTTTCAGTCCTGTCGCTGAAGAAATCAAAGCAGTTGTCAATCAGCTCGTTAGTCTGTCCTATTTTCAGCGGATCATCACTGCGGCACAGGTAGATACTGTAATTGTAATTTCCCCAGTAACCGTTAAAATATTTTGTCCTGAGATAATCAGAAATGATATCTTGATCAGCCTGAAAAAATTGGCTTTCCATCATCCCCTTCAAAACAGAGTCACCCATCATGGCAGGCCACATATCCAGAATGAGATGTTCGGCTTCAGGATCATGATCGGTCGAGAAGGAAAGAGCCTGTATTTTCATTTTCTCTGTTATTTTCTTCTCCGAACCGCCTGTTATCACATAAAGGCTGTAAAGTCCGAAAAGAAGCGAAAATATGAGGGGTGTGCTGAACAAAAGGTTTTGTTTCCTCACCGATATCCTGACAATGAATAGCATAAGAAGGAATAAAACGGTGACGGCAATGAGTGAAGATCTGTCGCGATGTAAAAATGCGATCAATACAGCAACTGAAAAAATAACGGCAATCCCCGTTCCTCCTCTGCTGGTTCTCTCACCGGTACGGATCGCAGTAAATGATAACAGAAGCGGAACAACGAACATTAGTACCATCGATGAAAATCCTGCCACGGAATTAAAGTCCAGTGACAGCACTTTATAGGCTTCAAAGCTGATGTTTGAATCAGCGACGAGATGACTGAACAGAGTGTGGAATATGCCTGTTAACAGAGCAGCAGAAACCAGAAAAAATCCCACAGTTGCAAGGCTTTTGACCTGGGGTCCTGAGATTGTGGATTCAGGACGGATGAAACGATGAATCATTAAAGCCATATCGGCTCCAAGTACAGCAAGAACCAGAAGATGCCCCAGCGAAGGGATCAGATTATTATAGGAGAAAAGGTATGAGGAGAATAACTCTGTCCTGAATAATGTCGCAGGCCTTTTTGTAAGCAAAAGGAAGGCATAGATTGCTGTGAAAAGCGTCAGACAGAGGAGGAATCCCGCGACTGAATTTTTCCCCGGACGGATCCTTCTGATTATCTCATTACCGGTATAAATCAGCATGGCAAAAAGCAAGGTCCAGAAAAGCAGGGGCACAAAAATGAAGGCGGAATTACTTTTTTTGTCAGGAAAATGAAGTGAAAAGAGGAAGGTTTCACTGCTGTTGCTTATCCTGTATTGTGATCCCTCATCACTGATGCTGAACCTTACGTCGTCAGGTATCCTGAAATCCCTGCTGAATCCGCTTCTAATTATCTCATTCTCTAATTCATAATCGGTTCGCACCCTCAGAAGACCAACCAGGGCTTCATTTCCGGAACGCAGGGTCACCGGAAGAAACCATCCGTTCTGCAGGAAGATAATCGGGCGGGCATAAAGAGAATCATCGAATACCATCGGAACATCAAAATCATTATCCGACCAGTAAACCAGTTTTTTGTCGAGATACTGCAGAACAGTAATGTCATTGTTGCGGGCAGATGAAAGAAGATTGCTGGCCGGGACAGTGTCATTCAATCCGCCATGAGCTGTAAGGGATTCAAGGCTCCTGAGACATTCCTCCGTCATTTTTTCTTTCTGATGAAGTATCCTGTTGAAGCGGGCTGTTCTGTACCTGTATTCAAGGTCGCTGAAATATAATGACTCCGACACCATTGCCAGGAGTAATAACAGCACCGGAACAATTATCATCAGACGGAGACGGTATTTTTCTTTCATCAGACTGATTATTAGCTATTCGTGATGGTATGGTTCACCTCTGATAACTGTAAATGCCCTGTATAATTGTTCTGCAAACAATAATCGTACTAACTGATGAGGAAAAGTCATTTTTGAAAGAGAAAGCTTAAATCCTGCGACCTCCTTTACTTCATCGGAAAATCCCCAGGGTCCTCCTGTTATGAAAACAAGCCTCCTGCTTTTAATATGAAGTCTTTCTTCAAGCCAGGCAGCAAACTCAATTGTACAAAATTCCTTCCCTCTTTCGTCGAGCAGAACCGGGAAATCATCTTTCCCCAGTGTCTTCATTATCATTCTTCCTTCCCTCAGCTTCTGCTCCTCAGCAGGCATATTCCTGGTATTTTTCAGGTCAGGAATGGTTATTATTTCAGCCTGACAATATTTTCTCAACCGGTTCATATACATCTCCACACCTTCGGAAATAAATTTTTCGGTCGTTTTGCCGGTTTGTAATATTGCGATTTTCATAAAACTGGCCCGACTTTTGTGAATACCATATTTCACAGGAATAAATACAAAAATATAATTAATAAGTCTGAAACCAATTATGAAAGACGGAAAGCTTTTCTTTAGCGAAATATGTTAAATTTGTGTCAGATTAGGCTCATTCCGGGAACCAAAATATAAAAGATGAATATTATCAGTGTTTTTATGGTACTATCGCTTCTGGCAGGTTCCGTGAACCCTTCCCTCCAGGAACAGGCAAGGATACCCGCAGGTATCTCAGTAGCCTTCAGGGCAGGCAACGCGGCTGAACTTTCAAAATATCTTAACTCAACGGTAGAGCTGCTTCTTCCGCAAAAAGAGGATTTCTACAAAAAGAATGTTGCCGAAGCGATCCTGAAAGAATTTTTTGCCACTCATCCCACAAAAGAATTCATTATAAGATACCAGGGAGTAAAGAATGACGTCCAGTATGCCATCGGGAACCTGAAGACCGAGAAAGGGGATTTCCGTGTATATTTTCTGATGAAAACAGTCGACAAGGGCCCGCTGATCCATCTTATACGTATCGACCTTGAAAATGGGAAACAGAATCCTTCGTGAGTTTATACTGAGAAACATCGGTGAAGATCTCGGTGACGGCGACCACTCATCCCTGGCATGCATCCCATGGGATGCAAAGGGAAAAGCCAGGTTGCTTGTCAAGCAAGAAGGCATTCTGGCCGGAACAAAAGTGGCTCAGGAAATTTTTTCAGAAATCGACGCAGACCTCGAATGTGAGATACTTATCGGCGACGGTGGGGAAATAAAGCCTGGTGATATAGCTTTGATTGTATCAGGCCGCCAGCAATCGATACTGAAATCAGAACGTCTTGTTCTCAACATAATGCAGAGGATGAGTGGAATAGCTACCAGCACCAGCGAATATGTAAAGAGGATTGAGGGATTGAAGGCAAAGATCCTTGATACCCGTAAAACCACTCCCGGGATGAGGTTCCTTGAAAAAGAAGCTGTCAGGATTGGAGGCGGGCTGAATCACAGGATGGGCCTTTTCGATATGATAATGCTGAAAGACAATCATATAAAATATGCAGGCGGCATTGAAAATGCCATTGAAAAAACCAGGGAATACCTCAGGAACAACAGGAGGACGCTAAAAATTGAAATTGAAGCCGGAAGCATCGATGATGTCAAACGGATAATGGCAACCGGTGGTGTAAACCGGATCATGCTCGACAATTTCAGCATCGGTGATACACTCACGGCTGTAAACATAATAGGAGGAAGATATGAAACCGAATCTTCAGGAGGCATAACCCTTGAAACGGTAAGGTCCTATGCCGAATGCGGTGTCGATTACATCTCAGTAGGCGCTCTTACACATCATATTAAGAGCCTCGACATGAGCCTTAAAGCAGTTTAATCCCATATAGGATCCTTAAAACAGCACCACATAGGAAATTGGGGATCCTGTTCCTCGTATTTCCCGCTCATCATCCAAAATGCAGAAAACGACTTACCAACTTAGCTATTTCCTCAGGCTTGTTATAGAGTTTCTCACTTAATCCCCTGTCTTCATATCCCCTGAGACGTTTTACGACATTGTCGATCACACCGGCCGGAAATACACCGTCCTTTTCAAAAACAGACCTTCTTTCAAGAAGACTGTCTGCCGATTCGCAGCATGAAGCAGGTAATGATTCAAGTTTTTTTACTGCGGCGGCATCATGGTTGCTGAAAACATTATAATCGACATAAAGCCTTTCTGCCCTGTCCAGGCCATCCGGCATTTCAAGTCCGTTCCCGATGGCAACAACCAGTCCGGCAAACAGCTTATAGAGATCCGCCGATCCGTCGGGCGACCTGAGTTCCACGGTCTGCTTGGCAGGCATATCGGGAAATCCGGTTTTATCGGCAGGGTTGGCATCCCTGATCATGTTCATGGCTCCATTCCAGCCAAGGGGTACTCTTATCAGGACTGACCTGTTCCTGTCGCCCCAGCAAATATTTGTAGGTGCCTCCTGATGTGGTACCAGCCTGAGATAAGAGGTGGGAATGGTATTGCCAAAAGCTGTCAGGGCCTTTGAAAGATCAAGGATGCCTGCGATCATTTTTCTTGCAACAGGGCTCAGGATTCCTTTTTCGACCATCACATTCTTCCCATCTCTTTCAAGCATCATGTGAATATGCATACCTGAACCTGCATTGCCAACAGTTATTTTGGGAGCAAAACTAACTTCCACACCGTAGCGGCTGCCAAGCATCCTAAGTATCCATTTCGCAATAAGAAGCTGATCGACAGCTTCTTCGGGTTCAACGGGAAGAAATTCAATTTCGTGTTGTTCAAAGTCTTCTCCCTCCCTGGTAAAACTCCCCACTTCCGAATGGCCATACTTGATCCGGCATCCGGCCCTGGCACAATAATCAAGTGCTTCCACCCTCATCTCCTCAAATTTGGCAAAAGGTTTGGCCTGGTGATATCCTTTCTGGTCAACAAGAGGATAAAGGTTGTTGTGAGGTGATTTGATATAGTATTCCAGTTCCCCAAAGGCTCTCAACTTTAAACCGGTCTTCTCCGTAAACCGCGTATATGCTTTCCTGAGAATGTATTCGGGTGCACTCTCCAGAGGTTTACCCTCACTGTTATAGAATGAACATAGTATTTCCAGCGAAGGATTTGCAGCAAAAGGATTCAGGAAGGCCGTACGGTAACGGGGAATTACGTAAAGGTCACTCGATCCCGATTCCACGAAGGAAAAGAGACTTGAGCCGTCAACCCTTTCTCCTGCAGTGAGTATTGATATCAGGTGTTCCCTGCTGTAAGGAACAAAATTGAGTGTCTTGAGTTTCCCGTCTTCAGCAATGTACCTGAAATTTACCATCGAAATATTCCGGGCTTCCAAGAAACGGACTATATCATCACGGGTGAAATCCCTGGCAGGTTTCTGCAGGAATCTGGCAAGATCATTGGGATTCATCGATATTTCATTGTTCACCATATACTTAACGGTTATTTTTAGAAAAGTAAAAATAGATATTTATAACCAACGGCTCCATGTCAAATGTCATATTTCGGATTTGTAACTCAACAAGATTCCTACAATAGTTTTTTTTGACTATTTTTGGAACTGAAAATTTTTGCCCATGAATAAATGGATGTTCCTGATTGTGCCTCTTCTTTTTGCAGGATGCCGGGAGGAAGCACAGGACATATACCTGACTCCTGAAAAAGCTATCGCATATTTCAGGAAGGTAGAAAACGTTTGCAACAGGGACAACGGAGAACTTTGGGGGAAAAATCTTTACGGTCCGGTAATGTACGTCGACAGGGCATCCAGGAAAATTATTGCAAATCAACCCGACCATCAGGGGCTTTTAAAATTAAGGGAAGGAGTATATACGGGAACCTATCCCCGGGAACTTCTTGTTAACAACATTGCAGTCTATTATGGCGGGACACTCTATGCAATGGCACCCCTTCCGGTTCAGGAAGACGAGTTCCGCATAATCAACAGGGCTGTACATGCACTTTTCCACTGTTACCAGGAATCAATAGGGTACACTTCATCGGGCTTCATAAGAAATTACGTCGATGAAAAAAATGCACGACTCTGGATTAAGCTCGAATGGAAAGCACTTAAAAAAGCTGTTACATCTGAAGGAGAGGAACAGAGGGTGGCAATAAGAGATGCTCTCGTTTTCAAGGGATCTAAAAGAGAAATGTACCCCGGGTATATCAGCGATGAAATAAAGTTCGAAAATTATGAAGGACTGGCAGCATTCACTTACATCCTTCTTTCGACAGACAGTCCTGAGGAGAATCAGCAACGCCTGCTGGAGTTTCTCGACCGGACTTATTCAATGCCTTCTTTTACAAGATCATACGGAGCTCTTACCGGGGCACTGTATGCCAATCTTCTATATCGCAGGGGCTATGATTTCACAACAATACGCTCCGAAAATGTCGACCTGAGCAGGGAAATCATGGATAAGTACGATATCCAGTTACCTGAAGTCTGCCGCGATGTTGCAGGAAGCATTGCCCTGAACTACGATATCAGCTCGATCCAGGAAGAAGAGGCACAAAGGACTGAGGAAATTAAATCACGGCTGCACAGGCTTACCAGCACCTTCACTGAAAAACCCGTCGTGATCTTTGAGCTTGAGAGTCCCTACTTCGATTTTGAAGATTCGGATGTCCACCCCATGGATACCCTCGGAACTCTATACAGTGCAATAAGGGTTTCTGATAACTGGGGGAAACTGACAGTCGAAAAAGGCGGGTGCCTGGTTTCCAATAATCTGAAATATGTACGGATAACCTCGAAGGGATATAAGGCCGACAGGAACCGTATCGAAGGCGAGGGATGGCATCTTGTTATCAACAGCGGCTGGGAGCTTGCTACTGTGAATGAAAATTACCTGGTCAGAAAGGTGATTCACTGAACCCATCACGGAGGATAAGGAGTCTATCTGTTCCTTAATTCTTTCAGCCTCTCTTCCAGCAGTTTTATCTTTGATTCCGCGTCGCTTTTCTTTTTACGTTCAGTGTCCAGAACATTCGCAGGGGCATTCTGCACAAAATTCCTGTTATCAAGTTTTTTCATTACAGACACGAGGAAACCTCTCAGATAATCAAGCTCAGTCGCGATTTTTGCAGCTTCAGCCTCCGTATCAATTTTTCCGCTCAGCGGTATGTAGTATTCGCAGGTATCTACCATAAAAGATACCGAGTCTTCCCCCCGTCTGTCTGTAAACCTGACTTCCTCAAGGTTACACAGTTTCAGTACAACAGGCAGAAATTCTTTATGATATAAAGGTTCATCTGCTCTGATGAAAAGAACAAGTTTTTCCTTCAGGGGAATATCTTTCTGTTTCCTGATGCTCCTGACAGAACTGATTATCTGCTTGGCCGTTTCAAATCTCTCCACCTTTGAGTGATCATATTTTCTGGTATGAGGTATCTGGCTTATCATAATGCTCTCTCCATCCTGCCTGGGCTCAAGCTTCTGCCATATTTCCTCGGTGATAAATGGCATGAAGGGATGGAGAAGTCTCAGAAGCCTGTCAAAAAATGCAATAGTATTCTTATAGGTAATGCTGTCTACGGGCTTTTCAAATTCAGGTTTCACAGCCTCAAGGTACCATCCTGAGAACTCATCCCAGAATAGTCTGTATACAATCATGAGCGCCTCCGATATCCTGAATTTCCTGAAGTTCGTATCCGATTCCGCCGTAGCCTTCTTAAGGGCTTCGTCCATCCATATTGCCGCTGCAGCGGGTGCTGGGGGTTGTGATATATGCGGATCAACCTTCCATCCCTTTACAAGCCTGAAGGCATTCCAGATCTTATTGGCGAAATTACGTCCCTGTTCGGGCAGTGAATCATCATACAGGAGGTCGTTACCGGCAGGAGAGCATAAAAGCATCCCTACCCTGACTCCGTCGGCACCGAATTTCGCTATCAGGTCAAGCGGCTCTGGTGAGTTTCCAAGTGACTTTGACATTTTTCTTCTCTGCTGATCCCTTACAAGACCAGTGAGGTATACGTTCCTGAAAGGCTTTTCATTCATAAATTCATACCCGGCGATGATCATCCGTGCAACCCAGAAGAACAAAATTTCGGGAGCTGTAATAAGATCATTTGTAGGATAATAGTATTTTATGTCGGGGTTACCAGGTTTGTTTATGCCGTCGAACGAGGTGATTGGCCATAGCCATGACGAGAACCATGTGTCGAGGACATCCTCATCCTGTCGCAGATCTGCTTCAGTCAGCGATTTGTCGCCGCTTCTTTCCTTTGCCAGGTTCAGTGCTTCCGTCACGTTGCCGGCAACCACACACTCACCATTGCCATAGTACCATGCCGGGATCCTGTGGCCCCACCATAACTGCCTGCTGATACACCAGTCGCGGACATTTTCCATCCAGTGGCGATAGAGATTCCTGAATTTGGAAGGGTGCAGATGGATTCCGCCCTTCATGACAGCGTCGAGAGCAGGTCTGGATATGTCCTCCATCCTGAGGAACCACTGTGTTGACAGCCGTGGTTCAATTACGGCATGGGTCCTTTCAGAACGGCCTATCTTATTATTATACGAAACAACCCTGATAAGGTTTCCTGATTTCTTAAGTTCCTGCTCTGCAAGATCCCTGGCAGCAAACCTGTCTACTCCAGCAAACATACCTGCCGCCTCACTGATAGTACCGTCGTCATTGAAAATATCTATCGACTCCAGCTTATGCCTCATCCCTATCTCATAGTCGTTGATATCGTGGGCAGGTGTGATCTTGAGGCATCCTGTACCGAATTCCATATCGACATAATCATCAAATATGAATGGCACTTCACGGTTTGCCATCGGGACTATCACTTTTCTTCCCTTTATATGCCTGTACCTTTCGTCGGCAGGGTTGGCACAAACGGCGGTGTCACCAAGAATAGTCTCCGGCCTTGTTGTTGCAACCGTAACATAATCATTCCATCCGGCTATTTTATACCTTACATAATAAAGCTTTGACTGCTCCTCTGTAAAGTAAACTTCTTCATCCGACACTGCGGTTTTTGCCTGTGGATCCCAGTTTACCATCCTTACTCCCCTGTATATCAATCCTTTATTATACAGATCGACAAAGACTTTAATAACAGAATCGTAGCGATCCCCGTCCATGGTGAAAAGAGTCCTTTCCCAGTCGCAGGAGGCTCCAAGTTTTTTCAGCTGTTCAAGAATGATACCGCCGTGTTTATGTGTCCAGTCCCATGCATGTTCAAGAAACTGTTCACGGGTAAGATCGTTCTTATTGATCCCTTCACTTCTCAGTTTTGCCACAACCTTGGCTTCGGTTGCAATGGAAGCATGGTCTGTTCCCGGAACCCAGCATGCATTTTTCCCAAGCATGCGCGCCCTTCTCACAAGCACATCCTGAATGGTGTTGTTGAGCATGTGACCCATGTGCAGAACTCCTGTTACATTGGGAGGAGGAATGACAATGGTATAGGGTTCTCTCCCGTCAGGAACACTTCTGAAAAAACCATGCTTCATCCAATAGTCATACCATTTGCTCTCTGCTCGGCCAGGCTCATATTTTGTCGGAATTTCCATCGAATCAGGTTTATTAATATCCGCAGGGATGAAAACGCAAAAATATAAAAATTCGTCATACGTGATAAGCCAGACCTGAAAAGGACTCTGACAGGAAGGTAGCAGGCATGTTTCTGAAGAGCATTCACCGGTAAAGGGAAAAATCATTCTTTTCACACAAGCTGATAATGATATCCATGAGATTTGTCAAACAAATTCTGCTTTGTTATTAGTACCTTTGGGCTTCCATGAATTAATAAATCTTATCATGCCATCAATATCCGACAAAGGAAAGGCAATGCCCTCTTCACCGATAAGGAAGCTGGCTCCCTATGCCGATGAAGCCAAAAGAAAAGGCCGTAAGGTATATCATCTCAATATAGGCCAGCCCGATATCCCAACACCGGATGTTGCCCTGAATGCCATACGTAACCTGGGTTCAAGAGTGATTGAGTACAGCCATTCGGCCGGCAATGAATCATACAGGAGAAAACTTGCAGGTTTCTATAACAGAATAGGCATTAAGATCGACTACACCGATCTCCTTATTACAACCGGAGGATCGGAAGCTATTCTTTTTGCCTTTAACTCATGTGTCAACCCCGGTGATGAAGTCATCACTCCCGAGCCGTTCTATGCAAATTATAACGGTTTTGCTACATCGGCAGGAATTAAGATCGTTCCGGTTACGTCCTACATTGGGAATGATTTCGCTCTACCCCCGATAGCAGAAATAGAAAAGAAGATCACACCACGTACCAGGGGTATAATTATCTGCAATCCCAACAATCCTACAGGTTATCTGTACTCCGGAGATGAGATCCGTCAGTTGGGTGAAATAATCAAAAAGCATGATCTGTTTCTTTTCTCAGATGAGGCATACCGCGAATTCTGCTACGACGGCGCCGGGCATTTTTCAGCACTGAATCTTGAAGGAGTGGATGAAAATGTGATAATGCTCGATTCTGTTTCCAAACGCTACAGCGAATGCGGCGTGCGCATCGGCGCTCTCGTGACAAGGAACCGGGAGGTTATTGCCACAGCCCTCAAATATGCCCAGGCAAGACTTTCACCTCCCGGACTGGGACAGATCGCCGGTGAGGCCTCAATAGATACTCCCCCGGAATATTTTAAAGAGGTGAACCTTGAATATACTTCCCGCAGAAATTTCATGGTGGAAGCATTAAACAGGATCCCCGGTGTGGTATGTCCAAAACCCAAAGGTGCATTTTACACTGTGGTGAAGCTTCCCGTGGATGATGCAGACATTTTCGCACGCTGGATCCTGGAAGAGTTCGAATACAAAAACCAGACTGTCATGATAGCCCCGGCTTCAGGTTTTTATTCCACCCCCGGACTGGGGAAAAATGAAGCACGGATAGCCTATGTCCTAAACATCGATGATCTCACCAATGCCATGGAAGTTCTTGCAGAAGCCCTCAGGGTTTATCCGGGAAGAATTGAATAATTCAGGGCCTGGGGATAAGTCCCCGCGAGTCATTCCTTATATAAAAGATATCTCTTCCTGAGTTCCCTGAATTTATTAAGGCCTTCCTGCCAGGTCTCTCTTATCTCTTCCTGAGTCATTCCCTCAATGATCTGTTCACGCAGCACCGGTCCTCCCGACAGCACGTCAAAATAAGAGGTAAAGAACTTTTCCTTTTCGGGATAATCCTTATATGCATTGATGATCCAGTCGAGGTTGATCTTTTTATCCGGGACCAATCCCTCACCGAGTGCATTTCTCAGGTCTGTGCCAAAGCATTTTACACCCATCAGCGGCGGATTTTTTGCCCCCGGCATGCTCACGGGTATGAAACTGAATCCCCTGTCGGGGAGATGGGGTGAACCGTAAACCTGGAATGGAAATGGTGTTCCCCTTCCCAGTGAAAGTGTTGTCCCTTCAAAAAAGCATATCGACGGGTAGAGGTAAACGGCATTCTGGTTCGGCAGGTTTGGTGAGGGACGAACCGGAAGTTCATATAAGATACCATGATCGTAATCAAGGCAGCTGATGACTGTAAGGTCACATTTAACACCTCCTTTCAGCCAGCCTTCCCCATTGATCATCCCTGCATATTCTCCCACGGTCATCCCATGAACAACAGGCACGGGATGCATTCCGACAAAAGACGAGTAGGCGGTATCAAGAACATTCCCGTCGACATAAAATCCGTTCGGGTCAGGCCTGTCCAGGACAAGACATTTCACACCGTTCTCGGCACATGCCTCCATTAAATAGTGAAGTGTCCCCAGGTAAGTGTAAAATCGCACTCCCACATCCTGAATGTCGAATATCACCACATCAATGCCGCTGAGGTCATCAGGAGCCGGCTTTCTGTGGTTACCGTAAAGACTAATTACCGGAAGTCCCGTCTTTGCGTCACGCCCGTCGATAATCGCCTCTCCGGCATCTGCCATTTCACGAAATCCATGCTCGGGGGCGAAAATAGCCTTTATTGCAACTCCTCTTTGAAGCAGAAAATCAACGATATGAACTTCTCCGGCCATGGAAGTCTGATTTGCAGTTACAGCCACAGACCTTCCCGCAAGAAGTCCGGCATATTCATCATAACGGAGAACACCCGGTAATGGAGTCTTCTTCACTGCCGGACAGGATGTAACTGCAAAGCTTACAATCAGAAAAAAAGGAAGCAGGAGTTTCATGGTGACATAATTTCTGTGGTAAAACTAACTCTTTTCTCTGTGGATGCACAGAGATTTTGCTAATTTTGAATCCGCTAAGCGACGATGAACCTTCCCTATTTCATAGCAGAACGCCTCATCAGGGGCAGGCGCGAGGGGACTTCCTTCTCAAGACCTATAAATGTAATTGCTGTTATCGGTATTGCCATGGGACTTGCAGTGATGATACTGGCAGTATCGATACTCACGGGTTTCAAGCAGGAGATACGGGATAAAGTTGTGGGCTTCGGAGCAAACATTCAGATCGTCAATTTCGACTCCAATTACTCTCTCGAAACAGCACCTGTAAGCCAGGGCCAGCGCTTCATTGAAAAAATCAGAACAATACCCGGAATCAGGCATATACAGGTTTTTGCGACCAAAGCCGGAATTATTAAGACCGACGAGGAGATCCAGGGCGTTTTACTGAAAGGTGTGGGAAGTGATTTCGACTGGGGATATTTCTCGACATGCATGGTCGATGGCCGGGTGTTTACCGTAACCGACACTGTAAGGACAGATGAGGTGATAATATCCAAAAAGATCTCGGATATGCTCAGGCTCAGAACCGGCGATTCTTTTGCAATGTATTTTGTACAGGATCCTCCAAGGCAGAGAAAGTTTACCGTAAGCGGTATTTATGAAACAAGCCTGGAAGAATTTGACAAGATGTACGTTTTCTGCGATATAGCACATATAAAAAGGCTGAACGGATGGAAGGAAGACCAGGTTAGCGGTTTCGAGATATTTATCGACGACTTTGACAAACTCGAAGAGATGACGGAAGCTGTAAGCGACGCCGTCGGATACAGGATATCTGAGGATGAGGAGAATTTCAGGGTTACAAACGTCCGGAGGAAATATCCTCAGATATTTGACTGGCTGAATTTTCAGGATGTGAATGTGATAATCATCATCATCCTGATGCTGATTGTTGCAGGCTTCAACCTCATTTCAGGCCTGCTTATCCTGATCCTCGAGAAGACAAATATGATAGGTATCCTGAAAGCACTTGGCTCTGATGACCTCACCATAAGAAATATCTTTCTTTACCAGGCCGGATATCTTATTGTCAAAGGGCTATTATGGGGCAACCTTATCGGAACAGGCCTGGCATTCATTCAACTTAAGACAGGTCTGATAACCCTGGACCCTTCTTCATATTATATCAAGACAGTTCCTGTTAATCTCGATCTGCTACATATAGTTTTCCTGAATGCAGGAACAATGGCAATAATACTTCTGATGCTTCTTGTTCCTTCGAAGCTTATCAGCAGAATTACTCCGGTTAAAGCAATACGCTACGACTGACAGGAAAGCCTAACGCTATTTTACAAGAATCCCGGCCAGACTGGGGACAGTTACCGGTATCATGTTGCTGTAATGTTCGTAGCGGTCGAGTATATCCCTTACGAAGTTGACTGACTCGGTACCTTTAAAGTAACCGCTTTTAACCACCGTGTCGTTGTAATATTGAGGATCTGATTTCTTAAGGAGCCATTTCTCAACGTTGTCGTTCCACTTGTGGGGATCCATGCCGTTTTTCTCAGCCAGCTTCATGGCGTCTAAGACATGTCCCGGCCCGGCATTGTATGATGCAAGAATAAATTTAATCCGCTCCTGTTCATCTTCTATCCTTTGATCAAATATCGAATGGAGCCAGTTGATATACATGATCCCGGCTTTAATATTATTCTCGGGCGAGGCCTTAATGTCGACGCCGAACCTGTCTGCCGTCTCCGGCATTATCTGCATCAGTCCGTATGCCCCGGCCCACGATTCAACACCGGGGTCGAACCTCGACTCCTGGCATACAAGCGATGCAAGCAGCCTCCAGTCCCAGTTTATTTCAGCACTGGCTTTTTTCAGCAAATCGTCCCATTTCGATATTTTCCCTGTACCCAGTGAATAATAATCGCTTTTCACAATAAGCCCTGAACGTGAGTTTCTGAAATATTTCGCATAAAGGAGAGCAAAGTCTTTCGTTTTTCTGTATCCGGCAATCCAGGTGTCGAGAGCTTCCAGAAGCCTGTCGGAATCATTCTTCCTCACACCCCAGGCTATCTTCTGCATGAAGCTGACCGGTGTGTTAACATCGATATCAGGATAGTAAGTGGCATTTACCCGGGCAACATTCTCATCACTGACTGTATAATCAATTTCACCCTTTGCAACACTTCTGATAAGCTGTTCCGGCTCAAGGGGCACCTCAATAATGGTGATTGTGTCTCCTATCTCTGAAGCAAGGCTTTTTAACCTGGAAGCATGTGCCGAATTTTCCTGTACATATATTGTCTTGTGGCCCAGATCGAGCTGGTTCCTGATAAGATGCCTGTTGAGATTCGATTCGGTCATTGATTTCCAGTTGCGGGGTTTCCGCTGAACCAGGACCTGGCGGGTTTCCAGAATGGGCTCGGTGAAACGGATCACTCTTTTCCTGGATGAGTTTACTGTAAGCCCCATTGCCAGAAGATCAGCGCTCCCGTTGTTGAGCAATTCAATCGCCTTGTCGGGATGGTTCTCTGTTATTATCTCAAGGTCTACTCCAAGATAAGCGGTGAATTCCTGCAACAATTCCAGGTGAAAGCCCATGGGCTCACCCTTGTAAAGAAAATAGCTGGTTGAATTAAAATCCGAAACGGCTGTTAATTTCCCCCTTCTTATCACTTCTTCGAGATCGAAGGAAACAGGAGTCTGAATTGTCTGATTACCGGATTCCGAACATGAAATATAAAGAACTGTCAGAAATACAAATAAAACTATCTTTTTTCTAATCAAAATCTTTCTTTTAGTTAATACCTAAGCCTGAAAAAATCAGGGTGCAAAGATACAACTTTTTTTAATTATAAAAAGTCCATGCAATACCGTAGCGTAACATGCTGTTATTCTGAGGATAAGATGGTGTCATAAAGTATTCATATCCTGTCAGACCCGAGTTCAGATGGTCATACATGACGAATATCCGTGCCCTCTTCAGCTTGATATTTACAAAAACATCGATATAAGGGTAGTTTCCGGTTTTTATGTCGTTCTGTCTGCAAAACCTGCCGGTGGCAGGGATATATGTGTATGCATGGAAGGGGGTGTTATATTTCAGATCTGCCCCTATCTGGAAATTGAGGCGTCCGTTTGTCGATTTGAACCTGAACAGATGTTCAAAGAAAAGTGCAGTTCGTGTTGCGAACAGGGGAAGATCAAGGATTTCCCTGTTACTGCTTTGCTGTACAAGTAAATCGGTTGCGAGGTGAAATTTCCATGCGTTAACCTCCTTGCTAAGCATAAGTGCAGCAACCGAAAGCCCGCCTCCATGCTGTGACGGCAGTCCGTCAGTGTTAAAGTCGGTGTAATTGTCTATTATGGCATAGTTAAACCTGAGTTCAGTTCTGCGGGCAGGATATGAAAAGGTGGTTCCCACATCAATCCTGAATTCCTTCTTAAGGTTGTTGTTCCATTCAAAATTATTAGCTCCCCAGCGGCCGAACCAGAAAGAAGGCTGCCTGTTGAGTACGGATCCGTTAATAATCCATAAAGCTGCTCCTTTTTCCCAGTCAAAGGATTTGGACATGTCGCCCCTGATCTCAAAATCGCCTGCCCTGTATCCGGTTAAAAACAGTTCCCCTGAGGCTGTCCACCTGAATTTTGTTCCGATGCTGTTGTACAGCTTCCCGACCAATACGTTGCTTGTCCGGTTCCATCCTGAGGTGTCGGCCAGCAATGAGTCGTGTGTCGGGATGATCTGGCTGTAGCGTCGTATCTCGTTCCTGATTCCAACACCACCGCCCACACTCAGTTTCCTGGAAGTGTCAGTAGAAAAATCGAATCTGACAGTGTTCGTCATGTTCCTGAAAAGCAGTGAATCGAAGGTTGAATTTCCCGATATGTATATAGAATCATAGAACCCGGAAGACGGGTAACTGTCGGAATAAGTCCTCCTGTTCCGGTCATATGTAAATATGTGTGAGAAAGTTCCGCTAAGTCCCGAAGATCCTTTGATCGCGTTCTTTGCTGTATCGGTTTTCACCGCTCCTCCGCCCACGGTATACCTCTGGACAATAAGATAATTGCGGTTTTTAAGCTGACTTCTGGCATTGTTAAGACCTCCAAGGTTGACCTGAACATCGCGGGTCTGAAGATCCTTAAGCTCTTCCGGGTTTGATATCCCTCCATTTTCATACGCCAGCAGGTTGTTAATCCCCATAGAAGCGTAAAGCCTGTATTTCTGGCCGGTATATGATGAAAAAAGAGTGAAGTTCTTATCCTCTGCCCTCTGGTAATTATACTGACCGAGGGAATAGATAATATCATAGATGAGGCCGAAGTTCAGAAACCTGTTTACGTTCTGGGAATGACGTATTCTGAAAGTCTGTTCCGATGTTTCACGCGGGGCGCCGTACGACCAGACCATCTCGGTAAAAGGAAGCTGTGTATTCATGAAGATGGTCTTGTCGTGGTGATGCATCACCGGGTAATAGTATGCATAGAGAAACTTATCAGGATCGGTAATACGGTCGAAAAAGTTCATCTGGTAAAAGGGAAGACCATAATTTCCGAGGGTAATGTTCAGGGGAGAATACCTGTCGGCAAGCCTGTACCTGTGGAAGAGATGAAATAATGTATCGAAAGGAAGGACTACTTCTTCAGTGAGATCGTCAGACAGGGTCCATTGTTTGATGATCCTTTTTTGTCCGGTATTTTTCTGGCCCTGTGCAAAGAGGCATACGGAAGCAACTGCAAACAAAAATATGACCATGCATCTTTTCATCAGCGCAAATATAGGAAAATTTATGTCGGAGGGGTCCAGGAACCGGTTGATCAATACTCAGCCCGATTCTTTAATCGACATTGTCATTCAGATATGCATTATTCTCCCTCAGCACAGGACCTTCCTCGTCGTCGGAAGTAAGAGTGAACCTTGACAACTTGCTGTCTGATTTTTTATCGGATGTTATTACAGGCATATTGCGACGTATATAGGCAGGTACATCTTCAAAAGTGTCGATATTTTCCTTTATGGTCTTATTTGACAGCCCTTCCTTCCTGAGGATGTTCTGAATATGTTTAACCTTTTTGAGCGTGGTTTCGTTGTTTTCATCATCCTCTTCGCCGGTACTTTGCTTCCTGCCCCTGCTGTGGTTTTCATTCTCGTGTGAAAGGTTACCGAAATCGATGATACCCTGACTCTCATCATCAAAATCAGAGATGATGGATTTCTTTTTTCTTTCGAGAACTTTAATTTCTCCTTCACTTCTTTCGGCTATAACTTTTGGGGGCACTATCGTGTTATCGGCAAAAAGGTCAACTTTACTTTTCTCTTTCGGCCTGTAATGCTGGAACAGGCTATTTGCCTCAAAGCCTGTGGCGATAACCGTAACATTTATGTTGCCGCCGAGGTCTTCATCCTGCGACAGACCTCTGATAATGAGAGCATCATCGGAAGCAGCATCGTACATGTAATCAGTTATCTCACCAAGCTCATCCATAGTAATCTCATGTTCACCCTTCCCCGATGATATATTTATCAGAATGCTCTTTGCACCGGTAATGTCGTTTGAATTCAGCAATGGTGACGCCAGGGCGTTTTCAATAGCCCTCAGAGCCCTGTTTTCTCCTTCTGCCATACCCATTCCCATAATTGCCACCCCTGAGTCCTTCATCACTGTCTCAACATCGGCAAAATCGACATTTATATATCCGGTAACAGTTATGATCTCAGCAATTCCCTTCACTGCAGTCGTAAGTACATCGTCGGCTTTTGTGAAGGCGCTCGAGACTCCCAGGTTACCGTAAATTTCCCTGAGCTTTTCATTGTTTATCACCAGAAGGGAATCGACATGATCTTTCAGTTCGGTTATCCCGTCGATGGCATAACGTATCCTTACCCTCCCTTCCGACTTGAACGGAAGGGTGACAACGGCAATTGTAAGTATACCTGCCTCCCTGCACGCTTTCGCTATTACCGGTATGGCTCCCGTACCTGTTCCACCTCCCATTCCGGTGGTAATGAAAACCATCCTGGTATTTCCACCCAGGGTTTTCATCACATCGTCGAGATTCTCCAGGGCAGCCTTCTTCCCCTTTTCGGGCTGGCTTCCGGCTCCCATACCTTCGGTCAGTGTTTGTCCTATCTGTACCTTCACCGGCACCGGACTTTTCTGAAGAGCCTGATGGTCGGTATTGCAAACAACGAAATTTACATCCCTGATGCCTTTTTCGAACATATGATTTACGGCGTTGTTACCTCCACCACCGATACCCAGCACCTTAATGATAGAAGACATCTCAACGGGAAGATCAAAGTTCATTATATCGTCTGCCATTTCCATCTCTGATTTATTTTTATGCGTGAACAGTATTTTCTTTAGGCTCATGTAGTTGTTTTTTTTCAGCTTATTTTCTGGTCCTCGACCTCAAAGATTTCCTTCATAACAGCCTTGATCTTTTCAGCCAGTGTAAGTTTTTGCCTTCCGGGTTCAGCTGTTTCGGGCTCACTTCCGGCGAACTCAGACTCGGTATCTTTTTGTTCTTCCGGAGAAGCTGTATAAACATCATCCCGGCCTGCACTGAACGACTGTTTATATGTCTCCAGGTATTCAAAGCCCTTCATGATCAAACCCACGCTGGTTGAAAACATCGGCTGGTTGATTTCGGTCCTGGATGATCCTGCAAGATGTTCGTTGGGACAACCTATTCTCACATCCATGGCTGTCTTGAATTTCATAAGCTGCGGCAGATGTCTCAGCATCGCACCTCCGCCTGTAATGACTACCCCTGCAGCAATCCTGTCGGCATAACCGGAATTCTGGATCTCAAAATTTATGAAATCGATAATCTCTTCCATCCTCGACTGGATAATGTATGCAAGGCTCCGGAAGGAAATCTCTTTGGGTTCCCGGCCGCTGATTCCGGGAATGGATACCACCTTGTCTTCAGGAGCTATATCGCCCAGGGCAGAACCATACTGGAGCTTCAGCTGTTCGGCATACCGGTGAAGGATGGCACATCCTTCCTTGATGTCGTTGGTAATGACATTCCCTCCAAGGGGTATCACGGCTGTGTGACGGATTATATTGTCATAATAAACGGCCACATCCGTCGTACCTCCTCCGATATCTACCAGGACTACTCCTGCTTCCTTTTCATCGTCAGTAAGGACAGCTTCGGCAGAGGCGAGAGGTTCAAGGATCATATCCCTTACGCTCAGGCCTGTCTTCCTTATACACTTCTCTATGTTTTTTGCGGCTGCAACCTGCCCGATGACGATATGAAAGTTGGCTTCAAGGCGTCTTCCGCACATGCCTATCGGACTTTTGACACCTGTTTCGTTGTCGACGATAAAATTCTGCGGTATTACATGAATGATTTCCTCTCCAATCTCTATATGGATCTTATGCATATCCTCTATGAGCCTGAAGACCTCCTCCTTCTTTATCTCATCCTCATAATTGTCGCGCATAATATACCCTCTGTTCTTCATACTTTTGATATGCTGCCCTGCTATGCCTACGAACACTTCCGAGAACCTGACCCCCGACCTTACCTGAACATCTTCCACGGTTGTCTGGATAGCGTTTACGGTATCTTCAATGTTCATCACAACTCCCCGCTTTACACCTTTCGAAAGGGCTTTGCTCAAACCGAGAATTTCAATTTTGCCGTTCTCGTTCTTTCTGCCGACAATGGCGACAATCTTTGTTGTCCCAATGTCGATTGCTGCTACATACTGTTCTTTCACGCTCATATAGATTAAATATGGTTATTATTGTCTTCTTCTGCATACAACCTGATCCCTGAATTCAAGGCTAATTGAGGAATATTTGTTCCATCCGGCCTCAGGCATGACTTTCTCATAGAAGGCAGCCAGGTTCCTCAGTTTCCCTTCATAATTTTCAAAAGTTCCGAGGTGAATTATATGTGAACCTGCCCGTGGTACAAGGTCAACCCTGTTACGGTTATCGATATATATCTGGTCGATCTGTGCCGACCAGAAAGCATCTTTATCTATGAATTTAATAAAGTGATACAAATCCCGGAGAGTATTCGTTTTAGTGGCTGAAGTGTCGAAAATGCTTATGTTCTGAAGCACCAGACCGCTCAGATCAATGCTGCCTCCGGCAATATGAAGCCGGGGATTGTACAGGTTCCTTTTCCTGAAGATGTATCCTTCCTCATCGAGAAAGAAATCTCCTCCTGAATCGGGGATTATCCTTAATACCGGATCACGCTGGTCGGCGTACAGATGAACTGTGCCATCTATTGTGGTATAAACTTCTGCCACTCTCAGTTCACGAAGCACCTTTATCCTTTTCTCAATATCGCCCACCTGTACATTTCCGAGTGGCTGACCAACTATTTTTTCATTGTTACCGCGGGCCAGGTTAAGCAGGCCCTGCTCTGTAACAAAATGATAGTCTGATGAATCCACTATTTCAATATTTATATCACTGCATATTACCGACGAACATGAAAGAGCATAGTATACCGGTATCGCAAAGAGATAGAGAACAGGGATCAGAAGCACAAGTTTCAGAACTGTCCTCATGCCTGCACCTCCTTTCCAAGTCTTTTCTCGAGGGGCCCCACAAGTCTGTCAATATCGCCTGCACCTATTGTCATTATGAGATCGGTCCGCGCCGGATCGATGCTTTCCGGGATCTCCTCCATTTTCATCAATCTTTTGCTGACAAGCTTCATTCTGTCAAGTATCATTCCGGATGTGATCCCGGGAATTGGCTTTTCCCGTGCCGGATAAACGGGAAGAATAATAACTTCATCGAGAGTATCCAGTACTGCTGCAAAACCGTCGGCATGATCTCTCGTTCTTGTGAACAGATGGGGCTGGAATATGGCCGTTGTCCTTCTTTCTCCGAAATATTCCCTCACCGAGGCTATAAATGTTCTTATCTCCTCTGGATGATGGGCATAGTCGTCTATGTATGTAAGTCCCGGCCTGTTGATCCTGATGTCGAAACGTCTCCTTACACCAGTGAATGAAGCAGATGCTTTCCTTAACTCTCTTTCTGTAACGCCGCAATGGAGGGCTGCAGCGACAGCCGCTGTGAGATTTTCAATGTTTATTATTCCTGGAAAGGAAAAAACGATATCGCTGAGAATCCTGTCGGGAGTCTTCAGGTTAAAAACATACTGTCCCTGTTGTTTCCTGACATTGAAATAGCTGTAATCAGCTTCAGTTTCATTGCCATAGGTGAATAGTTTAATTCCCGCGGGAAGGGAAGCCTTTTCCCGGATACGGTAATTACATATAAGTGTTCCCGAAGGTCTGATCTTCCTGAAGAATTCATTATATGCATCGATCATTGCTGCATGGTCACCATATACTTCAAGATGATCGGGGTCGAGAGCGGTCACAACGGCAATAAGAGGCTTGAGACGGTGGAAAGACCGGTCGTATTCGTCGGCCTCCATTACCGTATAGTTGCTGTTGCCGGTGATAAGATTTGAGTTGTAATTTTTTGATATCCCCCCGAGGAATGCGGAACAACCAATGGAAGATTGCTGCAGCAGATGTGCCGTCATTGCCGAAACGGTTGTCTTTCCGTGAGTTCCAGCCACGGCAATGGTGTCGGTCTGGCCTGAGAGCATTCCGAGCAGATCAGAACGCTTGAACATTCTGAATCCGTTGTCCCTGAAATACGATAATATGCGGTTTTCAGCAGGAATAGCCGGTGTATACACCACGGCAATACGAGACACATTATTTCTGTCAGTAAAAAATGCCGGGATCGTTATTGGATCGTCGTTAAATGAAATTTCACAGCCATGCTCCTGAAGTGAAGATGTGATAAGTGTCTGGGTTCTGTCATATCCCGCGACGATAAATCCTTTTTCGGCATAATAGAGAGCCAGGGCACTCATCCCGATGCCTCCAGTTCCGACGAAATAGAATCCTTCAACGCGTTCAATATCAATCATTTTCCTGCCAGTTTTAATACTTCCCGAGCTATTTTCACATCAGCATCCCTGTCGGCCATCTTCAGGATATTGGCTGAAAGGAGTTTCCTTTCTTCAATATTTTTAGTAAGGTTCACAGCTACATCCACCAGTATCTTCACAGCATCTTCGTCTTTTATTACAACAGCTGCATTTTTGTACGACAGAGCCAGGGCATTTCTTGTCTGGTGATCTTCTGCCACATTTGGGGAGGGGACAAGGATAACCGGTTTTCCCACGAGGCAAAGTTCAGAAATCGTTCCTGCTCCGGCTCTTGAAATTATGATATCGGCTGCCGCAAACGCGTAATCCATTCTGTTAATGAAGCTTTGGAGCGAAATGTTCTCTGCTCCTTCACCTGTCACCTCCGCCTTAAGTTTCTCATAATAGTTTCTCCCTGTCTGCCACAGCCACTGGCACCCCGATGTGCTTAACTTATTAATATTCTGCGAGAGGCTGTTATTTAGTGTTCCGGCACCCTGTGAGCCTCCGAGAACCAGGATCACGGGAGGCCCCTTTTTCAGCCTGAAGAAGGTAAGTGCCTCATCGTGGTAGTTCTGAAGGTTGTCAAAATTCTGCCTCACCGGGTTACCTGTTCTGATGATCTTTGATGCTGGAAAATATCTTTCCATGCCCTCGTATGCCACACATATTACAGATGCCTTCCCGGCCAGTATCTTGTTCGTCACTCCGGCGTAACTGTTCTGTTCCTGGATAAGCAACGGGATACCCAATCTGCCTGCTTCTCTCATTACCGGTCCGCTTGCATAACCTCCCACGCCAACAGCCACGTCGGGTTTAAAACCTGATATAATCCTGCGCGCTTTAAAAAGGCTTTTCAGGAGTTTGAATACAACCCTGAGGTTGCCGGGATGCAGGCTACGACGGAAACCTTCAATCTGAAGGCCGACTATTTTATAGCCTGCGGCAGGGACTTTTTCCATCTCCATGCGCCCTTCTGCACCGACAAATAGTATTTCAGCATCAGGTTCCATTCTTCTTATTGCATTGGCAATTGAAATTGCCGGAAAAACATGGCCTCCCGTTCCTCCTCCGCTAATAAGTATCCTTTTAGGCAACTTACTCATATTTTCCTCCCTTCTTCAATGGTATCGTCATAGGGCAACTCCTCATTGCTGATTTTAGCATTCACCACCCTGCTTACACTCAGGATTGCACCTATTGAGAAACTCATCATCAATACAGATGTTCTTCCCCAGCTTACCATCGGCAGTGTCTGTCCGGTGACGGGGAAAAGTCCGACGGCAACCAGCATATTAACAAGAGCCTGTATGACTATCATGATTATCAATCCCAGTACCAGGAAAGCCGGGAAGGCTGTGTCACATTTCTTTGCTATCGTCACTCCCCGGAAAAGAAGTATCATATAAGCAAGCAGTAAAGGGATGGCGCCCAGAAGAAGCCCATATTCTTCTGTTATTATAGCAAAGATGAAATCGGAGTTTGACTGCGGAAGCATGTTCCTCTGGGTGCTTCGCCCCGGAGCCTTGCCGAAAAGTCCTCCTGTTGATATAGCTATTTTAGCCTGGTTTGTCTGAAAATCCTCATCGGGATCAGAATCTCCGGAAAAATAATTTTCGATCCTGTTTTTCCATACCTCCACCCTGTTGTCATCGGTCACAAGCGTCAGCGCCAGGGCAAAGAGTATGACTCCTGCCAGTGCCATTCCAGAGTAGGCAAGCAGAAATCTGAAAGGCACCCTTCCAATAAACAGGATCACAATAACTATCGCATAGATCATGACAGCTGTTGACAGGTTTTCAGGCATTATCAGGGCACAGATAATGCCTGTCGGAATGATGAACAATCTTGTCACAAGACCAAAATTCGTCAGCTCGTTCTGATATTTCGACAATGTCCGTGCAATATAGATCACAAGGGCGACCTTAGCCACGTCGCTGGTTTGCAGTCTGAATCCTGTTCCGGGTATTAAAAGCCATCGTGTTGCCTCGTTGACCCTTGCCCCGAATACAAGGGTAAGTACAAGCAATCCTGCCGAAATTATAAGAAAGAGTCCTGCCATTGAAAAATAAATCCTGTAAGGCAGATAAGATACCACCACAATCACTGCCAGACTAAGGAGGAGCATGATTAGCTGGCTCCTGAGAAAATAGCCTGTATCTCCGCCATAACTTCTGAAAGCCACACCTACAGAAGAGCTGTAAACGGCCAGAAGAGAGTAAATCATAAAGAGGACTACAAGGCCCCAAACAGCCCTGTCGCCTTTAAATGTCCGTGTCAGCAAGCTCTTCTGCATATATTAAAAAATCATAGATTTCTTACGGCTGCCTTAAACTGCCTGCCCCTGTCTTCATAGTTATTGAACAGATCGAAGCTGGCACATGCCGGAGACAGGAGTACTGTCTCTCCTTTTTTAGCAAGATAATAGGCCGACCTCACCGCCTCCTCCATAGTAGCGGTTTCAACTATCGTCGGAACAAGATCATTGAAGGCTTCCTTTATTTTCTTGTTATCCTTACCCAGGCAGACGACAGCTTTTACCTTCTGCTTCACAACATTAAATAGCTCGGAATAGTCATTCCCCTTGTCGATACCTCCTACAATCCACACCACAGCTGTTTCCATACATTCAAGGGCGTACCATGTTGAATTTACATTTGTGGCCTTCGAATCGTTAATAAAACTTATTCCGCTTACTTTGATTACCGGCTCGAGCCGGTGTTCTACCCCCTGAAAATCGGCCAGACTCTCTCTGATGACTTCTTTACGGATGTTAAGCACTTTGCCGGCAATGGCAGCAGCCATTGAATTGTAAGTGTTATGACGGCCTTTCAGCGCCAGTTCATGAATGGTCATAAGGTTAGTTTTATGGTGGTAATTGATAATCAGATCGCTGTTTTTGATATAAGCTGCCATGTAAGCCGATTTGCTGTCGGAGAAGGGAAGAAGTGTTGCTGACGGATTCCGATTTTCAAGTTCCCGGCTTATGACAGGATCATCAGCCCAGTAAATAAGGAAGTCCGACGGAGTCTGGTTACGGATAATTCTGAATTTGGAATCAATATAATTACGGATGTCATGATCATACCTGTCGAGATGGTCTGGGGTAATATTGAGCAGCACCGCTATATCGGCCCGGAAATCGAACATTCCGTCGAGCTGAAAGCTGCTGAGCTCTAAAACGTAATAATCATGATCACCTTCAGCGACAGCCATGGCAAAGCTATGCCCTACGTTACCGGCAAGGGCCGCATTTTTACCTGCTTTTTTGAGGATATGGTATATCAGGCTGGTAACAGTTGTTTTACCGTTACTCCCGGTTATGCATATCTTCTTACCTGAAGCATAACGGCCTGCAAATTCAATTTCCGAAATCACGGGAATCCCCTTTTCCCGAAGCTTCAGCACTACCGGTGCATCCTCTCTGATCCCGGGGCTTTTTATAACCTCGTCAGCATCAAGTAACCTCTTTTCACTGTGTTTACCTTCCTCCCATTGTATCTTATGGCTTTCAAGAATGTCGCGGTAGTTGTTTCTGATAGTACCAGAGTCGGAAAGGAAGACGTCAAAACCCTGCTTCAGGGCCAGTATTGCTGAACCGGTCCCGCTTTCTCCTCCACCCAGTATGACTATCTTTCTCTTCATTTTTTATCTGATCTTCAGTGTCACTATGCTCAGCACTGCAAGTATTATCGCAACTATCCAGAATCTTGTGACTATTTTAGGTTCCGGATATCCTTTCATCTGGTAATGATGATGCAGGGGTGCCATTAGAAATACCCTCCGTCCTGTTCCGGATTTCTTCTTTGTCCTCTTAAACCAGGAGACCTGTATTACCACCGACAGGTTTTCCACCAGGAAAATACCGCACAGAACAGGGATGAGAAGTTCCTTTCTTATTACTATGGAATATACAGCTATTATCCCTCCAAGGGCAAGGGAACCCGTATCGCCCATGAACACCTGGGCAGGATAAGAATTATACCATAGGAAGCCAATGGTAGCTCCTATGAAGGCAGCGGCAAAGATCACGAGCTCCTCCGACCGCGGAATGAACATGATATTAAGGTAGTCGGCATAGATAATGTTACTCGACACGTATGCCAGTATGGCAAGAGCTGTCCCGATTATCGCTGATGTGCCTGTCGCCAGACCGTCGAGGCCGTCGGTCAGATTGGCTCCATTCGAAACGGCAGTAAGAATGAAAATAACCACCAGTACGAAAACAAGCCAGGTCCAGAATTGTCTGTTCTCTTCACTGATAAATCCCACCAGCCATGAATAGTCAAATTCATTGTTTTTAACAAAGGGTATGGTGGTTTTGGTCGATTTCTTCCTTATAGCACCGTTGTCGGAGGGCAGGTCTGAAACCGACGATTCTACAAGTTCTGTCCTCTCCGTCACCGAGAGACCTGAAACATTTGTTGTTTCGACAATTACAGTTTCATCACTGAAAAATAGTGTGAGTCCTATGATGAGGCCCAGGACTACCTGACCTGTTATCTTGAATTTAGCTGCCAGACCTTCCTTATTCTTCCTGAACACCTTTATGTAATCATCAACAAAACCTATCATTCCGAGCCAGATGGTTGTAAGGATCATCAGCAGAACATAAACGTTGTCGAGCCTGGCAAACAGAAGAACCGGTATCACTATTGAGGCAAGGATTATTATTCCCCCCATCGAAGGTGTTCCGGTTTTGCGGTATTGCCCTTCGAGTCCAAGATCACGTACCACTTCACCAACCTGTTTTTTACGGAGGAGTTCAATTATCCGCTTGCCTATAAGAAGAGAGATCAGCAGGGATGTAATTACGGCTGCAGCTGACCTGAAGGATATGTACTCAAACATCCCCGCTCCGGGAACGTTAAGAGTGTCGAGATATTTAAACAGATAATACAGCATCCCGTATATTATTTTATCGTTGCGAAAAGGCTTTTCTGACCTCTTCCCTGTCGTCAAAATGATGTTTCACTCCGTTTATTTCCTGGTAATCTTCATGGCCTTTGCCTGCTACCAGGATCACATCGCCGGTACGGGCTGACAATACTGCTGTTCTGATAGCCTGTCGTCTGTCCGTGATCCTGAGTGTTTTTTTCTTCATGGGGGGTTCTATTCCGGCTTCCATGTCGTCGAGTATCTTTTCCGGATCCTCAGTCCGTGGATTATCGGATGTGAGGATCACCCTTGTACTTCCCTCTGCGGCAATGGCAGCCATTTCAGGTCTCTTCGTCCTGTCGCGGTCGCCACCGGCACCTACAACCGTTATGAGACTGATATCGCCGCTGCGTACCTTGTTTATGGTTCCGATAACATTAAGCAATGCATCGGGAGTATGAGCGTAATCAACAATTCCTGTTATTCCGTCGTCCGATCTTATCACTTCCATCCTGCCGGCAACAGGACTAAGGTTACTGAGTAATTTCAGAATTTCATCTTTCGGGGAGCCCAGCAGCACTGCTGCTCCTGCCACAGCGAGGAGATTGGATGCATTGTAGTCTCCGACAAACCTTGTCCACACCTCTTCATCCATGATTTTCAACCCCATTCCTTCGAAACCCTGTTCGATGATCCGGCACCTGAAATCGGCCATCCCCCGGACAGAATATGTGTAGTGCCGGGCCCTGCAGTTCTGAAGCATCACTATTCCGTTACGGTCATCGGCATTGACAAGTGCAAAGGCACTGGCGGAAAGGTTGTCGAACCAGGTCTTTTTCGCCCTCAGATAATTGTCAAAACTCTTATGGTAATCGAGATGATCGTGAGTCAGGTTGGTGAAAATACCACCCCCAAACTGAAGTCCTGCTATACGCTTCTGATCGATGGCATGAGAGCTTACCTCCATGAATGCATATTCACAGCCGGCATCTGCCATTTCAGCAAGGAGTCTGTTAAGCTGAACAGGGTCAGGAGTGGTATGAGTGGCCGGCAATTGCCTGTCGATGATATAATTACACACCGTTGAAAAGAGGCCGCACCTGTATCCGAGTTCGGTGAAAAGCCTGTAGAGGAGAGTCGCGATGGTAGTTTTTCCGTTTGTGCCGGTAACTCCTGTAAGCTTAATCAATGAAGAGGGATTTCCATAAAAATTCGCGGCTGCAATACCAAGAGCCTTGGCCGAATCGTCGGTAAGTACCCATGAGACGGATTCTGCAGCGTTCTCCGGAAGAGCTTCACAAATAACTGCTGTGGCTCCCGATCTCACAACGTCGGGAATAAAATCATGGCCGTTGCTCTTCGATCCGCAGACGGCTATGAAAAGAGAACCGGGCCTGACCTTCCTCGAATCGAAAGTGATATCATGTATAACAGTATTATCATCTCCGCGAAAGGAAAGAATTTTCACCCCTGTCAGTATTTCCCTGAGTTTTTTCATGTCACATATTCATGTCAAGTGAGACCACCTGTCCCTCATAATATCTCGATCCGTGCTCGGGCGATTGTCTTCTGACCCTTCCTCTGCCGTTGAACTTTACCCTGTATCCCGAGTTTTCCAGGAGGAATATTGCATCACGGAGAGTCATGCCCCGCACATCGGGAACCAGACCTTCCTTTACACTCACCTCACGAATGTTTACAGTATCGCCGCTCTCACGCGTGGCAACCCAATCTGTTCCCGATGGTCTTTTATGTTTTACGCTCAGCTCGCTGAGCACCCTGTGTATATCGGAACTGTAACCATTTCCTGCCTCCGGGATTTTATCTTCAGCAACAAGATCCTCGCTGCGAAAATCGCGGAAGAAATTAGTGGCATACAGTTTATCGGCAATTTCCCTGAAGACACTTCCTGCAACCACATTGCCGTAATAAACGCCGTTTGACGGCGCATTAACAACCACTATGCATGAATAGAGAGGGTTTTCGGCAGGAAAATAACCGACAAAAGAAGCCTGGTAGGAAATGCGCTGTCCGGATCTGTACCCTGTTCTTCCTCTCGCTATCTGTGCTGTTCCGGTTTTACCGGCTATTCTGTAATGTGAATTTTTCAGGTTGGTGGCGGTTCCGTTCTCAACCACACCCTCCATCATAGCCCTGGCTTTTTTTATTGTCGGCCTGGAGGCAATGGAATTGATTATCACATCAGTTTCAAAGCGCCGGATGACTTTACCGTTCTTCATCACTGCAGTCACGAACCGTGGTTTCATCATCCTGCCGTCGTTGGCTACAGCATTGTAGAAAGTGAGGATCTGAAGGGGGGTAAGCTGAACTTCATAGCCGTATGACATCATGGGAAGTGAAATCCCTGACCAGAGTTTTTCACCCGGATATCTTATCAGAGGGGTTCCTTCACCTTTGATCTGAATATTCAGCTTTTCATTAAGCTTCATTGCGTAAAGCCGGTTTACCCATGCTTTTGGATCGTCTTTGTAACTATCCCATATCAGTTTCGAGGTTCCGACATTGGAAGATTTTTCGAATACCTCCTTTACCGTGAGCTTGCCATAACCTCCCTCTTTGGTGTCTCTGATGATCCGGTCATAGAATTTTATCTTACCGTCTCCTGTATCAACAATATCGCCTGTATCTATTACGCCATCCTCGATCGCAGCCATCAGTGCAGGAAGCTTGAATGTTGATCCGGGTTCTGTGCTTTCCCCGACAGCATAATTATATAACTCATGGTAGTTACCGTCATCTCCTAGTTCCAGATTGGCAATAGCTCTGATATCGCCTGTTCTCACCTCCATCACCACCGCACATCCGTGGTGGGCATTATGCTTTTTCAGCTGGGTCCGAAGTGCCGAGGTTGCAACATCCTGAAGGTCTACGTCAATTGTTGTGAGTATGTCGTTGCCGTCTTTTGATGTTACCGTACCGGCATCGTTTATTGTCAGCCAGTCGCCGCCTGCGAGGCGTTGTCTGACGACTTTTCCGTTCCGGCCGGCAAGGTCTTCATCAAAAGAACCTTCGATACCTACTTCGGTACCTTCCTCTCCAAGATTCAGATAGCCTATTGTACGTGCCGCCAGTTCGCTGTTGGGACGAATACGGATGTTCTCCGGCTGTGCCACCAGTCCTCCTCTGAATCGTCCTTCCCTGAAAACAGGTAGTTCCTTCAGTTTTTTCAGGGTCTCATATTCGACTCTTCGTTTAATAAGAAAGTACCTGTCTCCTCTTCTCCTTGCCTCGCTGATAACCGATTTCCATCCTGCTGCCGAATGGCCTCCGATAAGTCTTGCAAGACCTGCCGACAAGCCGTCGATGCCCTTGTTCCATGTTTCGGCCGACATGCCGGTGCTGCGGGTATCCATGTAAATCGTGTAAAAAGGCACGGAACTGGCAAGGATCCGTCCGTCGTGCGCGAGAATATCGCCCCTGTTGGCGGGTACTTCGGTAGTGTTATAGACATAGCGTTCAGCCATGGCTGACCATTTGCCATGTTGTATTGTCTGAAGAAAGAGTATACGTACCACAATGACAATGGCAACAATGGCAATTGTGATGTATACAACGCCAGTCCTCCATACTATTTCATCGCGTACCGACATTCCTTATTTTTTATCGACAAGTAGTTTATACGGCGGGGATTTCAGTTCCTCCAGGTTCAGTCCCCGCTCCCTGACCTGCCTGTATACCTCCGACTGGCGGCTCAGGTACATGAGATCAGCCGAAGTTGCAAGCGACTCAGCCTTAAGGTCTTTTACCTCCCTTTGAAGGCGGGAGATCTCCCTGGTGGTCTTTTCAGCATGGAACCTGTTACCAATATAGATGGCGGCAAGAAAAGTCAGAAGAAGAACATACCACAGGTTCCTGAGGATGATCTTCTCGGTTATCATGCTTCCGCTCAGAAGTTCCTTAATGAAGCTGCCTGATTTTACCTTATTATTTTCTTTTCCCCTGTTTGCCATCATTCAGATCTTTTCAGCTATCCTCAGTTTTGCACTGCGTGCACGGTTGTTCCTGGTTATCTCCTCCTGCGAAGGAGTCACAACCCTTTTAGTTATCATTCTGAAAGGAGTTTCGCTTCGTCCATAAAAATCCTTTCCTGCAATACCTTCAAAATTGCCCGCCCGCATGAAATTTTTTACCATCCTGTCTTCGAGTGAGTGGTAAGTGATGACCACAAGTCTTCCTCCGGGTGAGAGTATTTCGAGGGCTTGTGAGAGCATTTCCCTCAGGGATATCATCTCGTTGTTAACGGCTATTCTCAGTGCCTGAAAGACCTTTGCCAGAAACTTATTCTCCTGATGTGGAGGATAAAGTTTTTTTATCGCCGACACCAGATCATTTGCGGATTCAAGAGGTTTTTCCTTTCTGGCCGCCATTATTTCCGCTGCCAGTCTCCTTGAATTTGTCAGCTCGCCGTAGTTGTAAAACACATCAGCAAGAGCGGTTTCATCGAGTGAATTAAGAAGAGTGGCTGCTGTTGTGGTTCCCTTTCTGTTCATTCTCATATCGAGAGGGGCATCTGACCTGAAGGTGAATCCGCGATGGAATTCATCAAACTGGTGGAAGGAAACTCCCAGATCAGCTATAAGGCCGGAAATGCTGGTGACACCGTTGAACATAAGATTGTTCTTCAGGAATCTGAAATTCTGATCGAGGAATATCAGCCTTGAATCGTCGGGCAGATTAGCCCTTGCATCTTCATCCTGGTCGAAAGCTATAAGCATTCCCTTATCAAGCCTTTTAAGGATCTCCCGCGAATGGCCCCCGCCACCGAAGGTAACATCAACATACACCCCGTCGGGCCGGATATTCAGCCCTTCAATACTTTCATCCAGCAGTGCAGGTATATGATAAGCCATCACTCTTCAGCCCCGTTGGTTATTCCTCCCATCAGCTTCTCTGCCAGGTCGGCAAATTCATCTGCAGGCATAGCGGTATGTTCATAAACATCTGCCGCCCAGATCTCAATCCTTCCATCCTGCCCGGCCAGGACAACATCTCTCTGTGCTCCGATAACATCGAGAAGGCGCTTCGGGATCAGGAGACGATTGTTATTGTCGAGAGTGAGCTCTGCTGTACCCATGAAAAAGTTCCTGAGAAACTTGTTGTGCTCCCTGTTGTACGGATTTATCCTTTTCCTGATTTTCTCAAGCTGCCTGTTCCAGTCCACAATCGAATAAAGCACCAGACAATCCTCAAAAATGTCCTTTCGTACAACAAAATGGTCACATGCATCTGCAGGCATCTGCTTCTTGAATGCCATTGGAAGGATTATCCTTCCCTTGACATCCACCTTACATGTATAATCGCCTATAAATGTGGCCATTCTCCCTCCTTATTATTAAAAGGCTAAAATAAAGAAAAAATATCCACTTTCCCCCACTTTGCCCCACTTTTTTTATTTTACTGTTGAAAACTTTTTACAGGGATTAATGTAAAAACCCGCATATCGCGGCCATAATAAAATTACAAAACGACATATATGCCTGATATTGTTATAGTTAATGCATTACACCCGGACGAGGAACAGGATGAACGTTTGAATGGATGCAATTATCTGTGAACTACATATTTGAAAAAATAATACCTTTGTCTGCTTCAATAAAATCTCTGATTCGGGATGAATGGATCAAAAACGGCAGGAGAACCTCTTCAGATAGACGTAGGAGAAGTGCTCCGAACAAAAAATCCTTCTCTGGCAAAAGCCGTTCCCGGCTTTCTCATAAGATACCTCTCGCGTATAATTCATCAGGACGACATTAACATGATCCTGAGGGACCACGGACATCTGAGGGACACTGATTTTATAAGAGCCTCTCTTGAGACAATGGGCATTAGCTACACTGTTGCCGGAAGCGGGAACATCCCTTCATCGGGAAGATATTTTTTCGTTTCGAATCATCCGCTGGGAGGACTTGACGGGCTTGTTTTTATGAATGAACTGGGAAAGTATTACAGCAACATAAAGTTTCCTGTTAATGATCTCCTTATGAACCTTAAAAATCTATCCGGTATTTTCCTCCCCGTTAACAAACACGGGGCTCAGGCAAAGGACGCTATCAGACTGCTGGAAGAGACTTTTGCTTCAGACAGCCAGATACTATATTTTCCTGCAGGATTATGTTCCCGGAAAAAAGCCGGTTCGGTCAGGGATCTTAAATGGCATAAAACATTTATCACCAAAGCGATACAACATAAAAGAGATGTTATCCCGGCATATTTTTCGGGTCGTAACTCTGATTTCTTTTATAACCTCTCGAATTTGAGAACAGCTCTGGGGATAAAAGCCAACATTGAGATGCTTTTCCTCCCTCACGAAATGTTCAGCCAGAAGGAAAAAAGCATTTCACTGGTTTTCGGGGAAAAGATACCCTGGCAGACATTCGATTCATCAAAAAGCCATTCGGGGTGGGCCGAATGGGTAATGTCCAAAACCTATGAACTTGAATCGGCCATAAAATGATTTTGACGGATTTAAAAAAAGACTAACTTGCATCTGACTTTTTTGTAAATATATTCGAAGAAAACATCAACATGATGGAAATGGAACAGATAGTTCCGAGGCAATCTCTCGACAGGATTATTGCAGAACTGACACCCGAAAGGCTTCTTCGCAGGACCAACAACGGGAATAATGAAGTATATATTTTTGACAACAACTCCTCACCGGTTCTGATGGAAGAAGTGGGCAGGGTAAGGGAGATTACTTTCCGTCATGCCGGCGGCGGAACAGGTAAGTCTGTCGACATTGATGAGTTTGATATTGCACCTGTTGATCCTCAGAAGCAATTGATAGTATGGGATCCTGACAACAGGGAAATAGTTGGTGGTTATCGCTACTATTTTCCGGAGAAGGATTGTGTTCTTTGCGACATCACAAAACTGGCTTCCTCTCTTTATTTTAACTTTTCAGAAAAATTCCTTGGCAAGTATTTCCCTCATATGATGGAACTGGGAAGGTCCTTTGTCCAACCAGAATACCAGTCGAGGGCAATGGGCAGGAAAAGTCTTTTTGCTCTTGATAATATCTGGGACGGACTGGGTGCGCTGTTTCTTGAAAACCATCATATTAAATATCTCTTCGGCAAGGTCACAATGTATCAGCATTTCAATCAGAATGCGAGAAATATGATCCTCTATTTTCTGAAAAAGCACTTCGGTGACCCGGAAAACCTTGTCGTTCCAAAAGAACCGGCCATTACAGACCTTCATGAGGAGGAAATGAAGAAGATATTCAGAAGCTGGCGTTACAAGGAAGACTACAAGATCCTTTCCACTGAAGTCAGGAACCTGGGTGAAACCATTCCTCCGCTTATCAATGCCTACATGAATCTCTCACCAACGATGCGCACCTTCGGCACCTTTATCAACCATCATTTCGGGAATGTTGAAGAGACTGGCATAATGATAACTCTAAGGGATATTTATGTTGAGAAAATAAACAGGCACCTGGCTTCATATAAAAAGGATTTCCTGATTCCCTGGTTTTCACGCGACCACTAATAAGCCCTCACATTTTTCCCTTCGACAAAATTTATGAATGACCGGTTTGCAACCCTGTTGCCCCCGGGCGTGGGATAATCACCTGTAAAATACCAGTCGCCGGTATGTCCCGGACAAGCTTCATGAAGGCCTTCTATCGACTGAAATACTATCTCCACCTCTGAATTGATGTCTTCAGTCCTGAGCATGGATGCAATTTTTGCTGATATCTCATCAGGACAGAAGGGCTTATAAACTTCTTTTACCAGGTTCCTTATCTGATCTACAGGTTTTAGATTCTCCCCGAGAGTTTCCTCATAAAGGCTTCCTATAAATGAATCCCTTCCCGCATCCTTCAGAAGTTCGATTGCAGCCCTGAAAGCTATCAGGTCGCCGAGTTTCGCCATATCTATCCCGTAACAATCAGGATATCTGATCTGTGGGGAAGAAGAGACAATCACTATCTTTGCAGGGTCGAGCCTGTCGAGAATCTTTATTATACTCTTCTTCAGAGTTGTTCCCCTAACTATTGAATCATCAATTACCACAAGGTTGTCAACACCTCTTCTGATCACTCCGTAGGTAACATCATAAACGTGGCCAACAAGATCTTCTCTCCCATTGTCGCCTGTAATAAAAGTCCGGAGTTTTGCATCCTTGACGGCGATTTTTTCAACCCTGGGTCTGTGGTTAATTATGGCTTCTAGTTCTTCGCGCGACAGTGACTTCCCCCGTTCCAGTATCGTCTCTGTTTTCGATCTGTTAAGAAAATCCTCCACACCCTTGATAAGTCCGTAGAATGCACTTTCAGCCGTGTTTGGTATATATGAGAAAACCGTATTGTCGAGATCATGGTTAACAGCTTTCAGTACACGTAGTGTGAGCAGTTCGCCAAGCTTCTTTCTTTCCCGGTAAATCGACTTATCAGTACCCCGGGAAAAATAGATCCTTTCGAAGGAACATTTTCTTATTTCTGCTGCTTCTCTTAACCGTACAATAGCATTTTCTCCCGAGGCCTTTACTATCAATGCATGTGCAGGAGGAAGCTCTTCAACCTGGTCGGTCCGGACATTAAAGATTGTTTGAATGACAGGACGTTCCGATGCTACCACAACAACTTCATCATCAATATAATAGAATGCAGGTCTTATTCCTGCCGGGTCGCGCATCACAAAAGCATCTCCGTGACCTACCATTCCCGCCATGGTATATCCGCCGTCCCAGTTCCTGCTTGCCTTCGTAAGCACTGTTGCCAGATCGAGGTTACTCTCTATAAGAGGTGATATCTCTTTCTTCGAGTAACCCTCGTCCTTGAAATGTCTGAAAAGCCTCTCATTTTCTTCGTCGAGCCTGTGGCCTACGTTTTCAAGGATCGTAACAGTGTCAGAAAAATCGATGGGATTCTGTCCCAGGTCGACAAGATGGTCGAACACTTCTGAGACATTTGTAAGGTTGAAGTTCCCTGCCATAACCAGATTTCTTGACCGCCAGTTATTTTCACGGCTCACAGGGTGAACATAGTCGATCTTATAATTGCCATATGTACCATAACGCAGATGCCCAAGATAAACATCACAGGCAAATGGAATTTTTTGAATCAGGCTCAAAGGATCATGATGATTGCCCTTCCCGTCATTCAGTATCCTGTCGATGTCCTCATAGATGAGTCCGAATATTTCTCTCAGCGGATCAGGGCGGTTTGAACGCTGCCTGAAGATATACCTGTTGCCAGGCTCCACTGTGAGCTTTATCCCTGCTATTCCTGCCCCGTCCTGTCCCCGGTTATGCTGTTTCTCCATCATGAGATACATCTTCTGAAGACCGTAATCCCATGTTCCGTATTTATCAATATAATATCCTGGCGACTTCCGCAATCTTAGCATCGCGATGCCGCATTCATGTTTTACCGGGTCACTCATTTTAATCTTTGATCAGATCGGGGAAAATAATAACTGCGGGTACGATATAGGCGTCGGGAAATTCTTTCCTTATGTCCATAAAATCGTCGTAGGCTTCAGTCCGGGTCCGGTAATTTCCAACCCTCACCATATACCATCCCGGATCGAGGTACTGAAGATAGGCTTTCTTATCCCCGAATTTATTAAGAAACTGAAGCATAACCTTATTGGCTTCATCACGCGCATTTCTTACGGAACCATAGTATATCTGTATCCTGAATCCCGGCATACCCTGCCGTCCGTCGGAGGTGCGATACTTCCTGTTTGAACTTATATGCCTGCTTATCAGGGTGTCAATGGCAGGATTCTGCACTATTGTCAGCTCTCCCTTATTGCCGGACCGTGATATCAGATCCTCAGTCCTGATGAATGCCTGGGCACTGCAGAGGCCGGCATTAAAGCCTGCAAATAATATCAGGGCAATTGTCTGTCGGAGCATGCTGCAAATATAGCTGTTATTGCGAAGATTTGACTGCAATATAGAAATTTCCACCCATCGATCCGGCACATACAAAATTTCCGTTACTATCGTCAGTCAAACAGGTTCCAAAGGCATCAGTTGTATAGGAGTCACACTGACTGAACATTCTTATGGTACCTGCATCAGAACCATCGTCAGGATTTACCTTCCTGATGATGAAACAATTGCGGTTCAGCATAGTCAGCGGTTCTCCTTCCCTCCACAGAAGATCAGCTCCCGAATTTGAGTTTTCCGGGTAACGCTTCCACAGTATTTCCCCATTGGCAGCACAAGAAGCCAGAAATGAGTTCTTCAATACCCCGGAGGAGTTTGATGCTTCCATGTCACCTGTTACAAAGAGCATACCCGACCCGTCGGTAACCACAGCCTGACAGGTGGCAGAATAATCGGGATTATTATAAAGCTCCGTTTCCCATATTTTGTTCAGTGCACTGCTGAAACGGGCGACGGTTGCCTTAGGCTTGACACCCTCTGCCATGACAGTCAGGGGAATATAAATGTTGCCGGACTGATCTGAACATGCCTGTCCGGCTGACAAAAATCCTGATCCGTTTATCACGGTTTCACTGATTATATTCCCGGATGTGTCGATCCTTACGAAAAAAATACCTGATTCATTGTTGTCGAAGGAATCTGCCTTGCCTGTTCCTACTGCAAGAAAATTACCATTCCCCTCATGTATCAGTGATGTTTTTTCAATTTCAAAATCCGTGCTGATCGTTGTATCCCATACATGAATACCGTTGGGATCTATCCTTTCGACAAGCATCTTACCTTCACTGCTCCCGGCGGCAATGAAACAATCGCTGCACCACCATGCCGAAGTAAAACTACCGTAGGATAAGGATGTGTATTCAGCTTCAGCGACCATGCCGGAGGCATACCTGATAATAAATGGCTTACCTGAAAGGGTTCCGCAACAAATCAGAGCGCTGTCGGAAGTCTGCCCCACAAAAAAGGCCTGCCCGTTTCCGAATGACTTCTCCCATATAATATTATGGTCTTCATTCTTTTTGCAGGAGAATAATAGAAAAACTGTTAATAGAAGAAGTACAATCCTGTTCATCAAAAAGATTTATTGGTCGAGTGCTTCAGCCAGTTCATCAGTAACAAGGAGATTGTGATAAACGTTCTGAACATCATCATCGTCTTCAAGGGCATCGATAAATTTCATCACTTTCTTACCCGATTCAAGGTCAAGTTCTTTTGTGTCGTTAGGTATTCTTCTGAGCCCAGACTCTTCCGGTTCAATTCCAAGATCACCCAGTTTCCTGCTTACGTTGCCGAAATCTTCCATGGCGCAAGTAATGGTAATGGTATCGCCTTCGAGTTCAAAATTCTCGGCTCCGGCATCGATCATTTCAAGTTCCAGTTCCTCGGCATTGACACCTTCGGCTTCGATGGTAAAAATACCTTTCCTGTTGAACAGAAAGCTGAGAGAACCGTTGGTGCCCAGACTTCCGCCATACTTGTTGAAAGTCGACCTTACCGAAGCAACCGTTCTGTTGTTGTTATCTGTCAGGCATTCAACGAATACAGCTATACCACCGGGAGCATATCCTTCAAAAGTAGTCTCGAGGTAGCTTACCGAGTCGGCACCCGTTGCCTTCTTTATTGCACGCTCAATATTATCTTTGGGCATGTTGACGCCTTTCGCATTCTGAATTGCCAGCCTGAGTCTGGGATTCAGGTCGGGATCACCTCCCCCTTCCTTTGCAGCAATAATGATCTCCTTGATAACTTTTGTGAACATCTTGCCTCTCTTGGCATCTGCAGCCCCTTTTTTTCTCTTGATCGTAGACCATTTATTGTGACCTGACATATATGTATAAGTATTTATTCTGTGCAAAATTAAATAATTCTTTAATACTTCAACGGGCTTATGTACTTTTGTGGCCATGGAGGACAGGCGGAAGGCGGAAGGTGGAAATTGGCAATAAGAAGAATAGAAGATTTTGCACATGAAAAATACCATGGACAGGAAAGTATATATAGAGACCTATGGGTGCCAGATGAATGTAGCTGACAGTGAGGTGGTTATGTCGGTCCTCAGGGAAAAAGGATTTAGTTACACCGCTGAGCCCGGTCAGGCCGACGTGATACTTATCAATACATGTTCGATAAGGGATAATGCCGAGCAGAAGATATGGTCAAGGCTCAAAGCACTGACCTTCCTTAAAAAGAAGAACCATAATCTTAAAATAGGCCTTATTGGATGCATGGCTGAAAGGCTCAGGGAGAAGGTCCTTGAAACGGAAAAAGTTGTCGATCTTGTTGTCGGACCTGATGCTTACAGATCGCTTCCTGATCTGATAGCTGAAGCCGGGTCGGGTCATAAAGCCGTGAATGTTATCCTTTCGGCAGAAGAGACTTATGCTGATATAGCCCCTGTAAGGATGGATAAAAACGGTGTTAGTGCTTTCATTTCAATAATGAGAGGATGCAATAATATGTGTGCTTATTGCGTGGTCCCCTATGTAAGGGGTGTTGAGAGAAGCCGCAATCCGGAAACTATTGTAAGCGAGGCCCGGGAACTGTTCAGGTCGGGATACAGGGAAGTGATCCTGCTTGGCCAGAATGTGAATTCATTCAGATGGAATAGCGGGGAGAAAGGGATTTTGTTCCCGGATCTTCTTGAAGCAGTTGCTCTTATCGACCCGAAGCTCAGGGTACGATTTTCGACATCACACCCCAAGGATATTTCCGACAATCTGCTGATGACAATTGCGAAACATCAGAATATTTGCAGGCATATTCACCTGCCGGCGCAGAGCGGAAGCACAAGGATACTGAAACTCATGAACCGGGGTTATACAAGAGAATGGTATATGGACAGGATAAGTGCAATAAAAGAAACGATCCCTGATTGTTCAATATCTACCGACATGATAGCAGGATTCTGTACCGAAACGGAAGAGGATCATCTTGAATCGCTTTCACTTATGGAATGGGCAGGATACGATTTTGCATATATGTTCAGGTACAGTGAAAGACCCGGAACTTCAGCAGCCCGCAGGCTTAAGGATGATGTGCCTGAAGAGGTTAAGACCAGAAGGCTTAATGAGATAATTGCCCTGCAGAACAGGCTCTCGGCAGCCTCGAAGAAGCAGGATATAGGGAAAACCTGCGAAGTATTGGTTGAAGGAAGATCAAAAAGATCCGCTGATAAACTTTCGGGACGCACATCGCAGAATAAAGTGGTTGTGTTCCCCAAAGAAAGTCACAAGCCGGGTGACTACGTCAGGGTTTACATCGGGAAAGCGACATCAGCCACACTTTTGGGACGGCTGGCAGAATGAGACAGTTTCAGCTTTTGTTCTGTTTTCTTATACCTATCATCAGCTCATCAAGCTGTTTTTCAGATACAGGCGCCGGGGTGTCAAGCATGACATCACGGCCTGAGTTGTTCTTGGGAAAGGCAATGAAATCGCGGATTGAATCCTGACCTCCGAGCAGGGCCACCCATCTGTCGAAACCGAAGGCAATGCCTCCATGCGGCGGTGCTCCGTATTTAAAGGCATTCAACAGAAAGCCGAACTGTGCCTCGGCCTCTTCGTCAGTAAATCCCAGTACCCTGAACATCAGTTTCTGGACTTCGGGATCAAATATCCTTACAGAGCCTCCTCCGATCTCCACGCCGTTGATTACCAGGTCGTAGGCATTAGCCCTTACCTTGCCGGGATCAGTCTCCATAAGTTTCATGTCAGCAGGATTTGGTGATGTGAAAGGATGGTGCATTGCAAAAAACCTTTTTTCCTCTTCATCCCACTCCAGTAATGGAAAGTCAACAACCCACAGGGGCACAAAAACATCTTTCTTCCTCAAGCCTAGTCTGTTACCCATTTCGAGTCTCAGTTCCGAAAGAGCCTGAAGAGTTTTCTTTTTATCTCCTGCCAGTATCAGGACCAGGTCGCCGGGCTTTGCCTCAGATGTTTCTGCCCATACTTTCAGGTCTTCGGGTGAATAGAACTTATCAGCCGATGACTTAAGAGAACCATCTGTGCCGTATTTAAGGTAAACAAGCCCTCTGGCACCAATCTGTGGCCTTTTTACAAAGTCAGTCAGCTCATCGAGCTGTTTCCTTGAATATTCCGAACAGCCTTCAGCACATATACCTCCTGCAAATTCAGCAGAGTCAAAAACCTGAAATCCTTTTCCCCTTACTATGTTTGTAAGATCCTTTATCTTCATCCCAAAGCGCAGGTCGGGCTTGTCGGTGCCGTAGTATTCCATTGCCTCCACCCAGGGCATTTTCGGAAGAGGGGCATCCAGCACCACACCCCTGATCTGCTTCATAAGATGCCTGGTAAGCCCTTCAAATACATCAAGTATGTCGTCTCGTTCCACGAATGACATTTCACAGTCGATCTGTGTAAATTCCGGTTGCCGGTCTGCTCTCAGGTCCTCGTCTCGGAAACATTTTACGATCTGGAAATATCTGTCAAAGCCGGCTACCATGAGCAATTGTTTTAAAGTCTGCGGCGACTGCGGAAGAGCGTAAAAGCTTCCGGGATGCATACGGCTTGGCACTACAAAGTCGCGGGCTCCTTCGGGTGTCGACTTTATGAGAATTGGAGTTTCTACTTCAATGAAGCCGGCTGTATCCATATATTTCCTCACTTCCTGCGACACCCTGTGACGTAAAATTATATTGTTTTTCACAGGATTTCTCCGAAGGTCAAGATACCGGTATTTCATTCTCAGTTCTTCCCCTCCGTCCGACTCATCCTCAATAGTGAAGGGAGGAAGTTCACTCCTGTTCAGTACTATAAGTTCTTTGACTTCAATCTCAATATCACCGGTTGGCATCTTTGGATTTTTGCTGCTCCTTTCACGCACTTCACCGGCAGCCTGAATTACGTACTCACGTCCCAGCCTCCGGGCCATGGCGCACAGATCATGATCAGTTTCCATATCGAACACCAATTGTGTGACCCCATAGCGGTCACGCAGGTCGATGAAAGTCATTCCGCCCAGATCCCTCGATTTCTGTACCCAGCCACAAAGCCTGACTTTTTTCCCGGCATCCTTCAGAGTAAGCTCTCCGCATGTATTTGTTCTGAACATTTTATTGAAATTAGTCCAGCAAAAATAAGAAAATTTGAGTATGAGGTATAATCCTTTTACATACATAAGAAGGAGTTTTCCATGGGCAGGTTCTGCTGAAGTGCCTTATTGAATGTATAATATCATTGAAAATGCAGTTCTGAACCAATGGAGCATTACTCAACAACTGTTTTTATGTTAATTTTAGGTCGCTGATTTTAAAAAAATGACCGGGAAACAAGATGAAACATATATGCTGGCAGCTCTTGAAGAGGCCCGTAAGGCTTTCGACCGTCAGGAGGTGCCCGTTGGAGCTGTGGTAGTATGTAATGATACCATTATTGCCAGGGCACACAATTTAACCGAGACTCTAAATGATCCTACAGCACACGCGGAGATGCAGGCAATTACGGCAGCGGCAAACTGGCTAGGAGGTAAATATCTTACAGGTTGCACACTGTATGTTACTCTCGAGCCCTGTGCCATGTGTGCCGGTGCCCTGGGATGGAGCCAGGTGACAAGACTTGTTTACGGTGCTTCCGACGAGAAGAAAGGTTATACCCTGATCCACGGAAAGCTCCTGCATCCGAAAACAGCAGTTGCCAGAGGAGTACTGGCAGAAGAGTGCAGTGAGCTGATGAAGGAATTCTTCAGGGGAAAAAGATAATTAGTTATATCTTTACATATCATACAGGGATATTCTGAACCATAATAATAATCTCTCCGGAAACCATGACTTTTGATAACAGCAAGACAATAATCAGCCTGAGAATCAGACTTTTCGTTGTGACAGTACTGCTTCTTGCATGGCTTGCGGTTGTTTATGTGGCTCAGCTGATAGAATTTCCTGTTCTCGGGATCAGCGATACCATAGCCACGATAGTGCTTGTGGCAATTTATCTTCTCATTGCCCTGTGGCCTATGTTCCGTAATTACCAGTACGTCTTCTTTTCAGATGATGATGAATACATTGTACTGCGTTACTTCTTTTCAGGACTTACAGGCGGAAGAAAAAATTCAATTACCATAGAAAAGAAGGCATTTGCCGGTTATAAGTATGTTTCGAAGTATTCGGGATTAGTTAAGTCATTAATATTATATCAGAAAACAGGCCAGGGTATAGCCAAATACCCTCCTGTGTATATATCTGCCCTTTCCCATGAACAACGCAACATGCTGTTACAAATTCTTAACAGATACACTCCGAAAACATGAGTCCTTACCGGAAATACATGAGTTAAATCATTTTTAATGAATATTATAGAGTTGATCTTTGGGACAAACAACTGGCAGATTGTCGCTGGCAGTCATTTGCCTGCTTCCAACTGTCAACTGCCAGCTTTCAGAGACTGAAAGAAGGTTTTAGCAATTCAAGTAATAACTTTTAAATATTTTCAGATATGAACGTAGATAAAATAATGAACAACCTTGAGAAAAAGCATCCCGGTGAGGCAGAATATTTGCAGGCAGTAAGGGAAGTTCTTGAGTCTATTGAAGAGGTGTACAACGAAAACCCTCAGTTTGATTCAGCGAATATCATCGAAAGGATTATAGAGCCCGACCGGATCTTTACTTTCAAGGTGCCATGGGTGGATGATGACGGCAACGTGAAAGTCAACATCGGCTACAGGGTCCAGTTCAACAATGCAATCGGACCTTACAAGGGAGGTCTCCGCTTTCACCCGAGTGTCACCCTTTCAATACTTAAATTCCTTGGTTTTGAACAGATCTTCAAAAATGCCCTTACCACCCTTCCTATGGGAGGAGCGAAAGGGGGATCCGACTTCGACCCTAAAGGAAAATCCAATGCTGAGATAATGAGGTTCTGTCAGTCGTTCATGCTTGAACTATGGAAATATATCGGTCCCGAAACTGACGTACCTGCCGGCGATATAGGCGTCGGAGGAAGAGAGATAGGTTTTCTTTACGGAATGTATAAGAAACTGAAAGGAGATCATACCGGTGTGCTGACAGGCAAGGGAAGTAACTGGGGAGGTTCGCTTATCAGACCTGAAGCTACAGGTTTCGGAGGTATTTACTTCGTTCAGGAGATGCTTGCCATGAAGAATGATACTCTTGCCGGTAAGACCGTGTCAATATCCGGATTTGGCAATGTGGCATGGGGCGCTGCCCTCAAGGCCACCGAACTCGGGGCAAAGGTCGTTACAATCTCCGGTCCTGATGGTTATGTGTATGACAAAGACGGTATCTCAGGTAAAAAGATCGATTATATGCTCGACCTGCGTGCTTCGAACGAAGATATAGTAAAACCCTATTCCTACACATTCGAAGGCGTTGAGTTTCACGAAGGCAAACGTCCGTGGGAAGTTAAAGTTGACATTGCCCTTCCCTGCGCAACTCAGAACGAACTGAACGGCGAAGATGCAAAGATGCTGATAAATAACGGCGTCATGCTTGTGGGCGAAATATCCAATATGGGTTGTACACCTGAGGCTGTGGAAGAATTACATAAGAATAAAATTCTCTTTGCGCCCGGCAAAGCTGTTAATGCCGGAGGCGTAGCGACATCAGGTCTCGAAATGACACAGAACTCCATGAAGCTGAGATGGAACTCAAAAGAAGTCGATATGCGCCTGCATGAGATTATGCGCAATATCCATGATCAGTGTGTAAAACATGGAAAAAGAAATGACGGCTATATCGATTATGTAAAAGGGGCCAACATAGCAGGTTTCCTCAAGGTAGCCAATTCGATGCTGGATATGGGGGTGGTGTGATCCCCGTCCTGGTCACCCGGGACCGCCAACTGAAGGGGATGATTGCGGATTGCGGACTGCGCCCGCCTGACTGACGCCCGCCCGGACGAAGTCCGTTCGGAAGGGCAGGCGGGCAGGGGTTCCGGATTGAGTGACTTTCAAAATTCAATCCGAAATCAAAAATGCGAGATCCGCAATTTTTTTATATATTTACATGTCTCAACCTTAGTGCTATGTCCGAAGATGTCTCGCTGAAGCACAAAATTGCTTTAGGTCTGATCCCTCGTGTCGGCGATATCAGCGCCCGCAAACTTGTTGCACATTTCGGCAACGTGGAAGCTGTCTTTAATGAGTCATACAGAAATCTGACGAAGATCCCGGGTATAGGACCAGGATTGGCGAAGTATATATGCGACAGATCATATCTTGAAGCTGCTGAACGGGAAGCAGAATATGTTAGCGGCCACGACATAAGGACATTTTTCTACCTCGACAGTGATTATCCTTACAGGCTGAAACAATGCGAAGACTCACCGGTAGTATTCTTTTTCAGGGGGAATTGCGATCTTGACTCAGCAAAGATACTGAGTGTGGTAGGTACAAGAAGTGCCACAGCCAGGGGAAGGGAGATATGTGAGAAGATCATTGGGGGCCTGGCAAACCGTCACCCGGATCTTATGATTGTCAGCGGACTGGCATACGGGATCGACATAGCGGCACATAAGGCAGCATTGTCCTTCAACCTTGCAACTGTCGGAGTTCTGGCTAACGGCCTGAAGACCATCTACCCTTCAGTGCACAGGAATACTGCCGATTTGATGTTAAAAAAAGGAGGCCTGCTGACCGATTTTCTTTCGGATGCCCTACCCGAACGCAACAATTTCATCAAACGCAACCGGATCATCGCAGGACTTTCTGACGCCACCCTGGTGGTGGAGTCAGGAGTCAGCGGGGGAGCACTTATAACAGCCGACATTGCAGCCTCCTACAACCGGGATGTGATGGCAGTTCCGGGTCGTCCCGACGACCAGTGGTCGGGAGGATGCAACAGCCTCATCAAAAGTAACAAAGCTGCTCTCGTCGAAAATGCAGATGATGTTGAATTTGTTCTTGGCTGGCAGCCGGATAAAATAAATCCTCCCATTCAGAGAACCCTTTTCACCGATATGGACGAATCGGAAAAAATGATCTTTGATCTTCTTTCAAGGGAAAACGAGATGACAATAGATGCAATATGCAGGAAACTCGACCTTCCTGTTCAAAAATTATCTCCCACCCTGCTTCAGATGGAACTCAGGGGGCTGGTAAAATTTTTCCCCGGCAACCTGTACAGGGCAAATTAACAACATAACAAAAATAACAGCCCTTTTGTCAGATATATTAACTTCGGACTGCTGTCCGCTTTCAGAATAACACAACAAACCTCTTTATTATTGATATAGTGATTTTTAACAAACCACCTGAATCCGCTAGCAATGAATTTTTCTTCTTACCGCCTGCTTTTGGATTAAGCATTTTTCATATTTTAGACCTTCAATTTAAGTACTAACCCTAAAACCTTTATTATGGATCCCAGAGTTCAACAGTTCATGGCAATGATCAAGGCCAGAAATCCGGGTGAGAACGAATTTCACCAGGCTGTTCAGGAAGTGTCAGAATCACTGATACCCTTCATTGAAGAAAATCCCAGGTATAAACATGCAAAGATACTTGAGAGGATAGCAGAACCGGAAAGGACGATCATTTTCAGGGTTCCATGGCTCGACGACAAGGGCGAGGTGCAGATAAACCGTGGCTTCAGGATAGAAATGAACAGCGCCATAGGACCATATAAGGGAGGACTCCGCTTTCATCCTACCGTAAACCTGGGGATACTTAAATTCCTTGCATTTGAACAGGTCTTCAAAAACAGCCTCACAACACTTCCCATGGGAGGAGGAAAAGGAGGATCTGATTTCGATCCGAAAGGTAAATCCGACAACGAAGTCATGAGATTCTGCCAGAGCTTCATGACGGAACTTTTCAGACATATCGGTGCCGACACTGATGTCCCGGCAGGTGACATCGGCGTAGGTGGAAGGGAGATCGGTTACCTGTTCGGACAGTATAAAAGACTTAAAAATGAATTTACAGGGGTTCTTACAGGTAAGGGGATCGAATGGGGAGGCTCGCTGATAAGACCGGAGGCGACAGGCTACGGAGCGACATATTTTGCACAGGAGATGCTTGCCACCCGCGGCGACAGCATTGCAGGAAAAATCGTCTGCGTTTCAGGATCAGGAAATGTTGCCCAGTATGCAACCGAGAAGATCACACAACTCGGAGGAAAGGTGGTCACGATGTCCGACTCCAATGGTTTCATTTACGATCCCAGGGGTATTGACACCGAAAAACTGAAATTCATAATGGAACTTAAAAACGTCAAACGGGGAAGGATAAAGGAATATGCTGAAAAATATGGTGTCGAATATTTTGAAGATAAAAGACCGTGGATCATCAAGTGTGACATAGCCATGCCCAATGCCACACAGAACGAGATAAATGAAGAAGAAGCTAAGTTACTCGTGAAAAATGGCTGCATCTGTGTATCTGAGGGAGCAAATATGCCTTCAACAATTGAAGCCGTGCAGGTCTTCCTCAATGCCGGGATACTGTACGGACCGGGAAAGGCTGCTAATGCAGGAGGAGTTGCAACATCAGGACTTGAAATGACACAGAACTCGATGCGGCTCCCCTGGTCGCGCGAAGAGGTCGACAACAGGCTCCAGACAATTATGAAGAACATACATGCAACCTGTGTCACTTTCGGTCGCAGGGACGACGGATTCATTAATTATGTCGACGGGGCTAATATCGGAGGATTTGTTAAGGTAGCCAATGCAATGATAGCCCAGGGAGTTGTCTGATGCAGCTCGCCGACACACATACCCACCTGTACCTGCCTGAATTCGACAATGACAGGGATGAAATGATCAGCCGGGCGCTGGCATGCGGTGTCGAGAAAATGCTGATGCCCAACATCGATATAAACTCTGTCGAACCAATGCTTGAGGCTGCTAACAGGTATAAAGGTATCTGTCTGCCCATGATCGGACTTCATCCGACATCAGTCGGGGACGATTACCCGGAACAGCTCAAAAGAATATTTGATTTGTATGACAAATATAATTTTTTCGCAATTGGAGAGATAGGTATTGACCTGTACTGGGACAAGTCGCATCTTAAAGAGCAGCTTCAGGCAATGAGACAGCAGGTGGCTTTCGCAATAGGCAAAAATCTGCCGGTGGTTGTCCACTCACGTGAATCCTTCCCTGAGGTCTTTTCGGTTCTGGAGGAATTCCGTGGAGAAAAGCTCTCAGGTGTGTTGCACGCTTTCTCGGGGACGACCGCAGATGCTGAAAGGGCAGTAGAAATGGGATTCATGCTGGGTATAGGCGGGCCGGTCACATACAAGAATTCCAGAACCGTAGAAGTGGTCAGAGCTGCAGGGATAAGAAATATAGTCCTTGAAACCGATTCTCCCTGGCTCTCTCCCGTGCCATACCGCGGAAGGAGGAACGAAAGTTCCTATATCGCCTTAATAAACAGAAAAATAGCCGAAATATTCGGGATAAACGAAGAAGAAAGCGCCAGGATGACATTTGAAAATTCATGCCGTCTGTTTAATATCTGATTGATTATGAAGTCTTTAAGCGAAACCTCGATCCTGATTATTTATACCGGAGGCACCATCGGGATGGTTCATAACCTGAAAACGGGTTCTCTGGTACCCATCGATTTCAACCATATCAACCGGCATGTTCCGGAGTTAGGGAAGCTGGGGTTCAACCTGCAGTCGGTGACCTTTGATCCGGTAATGGATTCTTCAAATATTGACCCCGCGACATGGATACAGATGGCAGAGATAATTGAAGAAAATTATAATGACTACGACGGTTTTGTTATCCTGCATGGTACGGATACCATGGCATATTCGGCATCGGCATTAAGCTTCATGCTCGAAAACCTGGCTAAACCGGTCATATTCACAGGATCGCAGCTTCCTATCGGACTTCTCAGGACGGACGGCAGGGAGAACCTGCTGACGGCCATAGAAATTGCTGCCGCTAAAAAGAAGGGGGAAGCCCTGGTTCCGGAGGTATGTATTTATTTCGACAATGAGCTGACCCGTGGAAACAGGACTACCAAATACAGTGCCGAGCATTTTGATGCATTCAACTCGCCAAACTACCCTCCCCTGGCTGAAGTCGGACTGCATCTCAGGTACAATTCGGAAGATATTCATTATCCTGTAAGAAAGAAAAAGCTCAGGGTGCATAAAAATTTCAATACCAATGTTGCCATATTGAAGCTTTTCCCGGGCATCAACAGGAATTTCGTTGAAGCAGTGATAAATACGGCAGGACTGAAAGGACTGATCATTGAGACCTTCGGTTCGGGAAATGCTCCAACATACAAGTGGTTCATTGCCGGGCTTAAGAATTTTATCCGCAAAGGAGGTATCATATACAATGTAACCCAATGTCACGGGGGCAGTGTTGAAATGGGATTATATGAGACCAGCCGTCAGCTTCTGTCGGCAGGTGTTGTAAGCGGCAGGGATATAACTTCCGAAGCTTCGGTTACCAAGCTTATGCATCTGCTCGGCACCTGCAGGAAGAAGGAAAATGTCATTAAGTATCTTGGCATCTCGCTGGCAGGAGAGATTTCTTAGTTATACACGTTTAGGATTTTTTTTGTAATTTGCGGCGCCAAAACAGACCTCCTTCGACCTGGTGAATCGGGGTGAAGGAGGACTAATCCCTCTTTCGCTGCCACCTTCGCTAAAGATTCGGTGGCCAAAGAAAGCTACGGAGGACGAATCCCTCCTTCGCTGAAGCTACGGAGGGCGAAGGGAGAGATGCAGGAGTGGTTTAACTGGCCCGCCTGGAAAGCGAGTGTACCCCAAAAGGGTACCGGGGGTTCGAATCCCCCTCTCTCCGCAACGACAAATTACTCCCGCGGCCTGCCG
>DAIOVL010000014.1:0-6770 GCA_036759025.1 Bacteroidales bacterium
GGCAAGGAAGCATAATGAATGAATCATACATCAACCCCTGATAGAGAAGCTGAAAATCCCTGACACTGTTCTTTAAAATCATAATGATTTGTATCTAGCATATCTGGATAGTTTCCAAGTTGATCAGTTCGCCAAGCTTTTTAATCTTCGACCCGATGTGACCTACCCCGGCAGCACAGTGATGAGCCGGACCATAGCTGTTCCAGGTGTTAACAAAATTCTTTACACCGGTTGAGAACCTGTATCTGCTGTTAGTATTTCCGATCCTGAGGATAGGTCCGGGAACAGATTCACCTTCAGCAACAAGGAGCATCAGTTTACCGTCGGGTTTCTGGACTACGGATAACAATGTGACAGGTCCGAACTTCACTGACATCTCAATAGATAATCCCCTGCCTACTTTCCCGTGATACACTTCGAGGGGTTTGACCCTGGCTTTCCCTTCGGCAATTGCCAGGTGACCGGGGCCATCGTGTCCCATGAGAATAACATCATCCCTGAAATCGAGAGCGTAATATTCGGTGAATGATCCACCCGCTCCCAGACAATCCATTATCTTCATTGCCTGTACATTCTTGATCTCATATTCCCCTGCCACAGGTATCCCTCTTGAAGTTAAAAGTGAATTGGCCAGTATAATAGTGCTGATGGAATCTTCATTTTCCCTGACACCTGTGCCACTGTAGAAATATGCCATCGATCCGAGATCATGTTTTTTAACAAGCTCATCCAGTGCCACCGATGTCCTGGCCGCCTCCTTCAGGTCTTCTTTCCTGCATTGATTGTCTATTTCAAATTCCCTGTGGAATAACTTCACCCTGTCGGCTATTTCCCTGTCAGAAACTTTCCTTCTCAGTTCAGAAAGTTCATCGACCTCAAGCATCTCGATGTGCCCGCCGAAAGAAACAAGCTGGAGGGTAAGGTCAGTGTATACATCAAGCATGCCTCCGTAATAATGGCCCATACAACCAAGTCTGTTATGAGCCATTTTATTAGCTGCTGCCGCAGCATCTATCCATTCCTTTACTTCCTCCCAGACTTCCTTATCCCCCCTTAAAACACCTGTTATCTGGTGGAATTTTATCCCCGCCCTTAAAAATACATTGGCTATTTCAGGGACAGGACATGAAGATACATTTGCAAGCCATTCACCTGTCATCCCTGTTCTGTCACCCATTTTATTAAATGATTCATAATCAATTGCATCCAGAGGGGAGAGGTTAAGAATGATAACAGGAACCCCTGCTCTACGGACTACAGGAAGCACCGTAGAGGAGAGGGCATAAGTGGTGACATACAGAAATATTATGTCGACATCTGATTTTCTGAATTTGTGACCTGCTTCAAAGGCTTTTACCGGATTATCGATCAGTCCCGTATTTATAACTTCTGCACCAAAGCTTCCCAGTTTCGAACTTACTTCCTGCAAATAACCTTCAAGCCTCTCCCTGAGTCCTTTGAACTGCGGCCAGTAAGCATCAAGGCCTATCCCGAACAGGCCGACTTTCAGAGGGTATTTTGTCTTCATACTATATAAAAATAAATTTACACTTCAGGTTCAGGATTTGATCCGTATCTAAACAGTGCTGATACTACCCGATATTACAAATAATTTTTTCAATTCTGTTGCTCTGACCCCTTATCTTTCCGTCGACCAGCACAAAAAATCCTTTACCCCTGTTATAACGGGTTCCATCCTTATCCCATAATATTGTGAGTTCCCTGTCGTGATATTTAAGATGGTCAATACAGAACCAGTCCCATTTACCTTCCGGCAGAAGCGGGCTGATCTCGAGAATATCGTCACACCGGGGCCTAAGTCCGACCAGTCCGGTGATAATAAGGTCGTTGAACGTGGAGTGGTTATAATACCTGCTCCTTTCCTGGTCGCCCTTCAGCCAGTATCCTGTTTTACCATCGAGATACTCGCCTATATAGGGCCTTCCCCTGTAATACTGAGATTCCACATATACCTCCATCAACCTGAACCAGTCGTCTGCAGTCACTATGTCCTGGTTGTAGTCGCTGAGGATATTAGCCATCGCAGTAAGAGTCTGTGAAGTTGCGAATGGCCATACTGCTCCGTCCCACTCACAGTTACAGCATCCGTGGCTACGGTATTCCGGGTGTCTCATTTCTGCTGTTGTAAGTCCGAAGGGAGCATTAAATCCTTCAGTGTCGGTCACCTGTTCCCACGCACTTTCGTAGCCTTCAGCAGGGAGGTTGAAGTACCACGGAATAAAACCGATAGCCTCCCTTGCATCCGCCAGGCTGTTATCTTCCTTCAGGGTCTCAAAAAAAAGATGACGGCTATTCCATAATTTTGTTTCTACTAAATTTTTCATGGTGTCGGCTTTGGCTGAATAGAGTTCGGACAGTTCCCTGTTTCCTTCCAGCCTGGCAATCTCCGATATTGCAAGGGCATTACCGAACATGTAGCTGTTTATTGTCGGACGTGCGTTTCTTACCTTTCTCCCTCCGCTTATGCTTTCTTCCATCCCATCCGACACATCTCTCTGCCAGAAAAGTCCGGAAGGAAGGCGGTGATCTTCTTCCCAGAGCCTGTATTCCAGTTCCAGGTCAGGTAATAGCCCTGTAAGGAATTCCTTATCTCCGTTCACCATATAACTTTTCCAAAGGGCAAAAGCAGTCCAGCTGCTGAAATTCCTCAGGTATCTCATCATCCCTCCTTCATTCCCCCTGTACCATACATTTACATTTTCTTTCAGGTACGACTGATCACGCAACCACCTCGACTCAAGGATGTGATGACCGAGGGCACAGCTTATCAGGTTGTACTTATCCGCATATGACCGGGGAACCAGAAATTCAGTGAAAGCATGTCCTGAAGGCGTGTTGATGATGTGCTTGCGGAATGTCCACCAGCGGTAATAATATATTTCTTCAAAATTGTCCTGTGGACATTCGAATAGCGGTATGTTATCCTTCATCCATTCCCAGGAGATGGAATTTGGTATCAGGGTAACGATGTTTTCATCCTCCATCCTGTTGAAGAGGTCAGCATAATGCTTGAAATTTCCGGGTTTCAATATCGAATTTTCTTCCCGGTTTTTATCACCCGTCGATGAAATGTTGAGTCTGGAACTGCATCCTGCGATTAACAGGATGGATAGCAGAAATAATGCCGGAAGTTCATTTTTCATTACTGCCCTGGTTTGCGGTTCTCCGTTCATATTCCTGCTGCAGACCTTTCAGTGTTTTCCTTCCGGCTCTGAAGATTGTACCGTGTTTATGGCCTGCCGGAAGAGAGATCTTATCAGAGATGTCGGTAAATGTTTTAAAATCGGTAGTCTTAACTGCCCCGAATAACCTCTCCCTGTATGCTTCGTAAAATATGAGCCAATAGTCATCCTTTTTTAATACTGTCGGTCCTTCGGTGTACATCCTGGTGAAGGTATCCGAGATACCTGTATATGGCCCTGATGCTTTTGTCGAGAATGCAACCCTCAGATTACGGTTGGGCCTCGTATTGTCTTTCAGAACGAGTACAAAATCGTTTTCGGCACGTTTTACTATTACGGCGTCAATAACACTGAACCCCGGATCGAGGAAAAGTTCAGTGGGGGAGAAGGTGCGGAAGTCCTTCGTCGTGGTGACATACATTCTGTGGTTGCTCATCTCCTCCTCTTCGCCCCTTGGAAATCTGAAAGGTATGCATGAAGCCCATATTATAACGAAATGCTCTTTCACTTCATCATACCAGAGTTCCGGAGCCCATACGTTTACCGTCGCAGGTTCATGTTGCATAACGGGTATCCATTTTTGTTCCGACCAGTTAATAAGATCCGCTGAGTTTGCATAACCGAATCCCTGATCATCCTTCCACGAGGAAGTCCACACCATATGATATGTGCCATCGGGGCCCCTCAAAACTGACGGATCGCGCATAACTCTTCCGGGACCTGCTTCAGGCCTGAGCCAGGGCCCGCCCAGGTCGTTCCATGTCAGACCGTCTTCGCTCCACGCCAGGTACAGTCCTTCTGTCGCCGGTTCACGAAAGGTGCTGAAAAGCCATATATCCCTGCTGTTTTTACAGCCTGAAAGAAACAACAGGATAATTAATGTAATAACAGACTTACTCATCTTTGATCGGGTTAATAAATTTACCGGCTTTTATCTGAATCCTAAAATAGGAAATTAAATTCTAAAAATCCCCTGAAAGTCTCAGGCTGAAATTCCTGTGTGGCTGAATGTCTCCGGGACGTCCAAGATATTCGGCGTTTGTTAAATTTTTAACAGCAGCCGAAAGTGTCAGATTCCTGGTCAACCTGTAGCCGGCACGGACATCAGTAAGGAAATATCCCCTGTTGTTGTCATTCCAGTAAGCGGGAAATCCCGGTAAAATAACCTCTCCTGTCTCTTCATTAAGGAAAAAACTGTCTATCCTGAGTATCCTGGATTTTACATAGAAGGCCGTTTCATATTCAAATTTCTTCCAATCAATTTTTGCTGAGAGCTTCCCGGAATGCTTTCTCCTGTATTTCAGATAATCACCTGTGCTCCGGTTTGTGACAAGACTTATTTCAACGGGATGGGTGTAAGTGTAACTACCTGTTAAACCGGCATTTATTTTTCCAAATGATCCGTTTACCATTATTTCGGCCTCACCTCCATATACTCTTGAATTCTCAATGTTGGTCGCTTTGAATCCTGTTGATCCATCGTATACAGCGAGGAAATATTCGATCATGTTTTTATTCTGCGACAGGAAAAGAGAAAGATCAGCCTGTCCGCTTATTTTTCCCGATGCAATACCCTGCTTTATTCCGGCTTCAGCACTCCACCCTGATTCCGGAAGGACTTCGGGATTAGGGATGATGATGACCGATCCGAGCGTTGTGGAGGCATGTTTTTCAGCTATGGAAGGATAACGGTATCCCTGTCCGAAAGAAGCCCTGAGAAATGTGTACTGAGCAGCCTGCCAGTTTATTCCGGCCCGGAAAACAGGAACCACCTTATCGTTTTTCCCGTCCAGGGAATTATTCTCTATTCTTATGCCTGCCACTGCTTTCAGCCTTTTGGCAGGACGTATCTCAAACTGGGAGTAGCCTGCAAGGTTCATTTGGCGGTGATCGTCATACATGTTGGAGTTAATGATGCTGTAATTTTCGCTGAGGCCTGCCGTCAGGTCGAGAAAATCAGCGAGACGATACCACATCTGGTATTCAGTGAACAGGGAATAAGCATCACTGTTATTTTTTTCACTGTCAGGAAATCTGTTCAGCGAAGTCTGGAATCGCATGCGGAGATCATGCTTCCATCTGTTTGTCTTCCTGAATGAAATGAAGGGATCAGCGGAATAGAACGAACCGTGTAACTGAATTGCAGAATTCTCCTGTTGTTTCAGAGCTCCTGTCAAAGCATTTTCCCAGAGCACGAAATCCCTTTTTATCGTCAGTCCGGAACTGAGTGACATACCATATGTAAGCCCCTCTATTTTTCCGTTGAAATGCTTAAGCTTTATATTCAATCTTCCGAGGTTCTCCTCATTAAGTTTACGGTAGCCATTATCAAGAAGGATAGCAGCACTTATCCCGATATCTGTTCTTTTTATTTTCTGCAAATGCGAAAAAGAAGCTGAACCCCACATTCTCGGTGAATTCCACCATTTCCAGTCACTGTTGTTGGGATTTCCGAAGATGCCGTATTCTGTATAAAACTGTGTCTTCGGGATATTTGCTGCGTCAGCGGTACGGAAATTGATGACTCCGTTAAGGGCTGATGAACCGTAAAGAACCGACGAAGCACCTTTTATTATTTCAACCTGCGACAGGTTTTCCAGGGGCAGGAATTGCCATTTTATGTTTCCGGCATCGGCAGCCACCATCGGCAGACCGTCGATGAGCGCAAGAACGCGGCTCCCGGCACCGTAGCTGAAGCCGCTTCCTCCTCTTACCGACGCCTGACCGTCCATAATCTCAATACCCGGAGTCTTGTTTATCAGCTCCTGTGCATCGGAAATATGATTGTCTTTCAGAAAGGATGCTTTGATGATCTCCATCGAAACGCTCAGCTCGGCTATCCTCTGTTCTGTGCGGCTGGCACTTACCACAACCTGGTCTATCTCGCGTACAGCCGTCTCGAGGACGACATCAAGCACGACCGTTTCGCCTTCTACGATGGTTACATCGACAGAGAAAGTCCGGTAGCCAATTAGCTGGAATGTAACGGTCACTTCTCCCGAAATGCCCGGTATAACGTATGTTCCGTCGGATTCAGTTGTGAGTCCACGGTTCTTTCCATATATTACATAAACTCCTGCAAGAGGCTCTCCGGTAGATCTGTCAGTAACCTTTCCCCTGAGGGTTCCTGTGAGATCTTCAGCAGCCGCTCCGAGGAAAAGGAAGAGGCCAAGTATGAAAAGTGCCGGACGGATCACTTTGCCTTAAAAGTCATCCTTATGTCAAATGGATCTGACAAATTATCCTTGTTCGGCACCAAAGCGGTTACTCTGAGGTCCGTGGACGTCAGCAGATAAATGTTGGCTAATATCGAAACCGGAAGGGAATCTGAGGTTATCGTAATCTTGGTCTCGTCGGGATTGAACATCCATTTCCCCTCATAATTTCCGAAATAACCGGTACCATTTTCACTGAATTTGGCATCTCCCCTGAATTTATAGAGAAGCTCACCCGGATCACCAGCATCCACTCCATCGGCATACAGAGTATCAGAAGCCCATACCGGAGTAGTAAGAAGAATGAATCTTTCAGATTGTTTTTCACCGCAGGCCGCTGTAATCAAACCTG
>DAIOVL010000014.1:6870-13968 GCA_036759025.1 Bacteroidales bacterium
TTTATCTCCCTTATCTTGATATTCTTAAAATATACCAGATTGCCATGGTCCTGGAGCAATATCCTTCCCTCCTGAACTTCTCCGAAACCTTCATAGTTTCTAAATTTGGAAGTTGCCACCAGATCCCTCCATGCCTGGGTTCCTCTTTCATATTCAACAGTCATCTGCCCGTTAAGCCAGTGCTGAACCTTGTTCCCGTTCACGATTATTGTTGCCCTGTTCCACTTATCTATGCCATTATCTCTTTTGTTTTTAGGTGTGATCAGGTCATAAAGTCCCGCTATGGTACGGTTACCGTCTTTTCCGGCTTTTGCATCGGGATGATTGCGGTCGTCGAGAACCTGGTATTCGCAACCGATTGATGACCGGGATCCGTTATTGGACTCGGTGTCGATGAAATATTTAATACCACTGTTGGCTCCTTTGGTGTACCTGAAGTCAATAATGATCTCGAAATTCCTGAATTTGTCGACTGTCACAATGTCGCCGCCTCCGCCTTTCTCTTTCTTCGAAGCAGGATCGATCACCAGCATACCGTCTCTTACTTCCCATCCTCCCGCAGGAAATGTTTTGGTACGTGCATTCATCCATCCAGCCGGGCTTTTCCCGTCGAAGAGAAGTTTCCATCCTTCACTGATTTCCCTTTCAGTTAGCTTGTTATCGAGAAAACTGGTCTGCGGGATTACCGGGGTGTAAGGTGTGCGATTTTTTTCGAGGTTCTTTGTCATGATCCTTATATTCTTCCATTTGACTTCCAGTCCGGCTCTTGCATTATCATTACCGATGGAATGAACCTGGAGGGCAATAAATCCCGATGGGGTCATGTCGTCAACAAGATCCGCACAGGGGATTCCGTTTATCCAGGTGCGGATGGAATTTTCTATGGCTTCCACCCTGTAATGATTCCATTCCCCTACCTTAAGTGCTTTCTGTCCTTCGGGATTTTTATCGAGTGTATAGAGCCATCCTCTCCTTGCTTCATCATAGATGCCTCCCGACCATGCCCTTGCCGAGGGATCCATCTCAATCTGGTATCCGTGAACCCTGCCACTCTGATATTCAGGTTTGCTTTCACTCCGGATCTGAACACCTGAATTCATTTTCGGATCGAACCAGGTATCGAATTCAAGGATGAAATCACCATATTTTTCCTTAGTACACATGAATGAATTAGGAGAACCTGTCACAGTCGTCCCGATGACAACACCCTTTTCGACCTTGAAAGGAGCGGTTCCGTTAAGCTGTTCCCACCCGCTGAGGTCTTTTTTCACCAGTTTTTTCCACTGTCCGTCTGCAGAAGACACAGAGACAAACAACAACAACATTGCTGTCAATATCCAGGTTAATTTTTTCATAATCAATGTTTTTAGTACTAGTTATTTAATTATTTTTTATTTTATTTTTTTTATGTCCCATTCATCATGCCACCTTATCACCGGCATGTCATTTTCCCATTCAACCGGCAGCCAGATGTGCCTGCTGTCAGCCAGGTTCTGTGGATTCCACCTGTCGCCCATGTATACAAAAACATTCTTTTTTATATTAACAGGAAGAACGAAAGTGCTTTGAGAACCGAACGTGATACTGTTCTCCTCTTCAGATCCTCTGCAGGGATTGCCAGCAGCCTTCCATTCACCTGTGATCGAATCCGATACCGAAAGCCTCCCCGGATTAGGTTTCCAGCCTGTGGTTCCCGACGAAAACATAAAATATTTTCCTTTTGCCCTGAATATTGCAGGCGCTTCATTCGATTCCCCCGGAAGCACCCTGTAATACACTCCTGTGAAATCAAGGAAATCGGGTGTAAGCTCCGAAAAATGAAGAGTCATATTCTCTTCTGAAGAGTGAATATGCCAGGCAGTACCGTCGATATCGACAAAAAGCGTCATGTCGCGGGCCATCTGTCCTCCCTGAAAATCGCGTCTCACAAAAAGCCCATCCCTTACAGCCTGCTTCCATTCTTCTGTCCAGCTTTTAAGTTCTTTTTCAGTGACCGCGTAATTTTTCTGCTCCTTGGTGAAATTCACCGGCCAGATCCCTGCATTGGGTCTCAGGCTTTTTATATAATTGTACGGACCTTTTATATCATCACTTACAGCTACTCCTGTCAGTGCAGCCCCGTAGCCCTGTCCTCTCAGTTCATGATGAAACCACATTATGAATTTACCTGTCTTCCTGTTGAAGATCACCTTCGGACGTTCAATAACACATCCGGGCTGAAGCAGGCTTGATGTATCATTTATCACTCTCAGTGCAAGTCCTTCATTCTTCCAGTTCACAAGATCTTTTGAAGAGTAGCATCCGACACCGTACCGGGTCCTGTCCCTTTCACCTCGCGGCAACCTTGATTCACCAAACCAGTACCAGGTACCCTTGTGCCTTATTATGCCACCTCCGTGTGCATTTATGTGCTTTCCCCCGGTATCGGGCCATATCTCCCCTGGCTTTATTTTTACCTGCCCGTTTCCGTTATAGAATAAAGCCAGTGAGAACACAATTAAAGTTACGTATCTGCCAGTCATTGCCATAATTTCACCGATGAAAGATATATAAATTTTTAATCTCTGACATAAGTATCAGAGTCATCAGAATGGATGTAACTTCTCTTATTGTACGAAAAATGGCTTTTGTTAATGTATTACGCTGTAAATAAAAATGTTGGTCGAAATATTAAATATTATTAAAAAACATTGAGAGGTTTTTTAAATACATGTGTTATTTACTTCATTATTGTTTCATATTTTTGAAAGGTACTAAACGAAAAACCATGAAACATATCATTTCGCTATTCAGACAGGGTTTAACAGCGACTTTGGTCTTATTACTGTTATCACAAAATTCTGCAGGGCAGGCCGTTGTGGGACTCGATAACTGGTTTAACCGTGAAACCCACGCAAAAACCGGCAAACCTTTTCATTATCTGTGGTCCGACACCGAATGGAGCGGCTATTCGCGATGGGGACAGATCTTTGAATCGAGAGGTGCTTCCCTTAGTACTATTGAAAAACCTCTTCCCCAGGTGCTGAAAGGTATCGATGTTTACATCATCGTTGACCCCGACACAACAACTGAATCAAAATCACCCAATTATATAATGCCCGACGATATCAAAGCCATTAAGAAATGGGTGAAAAAAGGAGGTGTGCTGGCAGTCCTCGCCAACGACGGCCCCAATTGTGAATTCACTCACCTTAACCAGCTCATGGCCAGCTTCGGGATGCGCTTCAATCACGTCAGGCTTCATCCTGTAACAGGCACCAATTTTGAAATGGGGGCAAGTACTGATTTTATCGATCATCCTCTTTTTAAGGATGTCTCCAAAATCTATATCAAAGAGGTCTCCGACATCAGACTGTCAGGGAAAGCAAAGCCCGTTCTTACCGAAAACGGGAAAGTACTTATCGCCGAAGCACGCTACGGAAAAGGATATGTCTTTGCTATTGGAGATCCATGGATATATAATGAATACATAGATCATGACCGCCTTCCGGACAGTTTCCAGAACAGGAAGGCAGCAGAGAACCTTACCGACATGCTGCTTGGGTACACAGGTAAGCCAATTGTCCTGCAGGAAGTCTCAAAGGATGAAACCATGGAAGCGATGGTGCTTGCAAACAAATATTTCATGGAGTTATGGCCCGATGTTGGTAAGACCATTGTCACGGAGAGGGAAAGGCCGAGCAATATATGGACCAGGGGTACCTATTACGAAGGACTCATGGCGCTCTACAAGCTAAAACCTGAGCAGGATTATCTTGATTATGCTGTCAGCTGGGGAGAGTTCCATAAATGGGGCCTGCGCAACGGAATCAGAACACGTAACGGCGATGACCAGTGCTGCGGACAAACATATATCGACCTCTACCTGATGGATAAGACCAGATCAGAAAGAATACGTGACATAAAAGCCTGTATTGACAACATGGTTACCACGGACAAAATCGATGACTGGAGCTGGATCGATCTGATACACATGGCTATGCCTGTTTTCTCACGCCTGGGCTATATCTACAACGACCACAGGTATTATGACAGAATGCACGAAATGTACCTGTACACCAAAAATGTTCACGGCGATAACGGACTTTACAGCACAACCGACCATCTCTGGTGGCGCGATAAGGACTTCGACCCCCCGTATAAAGAACCTAACGGAGAAGATTGTTACTGGTCGAGAGGTAACGGATGGGTACTCGCTGGCCTGGTAAGAACACTAGAGTTCCTCCCTGATAACTCAGCCTATGCTTCAGAATATATTGCAACAATAAAAGAAATGACCGACGCTCTGGTAGCATGCCAGCGCCCCGACGGCTTCTGGAATGTGAGTCTTCACGATCCTTCAAATTTCGGAGGTAAAGAACTTACAGGAACATCACTTTTTGTTTATGGCATCGCCTGGGGAATTAACAACGGGATCCTCGACAGGGGAAGATATCTCCCGGTAATTCAGAAAGCATGGAAAGGCCTGGTTGAAGAGTGCGTCCATCCAAACGGATTCCTGGGATATGTACAGGGTACAGGAAAGGAACCAAAAGACAGCCAGCCGGTTGGATATGATAATGTACCCAACTTTGAAGACTTTGGACTGGGCTGCTTCCTCCTCGCCGGATCAGAGATTTATAAGTTGAAATAGAAATCCATAAATAACCTGTAGCGAAAATTTTTGTGTGTTCTTTATGGTTACAGGTTATGAGTGGAATAAGAAGAATCAATGTGCTGTTAAATCCCCTCCTGGGAGAGCCTGCTCCGCGACAGCGGAGGGCAGGGATGGGTTTTAATTAAGAAATTCATAATAAATTATAATCATGAAGAAATTCATCAATCTTAGCGTTGTTCTTATTGTATGTTTGATTTTTTCAGCATGCAACACAGTCCCTGTACTGAAGGAAGCTTCTCCCGAATCGGCAGCCATGTCGGCAGAGCGACTGGACCGGATTGACAAAATGATCCAGGATGCCGTCGATAACAAATGGATTGCCGGCGCGGTTGGCTTTATTGCACGCGATGGCAAAATAGTATACAACAAGGCTTTCGGGGTAAGCGATCTTGAAACAGACACTCCTCTGAAAACCGACAACATCTTTCGTATAGCTTCCCAGACGAAAGCCATCGTCAGTGTTGCCGCAATGACACTTTTTGAAGAAGGAAAATTCCTCCTCGACGATCCGGTGTCGAAATATATACCTGAATTTGCCGGACAGACCGTCCTGGCAACTTTCAATGAAAATGACACTACCTATACCACAGTCCCGGCAAGGAGGCCGGTAACAATACGACATCTTCTGACTCATACCAGCGGGATTGATTATGCAGGGATAGGATCACCGGTGATGAGGGCCATATATGCCAGGGCAGGGATAGCAGGTGGTTTCGGAACCAATACCGATGTGATAGGAGAAGAGGTTAAAGACCTTGGAAAACTGCCGCTGGCACATCAGCCGGGAGAAAAATGGACTTATGGTCTGAATGTCGACGTACTGGGATACCTTGTAGAAATATGGTCGGACAAACCTCTCGATATCTTTCTCAGAGAACGTCTCTTTGAACCTCTTGGTATGAATGATACATGGTTCTACCTTCCTCCTGATAAACACAGCAGGCTTGTTAAAGTGAGCGGAGAGGATGCAGAGCATCATGTCAGACCACTCAATTTACCTTATCTCGACTATCCTCTTCTTAGCGACGGAACACTTTTTTCGGGAGGGGCCGGACTGAGTTCAACAACAGGCGACTATGCCATCTTTCTTCAGATGCTTCTCAATAACGGCGAATACAACGGAACAAGAATACTATCGCGGCGAACTGTTGAACTCATAACTTCAAACCATATCGGTGAACTGAACCACGGCAGAAACAAATTCGGTCTGGGTTTTGAGATCGTCACCGAAGCAGGTCAGGCTGAACTGGGAATGTCGAAAGGATCCTTCCTGTGGGGTGGTTATTTTTCCACAAGCTACTGGGCCGATCCTGAGGAGAGGATCGTCGGACTTATCTTTATGCAGCAGAGCCCTATGAGCCACGGTGAGATTCAGAACAAGTTCAAGGCAATGGTCTACCAGGCCCTGGATGATTGATTTCGGATTTTGGATTGTTGATTGTGGATTTCGGATGTGGATATGAATAACGACATCAATTTATTTAATACTGTGAAGATGTCTGATATTTTTAACACTAATACAGGAACATTATGAGGACAGGAAAGACAGCATTGATAACAGGTGCTTCGGGCGGGATAGGACTGGAACTGGCCAGGATTCACGCCTCAAAAGGCGACAACCTGGTGCTTGTAGCAAGAAGCGGCGATAAACTTTCAGCGATAAAGTCGGAACTGGAATCGGAATTTCATATCGACGTACACTTCATGGTGAAGGACCTTACCCTTCCTCACTCGGCAAAAAAAGTTTTCGATGAGGTAACGGGTCACAGGATTGGTGTCGACTACCTGATCAATAATGCAGGTTTCGGTGATTATGGTCTGTTTGCTAACTCAGAATGGGAGAAACAGGAGAAAATGATAAACCTGAATATTACTGTTCTTACCCATCTTATAAGGCTTTTTATTCCCCACATGGTCAGCAGGGGAGGAGGAAAGATAATGAACGTGGCTTCGCTGGCAGCCTTTACACCGGGACCGACAATGTCTGTATATTTTGCGACAAAAGCCTATGTTCTGAGCCTTTCGGAAGCTTTGAACAACGAGCTGAAGGGAAAGGGAATCACAGTGACGGCCCTGTGTCCGGGTTCGGTAGATACAAAATTCCATGAAGTCGCACTTGGCGACCCCGCCCTCGTGAAGGAAAGGAAGATGATGTCGGCAAAAGAGGTAGCTGAAAGCGGATACATGGCGATGATGAAAGGCAAACCGGTGGTGATACCCGGATTTAAGAATGCGATGCTCGCCTTTGCCTCAAGGTTTGCACCGAGAGAAGTTGTTGTGAATTCTGCACGGAAGATTCAGGAAAGGAAAAACTACCATGAAACCTGACGAAAAAGAGATTCAAGAACGGCACAGCCGAATTACATTTCCGTTCAGCTCATAATAATCCGGCAACCAGTGTAAGGTTAAGGCCCCGTCTACTGTTTCTTTTTCTTAACCGA
>DAIOVL010000014.1:14068-18272 GCA_036759025.1 Bacteroidales bacterium
ATCACATGAATCAAGCGATTCTTCAAGCACTTCAATTGCACTCAGAAACTGTCCTGCCTGGTAAGCACTCTCCGCATCCCTGAGCTTCCCGGAACAATCTCTGACCTCATTGGTCAGCTTATTGTTTTGTTGTCCCGCGACGGTCGTTGCAGCAGCCACAAGGATAAATATTATCAGTGATCTTTTCATCATAATTCTCCCTGCTTTGGAATGTTCCCGCATGTCTTTTCATAAGGAATTTCGGAACCTATATAATTTGACCATTCAAGAGGAGTCATATCCCGGTTTATTATCGGGCATATAAGTGAAGCAAGCCTGGATGGGGAAGTGATCCAGAGCCTCACTGTCTTATCCGACATGCCTGTTATAAGCCTGTTATCGTGTGTGAATACAAGCGAACGGGCCCTTGCTTCAGGGGTGGCAATGTTTATCACTCCTTTGACAAAGCTATGATTATCAAAGAATTCCTTGTAATTATAGATCCTTACCGACTTGTCCCAGGCTGTCGTGGCAACAAGTGAAAAATCATCGTTGAAGATTATATTGTCGATACCGGAAGTATGAGATGCATATCTTCCTTTTAAGATCTTACTCTCCGGGTCGTAAAAGAGGATCATGCCGTTCGCCGCCCCGGCAAGAAGGTTGCCCCTTGAGCTGTCGAAGGCAATGCAGAGAGGTTTCACTTCCGTTACGGGCAGCATTTCTCCTGAAGAAGTGGCCAGGTCCCAGATAATTATTGATCCGTCATCCTGAACAGAAGCAAGTTTGTCAATACCGCAGAATGAAATAAACCTGACAGCCGAATTTGCTTTTAACATTTGCAGAGGCTGGCCATTTTCTGTATCTGTTTTCCATATTACTATCAGGCTGTCAGTAGTGCCTGCAGCCACCATGCCACCATCCCTGGTCCATGATACTGTTCTCACGGTGCCTGAACTGCCTGACAGTTCAAACGACAGGTCATTGCCCGCGATATCTTTGAGTACTATTTCACTGTTTTCGAATGCGGTAAAAATCCTGTTTCCGCATATACTGACAAAATCAATATATTGTCCCTCAGCCATCCGGATAAGTTTCGGATTGCCTTCATTGTCCCACTGCCATATATTTCCTTCCAGGTCAGCACCGCTTATCCCCCTTTCATTTTCAGAGAGGCCTCTTATTTCACTGGTGGCTCCCCTGAAAACAGAATGCTTTGAGTTGTCAAGTACATAATATGCCTTTTCGAGAGCATTGTAAATAACGGGGTCATCAGCTTGTCCTCCGTTACTGATATTGAAGTTAAATGCCTGGACAGCAAGGAGTCCCATGATCTCCGGATCCCTGTCCATTGAAGCAGAGATCAGTGCAAGGTTCTGTGCTGTTGATAGCATGTTAAGCCTTACTGCTTCTTCCCTGGCCGTATCCGCATTTCTCCGGTCCTTCTCAGATTGTATTTGAGCCTCAATAGCTTCATTCTCACGCTTTTCGGCAAGCAATCTCATCTCTTCGGCCCTGTCCATCTGCCTTACTGCTTCCTCCCTTGATGCAATTGCATTTCTCCGGTCTGTTTCTGACTGGTTTCTGGCTTCAACAGCTTCCTTTTCACGTTCTTCTGCGATCATCTGTGAGAGGAGAGCAGCCTGTTTTGCCGAATCGGATTCTTCCCTGGCCCTGACAGCAGCATCCTTCTGTTCCTCGGCTATCTGTCGCTGCTTATCAGCCTGTCTTTTTTCCCTCATAGCCCAGATGGTGAAGAAGGAAAGGATGAAAATTATGATCGCTCCGGCTGCAACGGCCCAGTTCAACCTTCTGCGTCGGGCTTTCAGAAGGGCCTTTTTACTCTCATCGACAAACCTTTGAGTCTTCTCACCCAGGAACAGTTTTTCCTCGTACGGTGCAATATATTTAAGGTCCTCTTCAGTCAGTAGCTGTTCCCTTTTTTCATATGATGAATATGCATTCTCAAGGAAAGACTTCACCTCCATCAATTCTTTTTCGAACAGGGTAATGTCTTCAAATATCTTCGATGCAATTGAATCATGTCTGAGCTCGTACTTCCCCGATTCATCCTTATCCCTGAGGATCCTAAGTTTTATGAATTTTTGTATCAGGTCCCTGACCTCAGGTTTGTCTATTTTCTTGGAAAATGTGCCTGCATATACGATAACCTCATCTTCAGTCATCTGCTGCCTGGTTCCCTTTACCGAGACGAAAGACTTCAAAACGGTCATGCCGTCATCCGGATCGTCCAGGCCCGATATCTGTTCCTCCAGGAATGTGCCCAGGACATCTTTCACTTCCCCGGCTTTTTCCAGAAGCTCTCCAGTCAGTTTTTCTTCCGTCCGCTCCAGTCTCATTATCCTGTCGAGGTAGATCTGAAGCCAGGTGAGTTCGACATCAGGAGAAGAGGGATTCAGCTTTTTAAGCAGGGATTCCGCAAAACCGGGCTCCACTTCTATGTTGTTAACCCGGCACGGACCCTCAATAGTCTGAACTGCATTCTGCCTGGTCATTTTTTCTATCCTGATACGGTTCGAAAGAAATGACGGGATCTCCGTTTCAAACTCGGTGATGCCTGCAAGATATTCTTCTCTCATTGCAAAGATGAAGCGACACTGCAGGTCGGAGTTTATCACACCCGCGACATTCTTTACAAATTCGTCTTTCTCTTCCCCTTTACCGAAAATAAAAAGTTCCTCAAACTGGTCGAAGATCAGGAAAAGTGGTTTGAAGTGATCCAGCCATAATGACCTGAGGAGTTTTTCAAGGTTATAGCCACTCTCCAACGATGCTGAAGCTCTTACAAAGGGCGTTGTTGTGAGAGCATTCTTTTCCAGAACCTCGAACAGGCTCAGGTTGATATCTTTTCCGCGCCTCACATTAACCGGCAGCCAGTCAGAATCATTGAACCTGTTGGCAAGCCCGCAGTTTATCAGTGACGACTTTCCCGTGCCCGAGGTTCCGTATACCACAAGTATCTTACTCTCAAACACTCTCGAATGAAGCTCCTCGATCTCACGGTCGCGGCCAAAGAAAATCTCACGATCCTCTCTGCCGAAACTGTCAAGAAATTTGAAGGGGCTCTTTTTCTTCATAGGGCTGAACAATTAACCAAGAGGATCCTCTTCCGATACCGACTTGACTATTTGCCGGAATTCCATCAGCAGGACATCATAGTTCTTAAGTGACCGCAGATCGCATTTTTCGGTTACTTCGGTGCCCAGGTACATAATATGTCCGCTGCGGAACTTGGAGTACATGAATATGTCCTTTTTGATATCGAATTTCTCCTTAGTATCAAGAATTTCGGTACTCGTGTCGATTATCAGCGGCGAGAGGTTGAGGTATTCATCAAGCGATTTCATCGACTTCATGAGAAGCACGGAGTTGCTCTCCGTAAACGAAGGTTCTTCAATTTCCTTTGCCCTGAAGTCGGAATCGGAACTGTTCAGAAGATCTACCACATGATGGAAGGATGGTTTCATTACCCTCGATTTGTGAACCTTTATCTCTTTCACCGAAACCAGCCTGTATTTAGCCAGAAAAGCGATCATCTGAAGAATGTGAGATAGCTTCTCTTCATATTCGACACATCTTTTTTCAATCTCCTCCTGTGTGAGGTTTATCTGATAATGTCCTATCTCATTGCGTTCAGGTATCCAGAAATCCAGGGCGTTATAGAATTTGTCGTTCAGGTTTTCAGCCATCTCCGGCATGAACCAGTCCCTGTTCTGGTCTTTGAAAATCCTTCCTATGCTCCTTATAATCCATGAAAAATTACCCATGGTAAGAACGAAAAACCGACCCTGGAATTCTTTACTGAAACCATCGGGGATCGTCATAGTGCCTGCCGTCTTTTCTTTTACCAACTGCGACAACATGACAAAGGAGAGAAATTGCATGGTCCGCTCGATAGTCTTGAATATCTGGTCGAGACGCATCCTGTCGAGCTGACGCATCGATCCGGAAAAGAGCCTGCGCAGTTCAACGCCTATGGGCCATGGGAAGTTTTTTATTACAAGATCTGCCAGCACACGGTAATCAGAAATATCTTCATCATCATCATCGTCGGCAACGATCCTGCCGAGAGAAGGCTTGTAGGTAAGCATTGCCGCAAAAACCGATCTTATGAGATCCTCATTAATCTGTGCCATTCTCCCGGAGATGTAAGGTCAGATAAATGTATGAGTTATTATTAAGACGTGCAAATCAAAAATCAGTC
>DAIOVL010000014.1:18372-60661 GCA_036759025.1 Bacteroidales bacterium
ATAAGTCCGGATTCCATTGGCGGCCATGCTGAGGCATCGAAGATCCCGTTCTTTGCGTTCTGCCTCATACGGGCAGCCATGTTCACATTATAAAATCTCTTCCACTCAATATTATTGCGGTCCATGTACGATATCCTGTTGGCCATAAGGTTTGAGACCTTTATAACAAGCGTATTCTTCTTTTTAAGCTGTTTCCTGGTCAGTGTCATTTTATATTCAGGCCCGATAAGGACCCCGGTCTCCTTCCCGTTAAGGATCACCCTCGCACTCTCGCACACTTTTCCAAGATTCAGCGACCAGGCATCGGCCTTGCCAGCCGGCCTCCTGAAGGTTATTGAATACTCTGCCGTGCCGGAGAAGTTCTTTCCGGCATCGCCTCCGAAATCAGTCCAGGATGTCAGTTCGGAAATTTCGACTGAAGGGGGCATGGACGGACCGCCTTCAACGAATTGTACATTCCATCTGCCTTCTATTTCCTGAGCTGATGAAACCGCATCGTAGAAAGCATATTCACCGCCTTTCCTTTCTTCATTATATGTTCTGACGATGAAGGATTCACCGGGAGAAATACGCAGGTAAATCTCATATTTCCCATTACCTCCCTTTCTTCCCCTCGCAATTCCGCTCGCTTCAGTTGATGGATTGAAAAGACCCGCAGAAGCTGCGTCCACTTCCAGGGGAAGCCAGCCATCGAAGGCTTTCTCGCCCTGGTTCAGGATGAAATAGGTGCTGCCGTCAGTGTTAACACGGCGGACAAAGCTGATTCCATTGTCTGTCATGCTTTCACGTCTCATTCCGGCAAAGGAGAGAAGCTGGACCAGGTTATTGCTCCGGCATATCATTCCCCTGCCGTAGGTTGCCTTTTCAACTTCCGGATTATTGGTGGGGCTGAAGGCAACACCTGCCTTAAAACGCTCGTAAGCTGCTTCTTTGGCATCGAGGGAAGCCAGACCTGCAACATTTTCAGGCCATTCTCCGTATAATAATATATTAGCCCCTTCATTCGCAAGCTTCAGTATCTGGGCCACCGTCTCAAGTGGAATATATTTCGACCCGGGCAGAATAAGCGTTTTGTAAACATTTCCCTCAGTCATTATAAGTTCGTCTTCAGTTACAGAGTTCTTTATCTGAAGATCAGAGATGAAATCGTATCCGTAGCCTTTATCGATCATCTCTTCGGCAGCTGTCATAAAGGGAGTGCCCTTAAATGCAGGGCTGATCCCGTCGAAATGCTGAAGCAGGCTTCTGCCGTAATCGGCATACCTGTCGAAGACCGGGAAATAAAGAAGAATATCATTGTCGGGACTTCCCTGCTGTAGGAATGACTGCACCCTTGCGACATATCTGTTGAGGGCTTCCGAATCATTCCAGAGGCTGTTTGACGGATTGAGTTCCACGGCAGCATAGAAATGAAACCCCGGCCATGGTGCATCTTTTGGTGAAAAACAGGTCCCGTGATAGAAAACATGATTTATTCCTCCCAGGAAAAAGAGGTCGACAGCTTCGCGTATGTCATATAGGTCGGAAAGGAAATGCTCATTAAGCCATGTTGCTGCCTCGCATGATACATAAGGTTTGCCTGTTACATTGGCTGCCGAGGAGGCGAACTTGAACCTGGTTATCTCCCTGCCTTCTGTCTCGGGTATATCGGAAGCGGCATAGAGGTCGAGAATGTTTGCCGGCGAACCATGAGCCTGATTTCTTATTGTTTTGCCCTGCCTGTTAGCCCAGGTTCTCCACCCTGTGGTGAATTTGTCGAGGATAAGATCCGAAATGGTCTGCCTGTAGTCCGACAGAACTCTTGCATTGAGTTCAGGTGTATCTTTCTGGAAAAGAGCCGGAAAATAGGCTGCGAGGTCGTAACCCCTGCGGTTATAGAATTCATAGAGAAGGTCACTGGTCCAGTTCGATTCCCCCGAGGCATCGTCAACTTCGTAGGAATCGTTAAAATATCCGCGAAGTGTTTCTATGTCATAATCTTTAAAGACGGTGTCGAAATGAGCGAGAAAGTTACTGATCGCCTTTCCCGAAAAGTGATCGATGACATCACCTTCACCACCGGGTCCTGCTCTTTCTGCAAGTTTCCCGTGCCATCCCTGGAAGAGTGCATACAGCGTCCAGTTACCTTCCGGCGCTGTCCATTCCAGATCACGTTCGTGACTTACATCTTCGGTAAGGTCGATTATTTCGCCTGAATCGGAATATCCTACAAGGATATAAAGGGGAAGAGGCTTTTCGAATCTTATCTGGTCGAGGGCATAGAGCTGAAGATCCTTGTTTTTGCCAATGGGATCTTTAAGTTTTGTTATATCGGGTTTTACCCCTACCGGTCTGAGAAGGGGTTGCTGTACAAATTCTATTTTTTCAGTTAGCTTTTCGCCTCCTTTGAGAGTATAGATTTTATAATTGATATTCTTGCATGCGTCATCCGGACTTACCCAGGGGCCCCCGAAAGGCCACCCGGATGCATTTGCCAGGTCTATCCCCATATTGAGCCTTTCGGCTTCACCCAGAGTGTAGGTGAACATCTTCATCCATTCAGGTGAAAGGTAGTTTATGAATCTGTCTTCATACCCCTTAACGCCATAGATGCATGTTATTTCCATTCCTCCCAGACCTGCTTTCAGGTTCTTTTCCATGTTGAATGTTATGTCCTGTTCGGTGACTATGCTTCCGGGCCACCACCAGCGGGTCCAGGGCTTGTTCATACGGGTGATCTCAGGCCAGCTGATATCCTGGGCTGCCAATAGCTGCGAAAAAAGTAAAAAGACGACGAGTAATTTTTTCATATCATATACTTTATTACCCCCCATACCCCTTAAAGGGGGGATTAATTCTGCACTGAATAAAGCCCCCTTTAGAGGGTTCGGGGGTCAGTGTCATATATGCCAAAATAGAACCACAGTTTATGTTTTTTCACCCCGCTCATCGGTGTCTTTTTCCCGGCGGGGCCGTATACCGACGCATCGGTTGTTAGTCCCATCGCAAGCTTCGATCCCAGAGCCGGTATGCAGTCGAGGAATGAAATGTCACCTGCCGGCAGCTCGGGATATGATTTCGGACCTGTGATCCCGTAGAAATCATAAAGCCGGAGGTAAAGGTCGCGGTCTTCGGTTGCCATCATTATTTTTCCCTGGGCAGTACTCAGTTCCATCCATGTGAAATTTGAGAAATAACCTTTGAATTCGGGGTAGTAAAAAGGATAGGCCCCTGTCTGTGTATTGTTGTACACTTTTTCCCAGACATTGTAGCTTACTCCCTGCAACCTGTTCTTCCACACCCTCGACGGACCGTCGCCGAGCCATTTTGCCCGTGCGACATAATTCTCGGGATATGAAAAACTTATTCCTGCAAACTGGTAATCACCTGTAAGCTCGTACTCATATTCAAGGCTCACCCATCCCGACGGGTACATTTTCCACCTGGCAGACTTCATATTGCCGTCATATTTAACAACTGCCACGGCTCCGTCATTTTCATTGTTCACTGTCACTCCGGTGACTTTTTGTTTCCCGTCGGTAAGGACAGGACCGTTGCCAAAAAAGATCATCGACCTGTTATTGTAGGTCACTCTGATTATCTTTCCTGTTTTGCGGCTCAGCGTCAGGGATGTCCCATTAGCTCTGAGTGTTATTGTTGTATCAGCTTCACTGACTTCGGCAGGCGAACCGCCCGTCAGAGAAGCAAAACCTCTGACGATCTCATCATTACCCTTTACCTGCCATGTTTTTGAAATTATCTCCTTCCCGTACGGATCGTATGCCGTAAGCATGAGTGCATCGAAAGTTTTCCAGTCGGTGGGAAGACTGATACGTATCTCTCCTTTATTGCCGGGTTTAATATCTGGGGAAGCCAGCCTTATGTCGACGACTTTGTTGAAACCTGGCTGCCGGTCTGAAGGTTTGTTGAATTTAAGAAGTTTATATGTGAAACTGCAGTCTTTCAGGTTGGTGAAATGATACCTGTTTTCGACCGGTACTGAGCCTCCGAAACCGGCATTCATGGCTCCGGGAACAATATAAACTGGTGAAAAGATCTCCCTTGCCGCGAAGAAACTACCCTCTTTCTGCCTGTATGGTCCCAGGATGCCATCGGGTGCATTAACTCCGTCGGTATCGATAAGTCCGTTCATGTCTGTACGTGCCAGTCCCTCGTCGACCATTGCCCAGAGGAAGCCTCCTCCGGAACGTTCTGCCGACCACATCAGTTCCCAGATATCATAAAGTCCCGCTCCTCCTCCTCCGTCATCCTGACAGTGCAGGAACTCTGTAGTCATGTATATAAGAGTGTCTTTCAGCAGGTTCTGAATGCTTGCATAATTTTCGTAATGGTTGCAGTCGATACCGTTGAAGTGATTTCCCGGCCGGTGATGAGGATGAATAACGGTTCTTTTCGAAGGATCATAGATCAGGAACTCCTTGTCGAGTTCCTTGTTCGTTCCTCCTTCATTTCCATTTGCCCAGAAGATAACGGAAGGATGATTTACGTCGCGGATAACAGTTTCCCTCACGATCTTTTTACCTACGGGAGTGTTATACCATCGCTGCCATCCTGCAATTTCATCCAGGACGTATATTCCCAGCGAGTCGCAGATGTTCAGAAAATCCACGTCGGGAGGATAGTGGGAACATCTTACTGCATTCATGTTCATCTCTTTTATCAGCAGAGCATCCTTAAGACAGATTGCATAGTTGAGGGTGCGTCCGCTTTCGGGCCAGAAACTGTGCCTGTTGACGCCTTTCATTTTTATCTTCGTCCCGTTAAGGTAGATCCCGTCGCCATTCCTCACCTCAATAGTCCTGAATCCGAATTTCTGTGTTGCCTCGAAGTATGTTTTCCAGAATGTTTTAAGTGAATATCTGACCTTGTAAAGATTCGGACTCTCGCTGCTCCAGAGAGCCGGATTTTCAATTTTGCATTTTACCGTCACAACCGAATCGGAAGTGTTAACCGGAATAGTTGCCGAAGTGACGACATTTCCGCCTGCATCGGTTATTTCTGCCAGCAAAGTTCTGTTGCCCTGGATATTTTTCGGGAATACATCCATACTGAATGATCCGTCAGCTCTGGCATCAACAGCCACTCTTTCAATATGTTCTGCCGGGAAGGCTTCAAGATATACAGGCCTGATGATCCCTCCGAAATTCCAGTAGTCGCCATAGCGTTCAGCACGGTTTACAGACTCTTCAGAAGATAGCTTGCTGACATTCACTTCGAGCAGGTTGTTGCCTTCGAAATTCAGTTTGTCGGTTATTGTGTACCTGAACCTGTAAAATCCTCCCTGATGTATTTCTCCGGCACTCTTACCGTTGATCTTAACCTCGGTGTCAGTCATTGAGCCTTCGAAAACTATATCGACCCTTTTTCCTTCCCACGATTCAGGTACACTGAAGTTATACCTGTACATTCCCTTTTCGTCGGCATATTTGTATTTTGGACCGAACGAATAACTGTTCCTGCCATACTCGTAGTTCCCGAAACCCTGCTGCTCCCAGCATGAAGGCACCTCAATGGTCGTCCATACGCCGCTGTTCCTTCCTCCGGTGCAGAAAAATTCCCATGTTTTTGTGTCGCGGAAACCTTTCCCGGATAAATAAACAACCTCTTTATGGATTTGTGGTGCCGCATTAATGATCTGATAAGCAAATACAAGCAGTGCGAAATTCAGGATTATTTTCTTCATTTGTCAGTTTTTATTTCTTTTTTCTTCCGTTTCTCTCTCCGTTCCGGCAGCAGGCCTTATGTGGTTTTCAGACTTATCATATTTCTCTTGTGATAATTTTTTCACACACATGGTTATGCAGTGGATTATCTGGCCATCTTAACCGGCGACTGCGGGCTCAGCGGCAGGCTGAAATTCCCGAAACTGTCGGGCCGGGCCGGATCATATCCGGGTAAGCCCTTGATAAGATGATTTTTAAGTTCAAGCTTGTTTTCCTTTATCCCTTCAATGATACACTTTGCGAGCTGGTATGCGCCAAATGAGTTGAAGTGTGTGTTGTCATTCAGTGCCTGCTCCTGACCGGGGAATGTATTTGCAGGATAAATAACGAACAGTTTTTTTGATCCTTCCGAACCCATGGCTTCGTATAGTGTTTTTGTCATTGCATTGAGATCGATGAATGGCACATTCATCTCCAGGGCAATTTTCCGTGCTGCCTCAGGATAATCACCCAGTGAGTTTGTTATTGTACCGTCGTCAGCGAATGATCTCCTGTTTGCCGGTGACACAATTACCGGTATACCTCCTTTATTACGGAATTCGGTTACGAACAGGCGCATTCTTTCGGAATATGATTTGAAGGCTCCGTCGTCGGGCCCTTTTTCCTTCTGGTCATTATGACCGAATTCGATGAAAAGATAATCACCGGGTTTCATCATGCTCATCACTTTTTCCAGCCTTCCGGATGAGAGAAAACTGCCCAGCGAAAGTCCTGATTCGGCATGGTTGGAGACCACTGCCGTGTTTTTCAGAAACCTCGGAAGCATCTGTCCCCATGATGCCCATGGATCGTCGTCCTGGTCGACAACGGTGGAATTGCCGGCAAGGAAAATCGTTACAGGATCATAAACTCTCGTTACTTCCACTGCACATATACAGGGTCTGCGGCCGTTGAATTCAAAGGTGAGCTTATTATCCCAGTTGAGCTTGTTCATTTCCCTGGGTTTTCTGCTTACCTCTTCGCCAGTATCGCCTATCTCAGGCACCCTGATGTTTATTGTGGCTTCAAGCTTCCGGAATTTACCGGGAGCGGTGACAATTTTTTCAAACAACAGTCTTCTTGACTCTGCTCTGACTGTCGTTTCGGCAGCATCCTTCATGTCGCCGGCAATGATCTTAACCGAGTAGTTGCCTTCAGGCAGTCTGACCGAGAAATAAAAAGGCTTGTCACAGGTCATGAATCCGCTTGTGAGAGGCTTTTTCGTACCACGGTCGACGGCAAAAGGGATGGTGCCGAAATCAAACCCGTAACCTGTTTCCTCTGAATATTTCTGAGAGGGTTTTACCTGTATGTAACCCGTTACTTCACGGGCGGGCCCGAAAGAAAATTTCCAGCTTGTAATCTCCTGGGCCCGGATAAATACCGGCATCATAATTACAAGCAGGGTAATGATTATTTTTCTACTGGATACCATCAGTCTGCACCTGTTAAGTCATGTAAAATATTGATCACGAAAAATAATAAAAAATTGAGTGCCTGCAATGAAATACAAAATGAATGTGCCGGTAAAGGTATTATCGCAAATCTGATTACTTTTATGATGAAGACACGGGATCATGATATTAATACTTAGAATAATAATGAAGTGCATATTTTTAATAAATAAATGAAATAACAAATATCTAACTGAGAAAATAGCAATGAAGGTAAAGTTGAATATCTGCTTGTTTGTAATGCTGGCATTACTGTTTCCATCGAAAAAATGTATGTCAGAAGGACTGTTTTCAGCGGAAGGTCTGACAGCTCCCGGAAAAGTCAAAATTGCCAGTTTATCCTTTATCCCTGTAAAGTTTAATAAGGAGGCAAATCTGGTGACTATTGAAAACATGTCAAGAAAGGCCGTTTCAGATGGTGCTCAGATACTGATAACTCCTGAAGGTGCATTGGAAGGATACCTGATAGATACTTTGCTGGGAAGCAACGAACGCGAAGAAATGGAAGTCATGTTCAAAGAAATCGCTGAACCTCTGGAAGGACCTTCCCTGATGAGAGTAAAGGCTCTGGCCCGGGAGCTGAAAGTGGATATTGTTCTGGGATTTCTTGAGCGTGATGGTGATATTCTGTATAACAGTTGTGCATGGATAGATTTAAACGGGGAAGTCATACATGTACACAGAAAAACCCAGATGGCTCAACGATATTTTGAACCGGAATACTACCATCCGGGATATGAGGCAAAAGCATTTGATACCCGTTTCGGACGGACGGGTATGCTGATATGTTTCGAACGGCAAATCCCTGAAGTGGCCGGGGCACTTGCTCTTGATGGAGCAAGGATCCTTATAAATCCATCATACGGATCAAGAGGCGAATGGAATACCATTATGCTAAGGACCAGGGCACGTGATAATGAAGCATATTTTATTTTTACCCACCCCAGACAGACACTCGTGATTTCACCCGGAGGCAGGATCATTGCTGATGTTGATAATGAGCAGGGTGCAGGTATAGTATATGCTGAGGTTGATCTGGCGTTTAAAGCGGCTGATAAGCTTCAAAAACGCAGGACTGAAGCTTTTTCTGAAAGAATTGCCGCTTATCTGCCCGGAGGAAACCAGCGTCTCTCACATCCCGGGCATTTGATGGTTGCAACTGTACAGATGCACTCTTCCCATAGCCTGGAGGAAAATGTTGAAAAAATATGTATGTACCTTGGGGAATGTGCCAGGAAAGGTGTCAGGGTTGCACTCTTCCCCGAATGTGCCGTTACAGGTTATTTCAAAGATGAGATCCCAGATTACAGCCCGGCGGATTATCTCTCAGCAGAAAAGATTATTGCAGATGCCTGTATTGCAAACAAAATCTTTGCGGTTGTCGGAACACCATATTATGAAGAAAGTATACGGTATAATATGGCACTGGTGATCGATGATAAGGGTCAAACCATCTTCCGGCAGGCTAAGATTAATCTGGTGGGAGCAGACAAACCCTGGGCTCATCCGGGAAACAGTCTTGGAATTTTCCGTCTCGATGACGAACTATGCTCTGTTATTATCTGTCATGATTCAAGATATCCTGAACTGGTTCGTCTGCCGGTTATAAAAGGTGCAAGATTGATTTTCTATATGTCGTGTGAAAGCGATATCACCAGTGAGAATAAATTAGAACCATACAGGGCACAGGTAGTAGCGAGGGCTGTAGAAAACAATGTTTATGTTGTTCAGTCCAACACTCCACAGAGAATATATCCGCTGGAAGGATCTCACGGACAAAGCCGGATCGTTGATCCCAACGGTAATATCGTTCAGGAAGCTTCTGTTTTCAGCGAAGAGGTACTGATTGAAAAGATTGACCTTGCAAGAGCTTCCGGCAGTACTGCCAAAAGGAGTCTTGACGCCGGCTTTCTGAATCAGTGGTGGAATAAAGGATTGGAGCTCGTCAGGGATCCTGATTAAACAAAAAGACTATAATTCATACGAAAAGAGTCGTTTCAAATTACAGCGAAGCTAATCACGCACGAAGTGCTGAAGTTATCTGAACGACCTCGGATCAGCACCCACAGGATAGAACATAACCGCTGAATCATTGATGGTTATCTGCCATCCCTTTGCAAGTTTTATCATTTCGGCGCCGGCCATGATAACAGGTCCGTAGCCGTGTGCAGCGGCAACATTCACGGGTCTGTGATAGTAAAAGGCCGGGTCGAAGGCCATGCCTGTTCCCACACAGGTACCTTCAACTTCACCCTTCTCATTTACTTTTGTTGTGACTGCATTCCATCCCAGAACAGCTGCCGGGCCGTATGCCTGGGCATCAAGCCATCCGCTGTTTATCCCGTGAGCAATGCAGTATGTGAATATGGCTGTAGCTGAGGTTTCGAGGTAGGAATCGTTTCTGTCGAGGAGCTGATGCCAGAATCCTGTTCCGTCCTGAAGTGCTGCCAGCCCCCTGACATGAGCCCGGTATTGTTCAAGAACAGCTTTTTTCGAAGGATGGTTGTCGGGGAGTACATCGAGAAGTTCGCACATCGTAAGTATTGCCCAGCCGTTACAGCGTCCCCAGTAAAACTCAGGATGGGGCTCCATCCCCTCGATCCAGCCATGCATGTAAAGTCCCTTGTCATTATTGAACATCCGTTGCGAAAATTGCAGCACCTGCTTGCAGGCATCATCAAAATATTTCCTTTCACCTGTAAGCTTGCCCATCTGGGCCAGTGCCGGAACGCTCATGTAAAGATCGTCGAGCCACAGGGCATTGGCCAAAGGCCTGTTGCGTGACAGGGTTCCGTCGGAAAGCCTCTGTTGCTTTGTGGAGATATAGTTTATATAGTTGTCGATCAGGGGACGAAGATCCTGGTTCCTGCTTACGTTGTATGTTTTTATCATTGCCGCACACATTGATCCGGCATCGTCGAGAGCACGCGGATCGAGAACCGACCTGACAGGATTCCCTCCCCGGCCCTGTTGCTGAGTAGTTTGTTGTGATTTGAAAAATTTTGCGACGGAACCGATAAGCCCGATCCGTTTTGTTGTGTATTCCGTATATTTCTTATCGCCGGTGACCTCGCCTGCTAAAAGCATCGCGCCGTAGGCCACTCCCCACTCATAACTTACCAGTCTGAACACACCCGGGGCAAATGTGGCATCCGGTGTAAGCTTCGTCAGGTCAGTTATCTCAGTATTTGTCTGACGATCAATCATTTTTGGTGGTGTTGATTCGTCGAGAAAATTTAATAAACGTGTCAGAACGGCAGAGATGTCTCCGGTCTTCATCGGACCATATGGTGTTTCATAGTCCGGCTGCATAGCATGCAAAGCCGTATTCTGGTCTGTGACTCTTTGTTGCTGTGGCTGCTGGGCAGTAGCAACTCCTGTTATAAGGACGATAAGTGAGATTAGTAAGGTTTTGGTTTTCATATTGTTGATTATTGCTGGTTACTTATGGGCTTTGTCATTGCGATCCCGCTCAGCGGGAGAAACAATCTCATCAATTTGATTTCACTTTATCAAACGATGATTTTATTGCTACATCCCAAACCTTTGCACGTCGCGATTTTCCTTCGGGGCCTTCAATGTTTAGAGTTACGATATAGCGTCCTGACCGCTGGTAGGTATGAACCGGATGCTGTTCATCTGATGTTGTCCCGTCGCCGAATTCCCATTTCCAGGAAGAAATTTCTCCCACCGATTCATCTTTGAAAGCAACCAGCCTTCTGTCCATGTCGATGACTGTGAATGACCACCTGGCATCGATTTTTTTGGCCAGGTCTTTTTCAAGTGGCATGAGCCTGAAGTCCTTGAGAAATGATGCATTCCCGTACATCGTATGCTCATCCGACATGTTCCAGAAACCGTTATTGCCCCTTGCCTTAACGTCATCGAAGTCGATTATCGCCCAGCAAAGTCCGATATCCCGTCCTTCCTTCAGCACCGATTCAACAGCTCTTTCAGGGCCTTCAGGACCGGCATAATCGAAAGGAGTGATCCAGAATTCAAGAGTGAGCTTCCCCGCTTCGCCCGGCCTGAAATCGTAAGAATATGCCGCGTTCGCCCAGGGGAGTTCCTTTATCCATGGCTGGCTTCCCCATGCAAGACACCAGTCCTGGCCTTCGGCCGGTGTATAGATGTGATAATTCTGGGCATGAACGCCATGGAAATTAAAGTAGGCTTCCCATGAATTATTCAGCAAAGGATGGGGGTGGAACTGTTCAATAAGCGGTCCTCCTGACTGGTCGCCGTCGACAACAATCTCAAAGATGTCGTGATGAAGGTCTGCACGCGAAAAATCCCAGTAGTCGTCGTATGCTTCGTACAGGAACCAGAGCCTGTTCATGCCTTTCACCCAGCCCACACGGACTTTCACCTCGAGGTTTTTCGGATCAAGAGAGTTATGTCGTTTATTGTCATCCTTAAGAACCTCGTTACCAATAATATAGCTTTCCGGGACAATATCCCAGTCACCCGGATCACCGTCTACCCTGGGGATCTTGTCGGCCGGGAACTGGAAGATCTTAAATTGTGGTTCATCCTGTGCCATAAGCATGGAAGAACAGCTGATTATCAATGCCGGTAGAAGCAGTAAAGTCTTTTTCAGGTTCATATTTTTAAGAGAACGGTGAGTAGTGAACAAATATATAATTTTAATGAAAACTCTCAAATATACTGTCTCCTGTCAGACTCCAGGGTACATGGGAATTTAAATATCAGACACTGGCTGATAAGCCATTAATATTCAATAATATGGACCCTTATTCAATATTCAGCCTCAATGAGCTTATGAAAGAAAAATTATATTAATTTAACATCAGTGTTTAGGTAAATGGGAACTTTATTACAAAATTGCAGGATCATCAAATAATCTGAATTATGAAAAGGATCATTTTAGTTCTTTCGACAGCCCTGCTAATCCTCCGGCTGGGAGCTCAGAATACCGAAGTGCTCTTTCTTTCCGGTACCGACAAGGATAATACGGTTGAATGGGATTTTTTCTGCACCAATGGCATGAACAGCGGAAAGTGGAGCAAAATAGCTGTTCCGTCATGCTGGGAGCTTCAGGGATTCGGGTCGTACCTGTATGGCAATGTAAATAAAAATGCCAGTGAGAAGGGGCTGTACAAATATGAATTTACAGTTCCTTCAGGATGGTCGTCGAAGAAGGTCTTCATCGTATTTGAAGGTTCAATGACCGACACTGAAGTGAAGATAAACGGTAAACCGGCAGGACCTTTGCACCAGGGAGCGTTCTATCGTTTCAGATATGATATTTCCGGACTTCTCAATTACAGCGGAAGCAATCTTCTCGAGGTTGCCGTAAGCAAGGAGTCGGCTAACGAAAGTGTCAACAGGGCTGAGAGAGTATCAGACTACTGGGTTTTCGGAGGCATTTTCAGACCTGTTTACCTCGAAGCTTTTCCGGTTCAGCATATCGACCGTGTTGCCATCGATGCAAAGGCTGACGGTTCTTTCTATATGGATGTTTATACTGAAGGCAGCGGAAAAGCTAAAACTGTTAACGCACGCATTGAAACAGTTGACGGAAAGCCAATTGGCGAGTCACTCTCAGTTAAATACGATCCTTCAGGAAAGATTACCCTCCGGGGAAATTTTCCCGGCGCTGCGACATGGGACCCGGAATTCCCAGACATGCACAGGGTTGTGGTATCACTGAAAAAAGGAAAGAAAATCCTTCATCAGGTAACACAGAAGTTTGGATTCCGTACTGTGGAAGTCAGGGAAGGCGATGGTATATATGTTAACGGCGCAAAGATAATCTTCAGGGGAGTTTGCCGTCACACCTTCTGGCCTTCGTCAGGCAGGACCAGCAGCAAGGAACTGGCTGTAAATGACGTTCTCCTTATGAAAGAGATGAACATGAATGCAGTGAGGATGAGCCATTACCCGCCCGACCAGTATTTTCTTGATGTCTGTGATTCACTGGGTATGTTTGTACTGGATGAACTTGCAGGATGGCAGGCCTTTTACGATACGCCAACGGCAAAACGCCTTGTGAAGCAGATGGTTGAAAGAGACGTTAACCATCCTTCAATAGTGCTGTGGGACAATGGCAACGAGGGAGGATTCAACAAGGAAGTGCGAGGCGATTTTGCTCTGTATGACCCACAGAAAAGAACCGTTATCGAGCCATGGGCAATTGTAAACGGAACAAACACCAAGCACTATCCGAGATTTGAATATGTTCAGAACGCCCTGAACAATGGCAAGGAAATATTTTTCCCGACAGAGTTCCTTCATGGTCTTTACGACGGGGGGCATGGTGCAGGCCTTGATGAACAGTGGAATTTCATGATGTCCAAACCTCTTTCTGCCGGGGCATTCCTGTGGGTTTTTGCCGACGAAGGTGTTGAACGACGGGACCTTAATGATTCTATCGATTCTGAGGGAAACAGAGGACCTGACGGAATTCTTGGCCCTTACCACGAGAAAGAGGGCAGCTTCTATACGGTAAAAGATATCTGGTCGCCGGTTCAGATCAGCCTTTTAGAATTTACTCCTGAATTCGACGCAAAATTTGAAGTAACTAACCGCTACCTTTATACCGACCTGAAGATGTGCAGCTTCGGCTTCGAGCTTGTACGGTATGACAATTCGTTTCCTGACCTGACAGAGATGAGAACCTCATCGGGTAAGATAACCTTCCCGGAACTTGATCCCGGGAAAAAAGTAAATCTTACGCTGAACCTTCCCCCTGACTCGAGAAAGTATGATGTTCTGTATCTGAGGGTATACGACAGGGCAGGCGCGATTATAAATACCTGGTCGTGGAACATAAGCAGTGCTCAGGATGTTGCCACACGTACAGTCATATCTGAAGAAGGTAAGCTAAGTGTAATGGAAAGAGAAGATGTGGTTGCGGTATCCACGGGAAGCAACGATATAAGCTTCAGCAGAACGACTGGTTTGATAACGTCTGTAAAGAATAACGGGAATGTGATCCCTTTTACCGGAGGACCCAGGTTCACCGTATTTAAAGCCGTATTAAAAGACGGTGATCCGCAGTTCAGGCATTATCCCGAAGGAAGGTCATATGTTGTTGAGGCGATATACAGTGAGGGCGCCAGGGCAAAATGGACCTTCGACGGAAGTGACTGGATAAGACTGGACTATGAATACCCGGCTTCGGGAGAGTTTGATTATGCAGGTATTACATTTTCTTTTCCCGAAGACCTTGTCAGTGGAGCCAGGCTGATGGCAAACGGTCCTTACCATGTATGGAAAAACAGGCTCAGGGGAGTCACTTTCGGTGTTTACGACAAGAAATACAATAATACGATCACCGGGGAGTCATGGGAATACCCCGAATTCAAAGGTTACTATTCGAATTTTTACGGTGTAAGGCTGGATGCCGGATCAACTCCCGTAACCGTAATGACTGAGACACAAGGTCTGTTCCTTCATCTGTTCACGCCCGGAAATGCAAAGTATTCGGGTCGGAACAGGGGAGTGAGAGGTGAGGTTAATCCGCCTTTTCCTGATGGAGACATCTCCTTCCTGCATTGCATAAGCGCCATTGGGACAAAATTTTCTACTGCCGCTGCCGAAGGATCCCAGGGAGAGAAGAACAGGTTTGACGGAGAGAAACTCAGCGGGACTCTGTGGTTCAGGTTTGGGGAGTGACGCTAATGGTCACTCTATAGTCATTCTATGGTCATTCTATGGTCATTCTATTGTAATCCAGCGTTTTGTGCTGTTGTATGTTGTCATTCGGAAGCGAGGTTATCGAGGGGAGGTTTTTTCCCGATTGAGTTTATGTAGTTATTGAGTTTTACCCCAATATCATCAATCTGCTTAATAAATATCCTGAAATCGGACAAATCTATCAGATTTCTGTTTTGTGCTTTTATAAGCCATGTTTTAGTTTCGTATAATGAGCCTCGTGAGTAATAACTGAAATGGATGTTTTCCCTATAATGATATCTGCCGAACCCCTCGCTAAGGTTAGAGGCTATTGAATCAGCCGCCCTTACAAGCTGCCGCCCTATTGTATCCCTAGCAAAATATTCCCAGCAGATAACAATTTTCCAGATTTTTTCAGCCAGCTCCATCGAATGGCTGTAGACATATAATTCTTCTAATTTCATATCCTTTTAGCACTTGATTTCAACTAAAGTACAAAAAATCTCTGATTTTAATATAAAAAAATTCTAATTAATGACCAACACATATCAATTGAATGACAACCGAATGACCCTCCTCCGCTTAAGCACCGGAGGGCAAAGCCACCGAATGACAACCGAATGACAATTGAATGACAATTGAATGACAATAAAAAACCACTAAGTCTATTAACGGTCAGCCTGAACGAACGACCTGTTCAAAGCAAAAAAAACCTGAGGCTAAACTTTCAGAAATATCTTCTTCCTGTATAAAAAATATAGGAATAACCACGCTATTATCGTTATGCCCGTCGCCATTACCACCGGCACCCATTTTTCAGGGAAAAGATCAGCTATTCCCTTGAAGAAAAAATTATTAGCCTTGCTGAGACCTACTATCCTTTCAGTAAGGTAGATCGTGATGGGATTCATACCGATAACCACAAAAAAGAATGCCCACTTCTTGAAATTCCACACATCAATTACCAGGTAGAAGACAGTAAAAAGAAGAAGGCTTATTCCTCCGGCCCAGCATACGAATGAGCTTGTCCACAGGTTTTTGTTGATAGGGAAGACCATATCCCATAACCTGCCTGCTCCCATAAGAACAACGGCTGCTCCGGCCATCACAAGAACCCGGCTCAGAGGTTTGTTTCTGAGGTAATCCGACCGGATGAATTCACCGGTGAACATACCGAGAAGTGCCGTGCATACTGCAGGCATTGTACTCATTATACCCTCAGGGTCGTGGTTGCCGAGGTAGAGTTTTCCAGGCATTATTGCCCTGTCGACACGGCTCGCAAAATTGATATCTCTCGAATAAATGTCGGCAGCACCTGTATGACTTTCCGGAAAGAGGAGCATCAGCACCCAATACCCGGCAAGGAGTCCGGCAAACCATAATATTCTGGTATTCAGTCGCGTATTCATGAATATCAGGGCCGCGAACATCCAGGCGAGGCCGATGCGGCCCAGAACGCTTCCGTAGCGAAGTTCGCCGAAATCAAAGCGAAGACCGTTGTTGTATAGTATCCCCAGCAGGACCAGTATAAATCCCCTGAAGAAAACATGCTTGTATATCGAAGTCCTGCCGTCGCCTGATGCTGTTCTTTTAGCCAGCGAGAACGGGAATGAAATTCCTGCGATAAAGAGGAATAATGGAAAAATCATGTCGTAGAATACAAATCCGTGCCATTTCACGTGATGGAGCTGGCTGGCACACCATTCAAACACAGGCCATCCTGTAAGAGAAGCCAGAGCGATGAATATTCCTTCACCTCCCATTATCCAGAACATGTCGAAACCTCTCAGGGCGTCGAGCGAGTAAAGACGTTCAGATGTTTTTGTCGTTTTCATGTAGCAAAGCTTAGGTCAACAAATTTACATTAATCCACTCTATGGTTTGTTAAAAATATCAAAAGACTTCAAACTCAGAAAAAAAGCACGGTTTTTGTTTGTGTACGTTAACGGAAATATACTATTTTTACAACTGTCCCCTTTTGTCCCTTAAAAAGGGTGTCAACCGCCGGCGCGTGAAATATATGCGTCACAAGGGAATAAGGTGGTAACAGTCAGATATGTAACATTTTAACTGATAAAAATTATGACAACCAGAAGAGAATTTGTTAAGAAAACAGCTTTGGGTGCAGCAGGAGTCACCTTCGGTGCGAAAAGCTATGCCCGTATTCTTGGAGCAAACGACAGGGTCAGGGTAGGTATTGTTGGATACTCTGATCGTTTCAGGGGTTCCCTCTATCCTTCATTCATGAGCCTTGCCAAGGAGATGAATTTTGAATTCACGGCTCTCAGCGATCTGTGGAGCAGAAGGAGAGATGATGCCGGGAAATTCTTCAAAGACAAAGGTATGGCTTTAAGGCTTGCCAGGAACAATGATGAGCTTTACAGCGGTAATGACACTGATGCAGTTATTATCAGCACAGCTGACTTTCAGCATGCTTTACACTGTGCCGAGGCAGTTAATGCCGGCCGCGATGCTTATGTGGAGAAACCTTTTGCAGAGTCAATGGCTGATGCAAGGGTAGCCCGTGCAGCTGTTGAAAAGACCGGGAAAATTGTTCAGATAGGTTCTCAGCGTCGCAGCGCTCCGAACTATATTGCTGCAAATGAATACATCAAATCTGGTAAATTCGGAAAGATCGTGATGGTGGAGATGACATGGAATGTAAATCAGCCGGGAAGGTGGAGAAGGCCCAATGTAGTTCCTCTCCTTAAGGAAGCCGATACCGACTGGAAGAGATACCAGATGAACAGACCCGCAGCTTCTTTTGACCCGAGAAAATACCTTGAATTCAGGTTGTTCTGGCCATACTCATCAGGGATACCAGGTCAGTGGATGGCACATCAGATCGATACCGTACACTGGTTTACAGGTCTGGCACATCCGAGAAGCGTAGCTGCCAACGGAGGAATCTATCTGTGGAAAGACGGAAGATCAAACTTCGATACGATGACTGCCGTTATGGATTACGGCAATCCCAGCGATCTCTCAGAAGGATTCCAGGTTGTTTATTCTTCAAGATTCACTAATTCGGCAGGGGGCACAAAGGAATATTATTACTCCAACGGAGGCATGCTGAACCTTGATACCAACAAGATAACTTCCGACGGCGGACTTCAGGCCAGGGAAGCAAAAGCCATGAACATGCAGCCGAACCTTCTTGAGCCGTTCGATCTTCCGGGCATGAGGATCGAAACCGCAGCTGATACCGGCGGTGATCCTATGACCACAGCTCACATGAGAAACTGGATGGAATGCGTCAGAAGCAGACAGAAACCTCATGCCGACGTAGTTGCCGGATATAACCATTCAATCGCATGTATAATGTGTACCGCAGCTCTCAGAACAGGCGAAAAAGCAAGCTTCGACGAGAAGAACCAGGAAGTGCTCGCCGGCGGAAAAGTATTTCAGTATTAATCAGATAAAATATGTTTATGATGAGAAAAATATCTGCAATCATTCTTGCTGTTCTGATAGGAGGGACAACACTAAGTGCCCAGTCTTTAAAAGTGAAACTGTTAAGGGATGACAGCCAGCGTAAAGTGGATGTTATGGTAGACGGGAAACTATTCACATCTTACCAGTATCCTCAAAATATGGAGAAACCATACCTTTACCCCATCATATCTTCCAACGGCTCGGTTGTGACAAGGGGCTTCCCCCTTGACCCCCGCAAAGGTGAAAGAGTAGACCATCCTCACCATATCGGACTATGGTTTAATCATGGCAATGTGAACGGCCTCGATTTCTGGAACAACTCATCGGCAATACCCGCTGACCGGAAAGACAGGTATGGTCATATTGTCGTAAAAGAAGTGGTCAGGGCCAAAAGCGGAAAAAAGGCAACACTTAACGTAATATCAGAGTGGAAAGACAACGGTGGGAACACACTTCTGGTTGAGAACACTCAATATATCTTCTCGGCCGATAAGAATTCAAGAACGGTGGATCATATTTCCACCCTTACTGCTGCAAATGGAACTGTGACGATAACCGATAACAAGGAAGGTATGTTCGCCATAAGGGTCGACAGGGCTTTCGAAATGCCTACCAACCAGCCGGCCATTTATACAGATGCCCAGGGAAATCCTGAAAAGGTCAGAGCTACCGACAACACGGGTGTTACAGGAATGTATGTATCCAGTTCAGGTAAGAAGGGAGATGATGTATGGAGTTCCAGAAATGACTGGGTCCTCCTCTCAGGTACAAAAGACAATGTCCTCACCACCATGGGTGTGTTTGATCATCCGAAGAATACCGGTTACCCTGCACACTCACATGCCAGAGGTTATGGCCTTTTCTCAACAAATAACCTGGGAGCACAGTCGTATGTAAAAGATCATACCCCTATAGTTGTAACACTTGAAAAAGGACAGTCGATCACTCTGCGTCACAGGTTCTATATTACATCAGGCGCTGAACTGACACCCGACAAGGCCAACCAGATCTTCAGCGACTTTTCAAAACTTTATTAATGTACTAATAGATTAAAATAATACCCCCTCTCTCAGCTGTCAGGCAGAAAGAGGGGGTTTTAACTAATTAATCGCACCGATATGAAAAAAACACTCTTTCTGGCCCTTATCCTGTTCCCCTTATCCTTATTTCTCAGTTGTGATAACACTGCAACAACTTCGGAACAGATGTATTATGAGATCAGGATCTACGGTATAAGCCAGCCTTCGCAGGCTGAAGCCATAGACAACTACCTTGCCAACGCTTTCATTCCGGCTATGCACAGAGCAGGGATAAGCAAAGTGGGCGTTTTCAAACCTGTTGAGGCTGATACTGTTGCATTCGGTAAGCTGATATATGTTTTCATCCCCTACAACAAGGCTGAAGACTATTTCAGGATCACAGGACTTCTTGAGAATGATGCTGTTTACCTGGAAGCCGGAAAGGCATTCCTTGATGCCCCCGTAAAAACACCTCCCTTCGACAGATATGAAAGCATTTTCATGAAAGCATTTTCCCATATGCCGGCATTTAAAACCTTTACATATTCAACGCCGCCTTCAGAAAGGATCTATGAACTCCGCAGCTATGAGAGCGCCACGGAGGCAAAAGCTCTGAAGAAGATACACATGTTCAATGAAGGCGGAGAGATTGCCATCTTTGAAAAGGTGGGATCCAATGCGGTATTTTACGGACAGGTCCTCTTCGGAAGTCTGAAGCCGCGGCTTATGTATATGACCACCTATGCCGACATGAAGTCGCATGATGAACACTGGAATGCATTCAGGAATCATCCCGACTGGCTGGAACTCAAGGCCAGGCTGGAATATGCCAGCACAACTTCAAAAACAGCGGCCTTCCTTTGTCATCCTACTGATTATTCAGACTTTTAGATAAATACCCCCCTGTATTTGTGCCATACGGCAATACAGGGGGGCATGAATTCACATTTAATGTTAAGTTGAGAGTGGATTGATAACCCTTCAGGGAACAGTTATCAGTTTGGCAGTTCTATAGCCGCAATTGCTGATTCCACTTCCTCTGTTGTCATCTCATGGTCGGGCAGGTAGCCTTCGAAATATTTCTCGTAAGCCGAAATATCCATATGTCCGTGTCCGCTCAGGTTAAACAGTATAACCTTTGATTCGCCGGCAATATCTGACTTTCTCGCTTCATCGAGAGCAGCGGCAATCGCATAGTTTGATTCGGGAGCAGGAAGAATTCCCTCTGTCCTGGCGAAGAGAACACCTGCTTCGAAACATTCTCTCTGCAGTTTCGCTTTCGCTTCGATAAATCCATCCTTCAGGAGCTGGCTTACGAGCACTCCGGCGCCATGGTAGCGGAGCCCTCCGGCATGAATCTTCTCGGGGATGAAATTATGTCCGAGAGTGTACATTGGAAGCAGAGGGGTCATACCTGCACTGTCACCGAAATCGTACATGAATTTGCCCTTTGTCAGTTTAGGGCACGATGCAGGTTCTACCGTCACCAGGCGGACATCCTTTCCGTTAAGAAGTTTTTCGCGCAGGAAGGGAAAAGCGATCCCTGAAAAATTGGAACCTCCTCCGAAACAACCTATTACCACATCGGGGTAATCGCCTGCCTTTTCCATCTGCAGAAGGGCTTCCTGGCCGATAACTGTCTGATGAAGGATCACATGGTTAAGCACACTTCCCAGGGAATATTTAGTGTAGGGATCCTGAACGGCAATTTCCATGGCTTCGGAGATGGCTATGCCAAGACTTCCCGGAGAGTCGGGATCCTGCTCCAGTATCTTTCTTCCCGATTCGGTCATTGTGCTGGGAGAGGGGACCACCTTTGCATTATAGGCATTCATCATCACCTTCCGTCCGGGTTTATGATCGAAACTTACCCTTACCATGAATACCAGCAGATCGAGTCCGAAATGGTTGCATGCAAAGCTCATTGCACTGCCCCACTGGCCTGCTCCTGTTTCGGTGGTTATCCTTTTGATACCTTCCTTTTTATTATAGTAAGCCTGGGCAATGGCGGTATTGGCCTTGTGGGAGCCTGAATAATTACCCCCCTCATATTTATAGTATATCCTGCTTTTTGTTCCGAGAGCCTTTTCGAGATTGTGAGCCCGGTACATTGGAGAGGGACGGTACATCTTGTAGAGATCAATAACTTCATCGGGTATATCAATGTATCTTTCCTGTGACACCTCCTGTTTTATCAGCTCCATCGGAAAAACGGCTGCCAGGGCATCGGGGCCTATGGGTTCGCGTGTAACCGGATGAAGAGGGGGAAGGGGTTTGTTGGGCATATCGGCCTGGATATTATACCATTGCCTCGGGAGTTCTTTCTCGCTTAATAAAATCTTTGTCTTTTTCATGGTTCTTTGTATTAAATTAATGGTTAATGAAATCTTCAAAAAAAAAGCACGCTGTGTACAGCGTGCCCTTATCTTATATCTGTCAGGATAATAAATGGTCTGTTACACAGCTACAATTTTTGTGCTGCGCCACCACCAGATATTTGTCCTCATCAGTTTCATGTGTGCAAAACTAAATAAAAATTTGATTTCCAGACAAAAAAATGAAAATATTTTAAATATTTCCTTGTTATGCTTATAAAAATCTTTTTTAACTACTGATTGTCAGTTAATTCGTCAACACGTGCTCCTGCCTTCCTTATGTCATCATAGAATCCGGGGTATGATTTATTTATGCATTCAGCGTCTTTGATAACAATTTTTTCCGTAGCACCAAGTGCCGCTGTGGCGAGAGCCATTGCTATGCGGTGGTCGTTGTGTGAATTGGTCACGCCACCTCCCGGCCTGCTGCCGGTAACAAGCATGTAATCGCCGCTGATTTCAATTTTGACATTCAGTTTTGAGAACTCTGTCACAAGAGCTTCAGCGCGGTTGCTCTCCTTGTGTGTCAGCCTGTGAACCCCTTTTATTCCACTTGTTCCCCTGCAGAAGGATGCCAGGGTCACAAGCGGCGGAAAAAGATCGGGTGATTCGGTGGAGTCAAATTCAAATGAATTAAGACCGGAACTGACGATATTAACAGATCTTTCTGAGATGTTCATTTTCGCTCCCGCCCTGTCGAGTGCGGTGAGTATTGCCTTGTCGCTCTGACTGCTGTTGGCCCTGAGTCCCTCCACAGTCAGCCCGCCGGCTATTGCTCCTGCAACAAGCAGGAAAGCTCCGCCGCTCCAGTCGCTTTCCACAGCGAACCTTGCCGCCTTGTATTTCTGGCCTCCGGCGATCCTGAACTCATGATACCGGTTATTTGTTACGCTGATGCCGAAATATTCCAGTACCTCGAGCGTCATATCAATATATGGCCTGCTTTTCAGGTTGTTGACTTTTATAAATGAGTCATTTTCAGCTACAGGAAGAGCCATCAGCAGACCGGTCAGGAGCTGGGAGCTCAACGATCCGTCAATTTCGCATTCTCCTCCGGAAAGAGGACCTCTGATGGTTAGCGGAAGGAAGCCCTTGTTGCTTTTGCAGGCAACTCCCAGCCGGGTAAGCGCGTCAACTATCATCGACATTGGCCGGTTAACAAGTGACCCTCTGCCGGTCATCGTTATTTCGTCGGGCAGAAGGGCAGCCACAGGTGAGAACATACGTATAGCGAGACCTGATTCGCCGCAGTCGAGGGTGGTGAACAGAGGCTTTCCTTTTCCGGTGATCTTCAGCTCTTCAGATGTTTTACAGATAACTGCACCAAGGTTTTCAGCAATACTTAGAGCTGCAAGGGAGTCATTGCAGAAAGAAGGATTGATTATTGTGCTTTCACCATCCGACAGAAGTGCTGCAGCAATGCCCCTCTGCGTCATGCTTTTTGATGGCGGGGCCTGAACGGTGCCTCTTACTGAAGAGGGAGATACTGAAATAACCATATTTATTGCGAATTATGGCTGTCAGTTCCGTTATGCTGTTCCAGCCCTTCGTTCATGATCTTCATCTGCCTGTTTATTGACTCCTGGTGAACAGCCTTAAAGATATTGTCGATCAGCTCTCCGCTCAGACCCTTTGACTTTCCCCTGGTCATGGCTCTCTTCACTATTTCATCCCACCTGGCGCTCTGAAGGATGGTAATGTTATTGTCTTTCTTGTATTTCCCTATCGTTTCGGAAACTTTCATTCTCTGTTCAAGAAGGTCGAGCAGATAATCATCATAAATATCTATCTGTTGCCTTAGCTCCCCTAGAACATCCAGCAATTTTGGGTCGTTTGTTGACGGACTTCGGAGTATCAGTCTGAGAAGCAGTTCTTTAAGTTCATCAGGCGTGATCTGCTGGGCTGCGTCACTCAGAGCCTCAGAAGGATTGATATGAGATTCGATCATGAGGCCATCGAAGTTCAGGTCGAGAGCTTTCTGGGATATTTCATGAATATATTCCCTGTTCCCGGAGATATGGCTGGGGTCGCAGATCAGGGGAAGGTCGGGTATCCTGCGTCGCAGTTCAATGGGTATCTGCCAGTTAGGCTGGTTCCTGTAGATGGTCTTTTCATAGGATGAAAATCCACGGTGTACTGCGGCTATTTTTGTTATCCCTGCCCTGGCAACTCTTTCAATGGCACCCATCCATAGTTCCACGTCGGGATTAATGGGATTCTTGATGAACACCATAATTTCAACGCCTTTGAGAGCATCTGCTATTTCCTGTACAGTAAAAGGATTGACAGAGGTGCGGGCGCCAATCCATACCATGTCCATCCCGTATTTAAGAGCTTCATATACATGTTTCTCATTAGCCACCTCTGTTCCTACCATCAGGCCAGTCTCCTGTTTTACCTTCCTGAGCCATTTTAAGCCTGCCACACCAACTCCTTCAAATGAGTTTGGCCTTGTACGCGGTTTCCATACCCCGGCCCTGAAGATGCTTACCTGATCGGTTTTTGCAAGCTGCAAAGCTGTCTCCATAACCTGATCCTCACTCTCTGCGCTGCAGGGTCCGGTTACAAGAAACGGCCTGCCTTTATATCCTTCCCATTCCTTTATTGCCGATGTTTCAAGTTTCAGTACCATAGTATTAATTTATAAGTGCCTAAAGTGTTTTGAGTTGTCATAGTTCACGACAGGTTTCAGTTCAGTATTTTTCTTATTTTATTTGCTTCTTCCATAAGGGTTTTAAGTCCTTCTGTGTTCTTTTCAGCAATATATTTTCTGAAGAGATTCATCTTATCTATATATGTGTCTATTGCCTCAAGGAGGAAGAATGAATTTTCGGTGAAGATCGGTGCCCATGTTTCAGCATTACTTTTTGCAAGACGCACAGTGCTGTCGAAACCTCCTCCTGCCAGGGTAAGTATATTTTCCTCGAAGTGTTCCTTTTCAAGGACGCTCAGGGCAAGGGAAAATGAGGTGATATGGGATATGTGCGACACATAGGCGACATGAACATCATGAACTGCCGAGTTCATGTAGGTTATTCTCATATTCAGCACTCTGAAGAGGTTTTCAACTACTTCCAGGGCATCCCTGTCGCTCAGTTCAGGATCGCAGATGATCACAGGTTTGTAATCGAAAAGCTTGCCGATGGCTGCAAGCGGCCCGGAGAATTCCGTTCCGGCCATAGGATGTGCAGCCACGAACCTTCCTCTTGCAGGATGATATTCAGCGGTTTCGGCAATGCTCCTTTTTGTTGATCCCATATCCGAGACCACCTTTGCGGTTCCGGAAATCATGTCGAGTATTTCAGGCAGCAGTTTGCAATTTGTATCCACCGGTGTGCAAAGGAGGATGATCTCAGATCGGCTTACAGCCTCTTCAAGTGAGCATGTTTCGTCGACGATACCACACAGCCTGGCAATATTCTGATGCTGGACATTCATGTCCACACCGATAATGGTGTCGGCGAAATTGCGTTTTTTCAGATCCAGTGCAAGCGAACCTCCGATAAGCCCAATACCTACAATCGAGATTGTCATATTATGTTCATATTGTTTATTAATCTTTATATCTGCATTCACTGGAGGGCAGATGAAAATCAAGTCATTTTGTTTGTTGAAGAAATTCTTTTATCCTCGCCTTAGCCTTTTCAAGTGTTGGTTCGTCAGCGCAAAGTGAGATCCGGATATACCGGTCTCCCCTGTTACCGAAGATGAAACCGGGAGTTAAGAACACATGAGTTCCTGTGAGGATGTCATCCACGAATTTCTCACTGTCTTCCTTCTTTGCGGGTATCCTGCCCCAGACGAACAGGCCGGTCTGCGACCTGTCAAAACTACAATCAAGCAAAGTCATGATCTCCTCAACTATCCTGCGGCGTCTGCTGTATATTGCGTTCACCTGCTCATACCATCCGGCAGGGCTTTCCAGCGCTTCGACAGCTGCTTCCTGCAAAGCCCGGAACATGCCTGAATCCATGTTGCTTTTTACTTTCAGGATGGAAGTAATGTATTCGCTGTGTCCAGCCACCATGCCTATTCTCCAGCCCGCCATATTGTGAGATTTGCTCAGCGAGTTGAGCTCTATGGCTGTTTCCATTGCACCATCGGCTGAAAGGATACTAAGATATTCATTATTCAGGATGAAGCTGTATGGATTGTCGTTGCAGAGCAGAATGCTGTTGTCGTTCGCGAACCTTACCAGATCGTCGAATATTTTTCTGTTTGCCCTGGCACCCGTAGGCATATGAGGATAATTGATCCACATCATCTTAACCTTTTCCACTCCACTGTCCTTTATCTTATCTATGTCGGGAAGCCAGCCCTTTCCTTCTTCCAGTTCATAGTAACGGATACTTCCGCCGGTAAGACGTGTTACCGAAGAATATGTCGGGTAACCGGGGTCTGGCACCAGTACCTCATCTCCGGGGTTGACAAATGCCATGCTGATATGCATTATCCCTTCCTTGCTTCCCATTAAGGGTAAAATTTCTTTTTCAGGATCGAGGTTTACCTTAAAGTACCTGGCGTACCAGCCGGCAAAAGCCCTGCGGAGGGCAGGTATGCCTGCGTAACTCTGATATCCGTGAGCGTCGGGCTTGTGGGCTGCCGATGCCAGTTTATCTATGGTTTGTGACGATGGTGGCTGATCAGGGCTTCCGATACCCAGGTTGATGATGTCGGCGCCATCTTTCCGCATCTGATCTATCTGCCTGAGTTTCTGAGAGAAATAATATTCCCTCACGCTTTCGGTTCTCTCTGCCGGTTTAACTTTCATAGAGCTGTTCACATTTTGTATAAATTCCGAGCACCTCGAGGTTTGTAGTATAGTTGTCGAGAATATTTCTTATCAGGCCTATGTCGTGATCGGGTTTAAGTTCAAGGTCGGTGTAGAACATATATTCCCATTCGCCGTTGAGTCTGGGAACCGACTGGATTTTAGACAGGTTTATATCAAGCTCTGCCAGACGTACCAGCACCGTGGCCAGGGAGCCGGGCTGGTGTCCGGTTGCAAAGCAGATAGAAACCTTATTTCCGTCAGAGGGTGCTGAACTGGCATTGCCCATAATTGCGAAACGGGTATAGTTTTTATGATATGTTTCAATTCCGGGTGCAATTATTTCAAGACCGTACAGTTCAGCTGTGGCAGCAGATGCAATTGCAGCGACACCGGTAAGGCGGTTTTCACTTATATACCTGGCGCTGCCTGCTGTGTCGTCACTTTCGATAAGTGTCACCCCTCTCAGATGGCTCAGCCATGTCATACACTGTGCCAGAGCGATGGGATGAGACCTGATCTCACGGATTGAGGCGACACTCTGCCCGGGCACAGCCATAAGATTCTGCCTTATTCTCAGGTTTATCTCTCCGTATATTTTCATCCCCGATTCCCTTATCAGGGAGTAATTCGACAAAATGCTTCCCGACCTGGCATTTTCAACAGCCATCACGGCAAAATCGGCTTTGCCTTCAGTGACAGCCATGAGGGTATGCTCAAAAGTGGAACAGGCCAGAATGCCGATATTGTCATCCTTGAAATAAAGCTTCGCTGCAACTTCATGAAAACTTCCCTTCTCCCCCTGTATTGATATTCTCATCCGGTTATAATTATTAAAAAAAAAGTCCCCATATCCGGGGACCCTGTATCTTATCTTTCATATCTGTATATACAACAATCCCCTTATTGCTTCCTGTTAAAGTAATAGAAGTAATAAAAAGCGGCTGAAAGGTTGTAATTACGAATTGTCATCTCTTTAATCTGGCTTACAAATGTAACTTATTATTTAAAAAATCAAAAAAAAGGAAGGAGAAATATATATTTTGTTAAAGATTTCAATTTTTATGACGCTTCATCAATTCCTCCTCGATTTCGTTCAGTGTTACACCTTTTGTTTTCATGAGGATAAGGAGGTGGTAGAGCAGATCGGCGGTTTCGGATGTGAAAAGCTCCTTCCTGCTGCCCATGGCTTCAATAACAACTTCGACGGCTTCTTCCCCAACTTTTTGGGCTGCCCTGCTTATCCCTTCGCTGAATATGCGCCAGGTGTATGATCCTTCAGCCTTATCGGCGATCCTGCCTTCAATGATCTTTTCAAGCCTGTGAAGAAATCCCTGAGCTTTCTGATCTCCGAAACAGGAATAGGAACCTGTGTGGCATACCGGACCTTCGGGTTCTGCCCTTATGAGGATGGTGTCATTGTCGCAATCTGTTGTTATTTCTTTAACAATCAGGAAATTGCCTGACGTTTCTCCTTTTGTCCACAACTTATTCCTGGTCCTGCTGAAAAAAGTGACTTTACCTTCCTGCAGTGTTTTTTCATAAGCTTCCCTGTTCATGAAGCCGACCATCAGTACCTGCAGGGTGGTATTGTCCTGTATGACAGCAGGAACAAGACCGTTTGATTTTTCGAAATTGATTTCGTTCATATAGTTATTTTATTAGATCCTGATGGGAATACCCTCATTATGGAGATATTCCTTGAGTTCTCCTATCCTGATATCCCCGTAATGGAAGATGCTTGCGGCCAGGGCTGCGCTGGAGGCGGTGGCTTTAAAGAGTTCGCTGAAATGTCCGGTTTTCCCGGCTCCGCCTGAAGCTATCACCGGTATATTTACCATTGTGGCCACTTCATTTGTTATTTCAAGGGCAAAGCCTTCCCTGGTGCCGTCGTTGTTCATCGATGTAAGCAGAATCTCTCCTGCTCCAAGTTCTTCGGCTTTTTTAGCCCAGTTTACAGTATCAAGCTCTGTCGGGGTTCTTCCCCCGTCGATAAATACATACCAGCCGGTTCCGTTAAATTTTGTGTCGATGGCAGTTACCACGCACTGGCTGCCGAATTCGCCGGCTATGTGCCTGATGAGCTGAGGATTTCTTACCGCTGCCGAGTTTATGGTTATCTTGTCGGCTCCTGCTCTAAGCACAACCGACACATCGTCAATGGTATTTATTCCTCCACCCACCGTAAAGGGAATGTTTATCTTCGCGGCTATCCTTTCAACAAGGTTCGCCAGTGTCCTGCGGTTTTCTATCGTCGCCGTGATATCGAGGAAGACGAGCTCATCGGCACCCTGCTCAGCATAGGCGGCTGCCAGTTCGACCGGGTCGCCGGCATCCCTGATGTTCACAAAATTGACGCCCTTCACGGTTCGTCCGTCCCTGATATCGAGACAGGGGATTATTCGTTTCTTCAGCATAGATCCTTAAGTTCTTTAAGCTTAATCTTTCCTTCGTACAGTGCCTTTCCGATAATTACTCCTTCGCATCCGGCTTTTTTCACTTCCCCGATGTCGCTTAGCGATGACACCCCGCCACTGGCAATCAGGCTGATATCTGCTTCACTTACTATCTCCCTGTACATTTCTGTAGCAGGTCCCTGTAACATTCCGTCTCTCGACACATCGGTGCAAATCACATATCTTATACCTTTTTGCCTGTAACTTTTTATGAATTGTACAACATCTTCTTCCGATGCGCTCTGCCAGCCCTCGGTCATTATCTTTCTGTCGGTTGCATCTGCTCCGAGGATGAGCCTGTCGCTTCCATATTCCTCAAGCCATCTCAATACGGTTTCGGGTGAATGAATTGCTATGCTTCCGGCAGTTACCTGCATGGCTCCTGAATCAAATGCAGTTCTGATGTCATCATCGCTTCTTATGCCACCTCCGAAATCAATTATAAGTGAAGTGGAAGAAGCCGTTTTCCTCAGGATGCCCGCGTTTACTATTTCTTTTCTTTTAGCACCGTCGAGATCTACCATATGCAGATACCTGATACCGTTATCCTCAAGTTCTTTAGCGACTTCAACAGGATCTTCATTATAGACCTTCCGTGTTGAAAAATCACCGCGCGTAAGGCGCACGCAATTACCTCCGAGTATGTCGATGGCAGCTATTATTCTCACAGTTCTATAAAGTTTTTAAGGATTCTTTCTCCGGGCCGGGCAGATTTTTCAGGGTGAAACTGTACTGCATTAAAGTTGTCTTTCTGCATGGCAGCACTGAAAGGAACAATATATTCGCACACAGCCGATGTACAGGAAGAGATCTCTGCATAGTAGGAGTGTACAAAATACAGATCCTCATCGGGCGATATGCCTTTCAGAAGCTCTCCCTTTGCTGTGCTGAGGTTGTTCCATCCCATGTGAGGAACCTTGTCAGCGGGAGGGAAGAGCCTGACTTCCGATGGAAAGATGCCCAGGCATGTGGTGTTGCCTTCTTCCGAATGTCTGCACATAAGCTGAAGGCCGAGGCAGATACCCAGAACCGGCTGTGTAAGTGACATTATCAGTGTGTCGAGTTCCTTGTCCCTCAGGTATTTCATTGCTGAAGCAGCCTCTCCAACGCCCGGGAAGATCACTTTTTCTGCATTAAGTATTTCATCCCGGTCGTCGGTAATGACGGACATGCAGCCGAGGCGCTGAAGTGCATTCTGCACTGAGCGTATGTTCCCGGCATTGTATTTAATTATAGCGATCATAGCTGCCCTTTTGTTGAGGGGATTTTCCCGCTGTCATTTTTTTTCACAGCCATCTTCATTGCCCTTGCAAATGCCTTGAAGAGTGCTTCTATCTTATGGTGGTCATTGTCTCCGTCGGCTTTCAAATTAAGGTTGCATTTTGCATTTTCGGAGAAGGATCTGAAGAAGTGGCTGAACATTTCAGCCGGCATTTCACCGATCTTTGTGTTTGAAAAGGCAGCATTCCACACCAGCCAGGCTCTCCCTCCAAGGTCGACGGCCACCTGCGCCAGACAATCATCCATTGGCAGGACAAAACTGTACCTTTCAATGCCTTTTTTTGTTCCGAGGGCTTTGCTGAAAGCTTCTCCAAGACAGATGGCAGTATCTTCGATAAGATGATGACCATCGTCTCCAAGGTCGCCTGAGGCCCTTACGGTAAGGTCGAAATTGCCATGCCGGGCTATCTGGTCGAGCATATGGTCAAAGAAAGCTATACCTGTATTTATATTGCTCCTGCCGCTTCCGTCAAGGTTCAGTGCAACGTAAATATCCGTTTCGCCTGTCTTCCTTTTTACTTCTGATTTCCTTGGCAATGCTGCCAGATAACGTCTTATCTCGTTCCAGTCGGTGGTTGAAAGCACCGCTTCTTCCGACAGCTGGCTGCTGAAATAAATTGCCCTGCAGCCAAGATTCCGTGCAAACTCAATATCAGTGGGCCTGTCGCCTATAACGTATGAATTTTCAAGGTCGATACCCGAAGCCAGGTATTTTACTAGCATGGCGGTTCCCGGCTTTCGTGTCGGAGCATTTTCTTCAGGAAGGCTTTTGTCGATGAAGATTTGTGCGAAACGGACACCTTCACCTTCAAGTATGCCGACCATTTTTTCATGGGCAGGCCAGAAAGTCTCTTCAGGAAATAACGGGGTGCCGAGCCCGTCCTGGTTGGTTACCATAACCATTTCAAAATCTGTCTCAGCTGCAATTCCTGCCAGGGCAGTGATTACCCCTGAAGTAAACATAAGTTTCCCGAGCGAGTCGATCTGCTTATCTTCAGGCTCCGTTAAGACTGTTCCGTCGCGGTCGATGAAAAGCACTTTCTTCATATATCCTGTTCTTTTAAAAATTTTAATAGTGTATCGTTCTCCTTTCTTGTTCCAATGGTTATCCTGAGGGCATTTCTGACCACACTGCTTCTGTTTCTCACAATTATTCCATTGTCAACCAGGTAATTATATGTCTTTTCGGCATCCCTGACTTTTACCAGAAGGAAATTTGCATCTGAGGGCCAGATCTTTTGAACCAGGGTTAGTTTTTCAAGTTCCCTTCTCATCCTTTCACGTTCGGATTTTATCTTTCTTACCTGTCCTTTGTAATAGCTTCTGTTGGCTATCCTCCGGAGAACGGTTTTCTGATTTATGGTGCTGATGTTATAGGGAGCTTTTACTCTGTTGAAATAGTCGATAATCTTTGATGAAGCAAATGCGATCCCTATTCTGGCTGATGCGAGGCCGTAAGCTTTGCTGAAGGTCTGCATCACGATTAGATTGGGGAAGGTGTCGACCGAAGAGGCCAGCGAAGGTTTTCCCGAAAAGTCAGAATAGGCTTCATCGATGAGAACTATGCCTCTGAATCCCGAAGCTATTTTCAGGATGGTCTGACTGTCGATACAGTTCCCTGTAGGATTATTTGGAGAGCAGATGATTATCAGCTTCAGCTGTTTGTCTTTTAACCAGGGAGAGACAGATGAGAAATCGATCTGGAAATTTTTATCGAGCGGAATTGTAATAAGGTCAACATCATTTACCGAAGCTGACACTCCGTACATGCCGTATGTAGGGGTGAAAGTCAGGGCTTTGTCGGATGATGGTGTGCAGAATATCCTGAAGCACAGGTCTATTATTTCGTCACTTCCGTTTCCCAGGAAGATATTTTCGACCGGCATGCCTTTTATTTCCGAAACAATTTTTTTCAGTTCAGACTGTCTTGGGTCGGGGTACCTGTTCAGGGTCCCGAAGGGATTCTCATTGGCATCAAGAAAGATACCGGTTCTGCCCGTGTATTCATCCCGTGCTGACGAATAGGGGACGAGATTTCTTATATTTGGTCTTACCAGTGAAGCCGGATCAAACATTGCCTGCATATTTTAATCTGATTGTTACCGCGTTTTTGTGACCTTCTAGCTTTTCGGCTCCGGCCATTGTTTCGACAGCAGGACCCAGGTTAAGGATCCCCTCCCGGCTTATTTCCTGGAAGGTGATCTTTTTCACGAAGCTGTCGACAGACAGGCCGCTGAGGGTTCTGGCAAAGCCATTGGTGGGAAGTGTGTGGTTGGTACCAGATGCATAGTCGCCTGCGCTTTCACAACTGTATTTCCCTATGAAAACCGATCCTGCATTTACAACTTTTTCTGCCAGCTCACCTGCACCTTCTGCGTTGATTATCAGATGCTCGGGCGCATAAAGGTTACTGAAGTCGATACAGGTTCTGATGTCGTTCATAAGTATTGCCAGGCTGTTCATCAGTGAATGTCCTGCAATGCTTCTTCTTGGAAGAACCTGAAGCTGTTCATCAACTTCTTTTTTTACTCGGGTCAGAAGTTCTTCATCATCAGTAAGGAACAGGACCTGACTGTCGGGGCCATGCTCAGCCTGCGACAGCAGGTCGGCAGCAACAAACGCCGGATCGGCTGTCCTGTCAGCAATGACAAGAACCTCGCTCGGTCCTGCCGGCATATCGATGTCTATCCCTTCAGACCGGATAATTTCCTTTGCTTTGGTTACGTACTGATTACCTGGTCCGAAAATTTTGTCAACAGCAGGGATGGTGGCTGTTCCGTAAGCCATTGCCGCAATTGCCTGAGCTCCTCCTGCCCTGAATATTTCCGTTACTCCTGCAATTTTTGCACAATACAGTATCAGGGGATCTGTTCCGCCATCGGGGTTTGGTGGTGTGCACATTATAATTTTTTTGCATCCGGCTATTGATGCAGGTATTGCCAGCATCAGAACTGTCGAGAACAGAGGGGCTGAGCCGCCGGGAACATAAAGCCCTGCACTTTCCACCGCAACACTTTTTCTCCAGCATCTTACCCCCGGCATTGTTTCAATGATATTTTCTTCAGAAATCTGCACCCTGTGAAATTTTTCGATATTGCTGCGTGCAATGTCAATGGCTTTCTTCAGTCCGTCAGGTATATTCTTTTCCGAATCATCGATCTCAGACTGTGATATCTTCAGGCTTTTCAGCTCTGCCCTGTCGAACTGTCTGGCATAATCCAGAAGAGCAGCGTCGCCTCTTCGCCTGACTGTTTCTATTATATCCCTTACGGGCTTTTCGATATTGCCTGATTCAATAAGTGGTCGTTTGCACAGGTTATCCCAGATCTCTCCGGCAGGATTGATAATTATTTCCATCAGAGTATCATTTTTTCTATTGGTATTACCAGGATGCCTTCCGCTCCGGCATTCCTTAGTTGATTTATTCTCTCCCAGAATTCATCTTCCCTTACCACCGAGTGAAGGCTGAACCAGCCTTTCTCTGCCAGCGGCAATATTGTGGGGCTTTTCATCCCGGGCAGTATTTTACATATTTCAGGGATAGCAGGTTCAGGAGCATTGAGAAGTATGTATTTGTTTTCCCTTGCGCTTTTTACTGCTCTGATCCTGAAAAGGAGCTTGTTGAGGATCTTTTTCTTGGCCGCTGACAGATTGTTGTTGCCGATAATCACAGCCTGACTTTTCAGGATAGTGATGACTTCCCGCAAGCCATTTGTCATTAGAGTACTTCCCGAACTGACGATATCACAAACGGCATCGGCAAGTCCAATTCCGGGAGCAATTTCCACGCTGCCGCTTATTTCCTCGATCTCGGCGTTGATACCATTGGCTGCGAAATATTCCGACAGAAGCACAGGGTAACTTGTGGCTACTTTCCTGTTATTGAAATATCCCGGGCCATCATATTCATCTTCTCTTGGTATGGCCAGGCTCAGTCTGCATTGTGCAAATCCCAGTTTCTCGAGAATCGCAACGTCTTTTTTCTTTTCATAAACCATATTTTCACCCAGGATTCCAATATCGGCAACCTGCTGTTCAACATACTGGGGTATGTCGTCATCTCGGAGAAACAGGATTTCAACGGGGAAATTGACAGCTTTGGTTTTAAGGACTCCTGCACCGTTGGAGAATTTTAACCCGCATTCTTCAAGCAGTCTCTTCGAGTTGTCGCTCAGACGTCCGCTCTTCTGTATCGCAATCTTCAGTTCACTCATTTTTTAATTTTTATGTCCCTGCCATCCGGCAGGCAATAAAAAACCCGTCCGGATTGCTCAGACGGGTTTATGATATTTTACAGGTATATACTTATCATCAGCACCACGCCCGGCAACAGGTGATTGAATGATGATGATATGATATTACGTTATACATTTTTCTTTATGAAACCGATGCAAATATAAGATATTTTTAACAAATGCAATAAAGTGCCATGAAAAAGTAATTGGAGTGGAAGTGCAGATGGAACGAATGAGGTAGGGTTTAGGGGTTCCTCGCCCCGCCTTGCGGCTGGACTCGGAATGACAGTGGAAGTGCAGATGGAAGGAATGAGGTAGGGTTTAGGGGTTCCTCGCCCCGCCTTGCGGCTGGACTCGGAATGACAGTGCCTTTTTTAGGTGGAGGAGGGGTAGAGGGGCGGCTCGCCGCCCCTCTACCCCATGGTGCCCCCAATGGCACTGTCATCCTGAGCGAAGCGAAGGATCCTCTTGCACTTCCGGAAACCATGAAGTACCCGCCTGCTTATTATTTACTCAATACCCGATGATTTTCCCCTTTGATCATGATGTTAATCAAACCGAAGGGCAACTCATCTTTAGAGGGCTTTTGTTCAAGATCGGGAAAATACCTCTCTTTTTGAAAGTTCTTTAATGGCCCTGCAGTGGCAGAGCAGGGGAACTTTCAGCTTAACCACTGTCGTTCATAATCCGTGAATTGAAGGAGATTATATCAGTGGGCCACCTTCTCAGCTGTCATATCACCAACCTCTGATGTTGAGTAACCCATTTTTCCCGCTCCCATGTCTTTAAGTTTGCTGGCAGTAACATACATCACTGCATCCTCAACAGCCTTCGCTGCATCTTCTTCACCAAGGTGCTCGAGCATCATCCCTCCGCAGGCTATGGAAGCGAGCGGATTGATCACGTTTTTACCAGTGTATTTTGGGGCAGAACCTCCTATGGGCTCAAACATCGACACACCTTCAGGATTGATATTGCCGCCTGCCGCTATTCCCATACCTCCCTGCGTTATCGCACCCAGGTCGGTGATAATATCTCCGAACATGTTCGTTGTTACAATCACGTCGAACCATTCGGGATTCTTTACCATCCACATGCAGGTAGCGTCAACATGATAGTACTCACGTTTTATATCAGGATATTCAGCTTCTCCAATTTCATGGAAGGCTCTTTCCCAGAGATCGAAAACATAAGTCAGTACATTTGTTTTTCCGCACAGGGCAAGTGTCTTCTTCCTGTTTCGTTTCCTGGTATATTCGAAGGCATATCTGAGGCAACGTTCAACCTGCATCCTGCTGTAAACCATGTTCTGCATGGCAACTTCATGAGGGGTTCCCTTCATTGTAACGCCTCCGCTGCCTGTGTAAACATCACCTGAATTTTCCCTTACCACCACATAATCAATATGTTCGGGGCCTTTGTCTTTTAGCGGAGTTGCCACTCCGGGATATAGTTTTACAGGCCTCAGGTTGATATACTGGTCGAGTTCAAAGCGCAGTCTCAGCAGTATACCCTTTTCAAGGATCCCCGGTTTTACATCAGGATGACCAATTGCACCAAGGAATATTGAATCAAATTTTTTTAACTCCGTTACTGCATTATCGGGAAGCACCTCTCCTGTTTTCAGAAAACGCTCTCCTCCGAAATCAAAGTCCTCATATTCCATTCTGAAACCAAACCGTGAGGCAGCAGCGTCAAGTACTTTTTTGCCCTCACTCACCACCTCAGGACCGGTACCATCACCCGGTATTACAGCAATTTTATAAGTCTTTCCCATTTTCAGTTTTTTAAATGTGATGTATCGCGGCAGCGATTTTTCCGGCTGCCAGCTTTTCTTTGTTCTCTATTATATTAAGCATTTTTTCAGTAGCCATGATCGCCGATTCAGTCTGGTCGGCATCCAGGCCTTTCGTTTTAAATTCCTTTTCGTTGAAATTCCAGGTAATCACCGTTTCCACGAGAGCATCCGTTTTTCCCCCGGGAGGAATCGACACTTCGTAATCGGCAAGTATGGGAAGAGGCTTTCCGAGCCTGTCGTAAATGATCCTTATGGCTTTCATAAATGCATCATACTGACCATCGCCCGATGATGTCTCCTGGTATAACTCTCCGTCGATCTCAATCTGAACGCTGGCAAAAGGTTTCATGCCGTATGAGAGTGACAGTGAGTAATTTTTGATGAAGATCTTGTAATTTGATGTGTCAGATCCGAGGACATCGGATATTATGAAAGGAAGGTCTTCCGTGGTGACATTCTCCTTTTTGTCGCCAAGCTCAATTACGCGTGCCGTGATCTTCTCTATAGATTCAGGACTGAGAGACAGTCCGAATTCCTCGAGGTTCTTTCTTATCGTGGCCTTCCCCGATTGTTTACCCAGTGCATATTTTCTTTTTCTCCCAAAGCGTTCGGGAAGGAGATTGTTGAAGTACAGGTTGTCTTTGCTGTCTCCGTCGGCATGAACTCCGGAAGTCTGAGTAAAGACGTTCTCACCTATTACAGGTTTGTTCACGGGGATTCTTATGCCGCTGAAAGTTTCAACTATCCTGCTGACTCTGGTAATCTCAAATTCATTAACTCCTGTCTCCGCGTCAAGCTGGTCGTGAAAGACACCTATTATGCTCGAAAGAGGAGCATTCCCGGCCCTTTCTCCAAGTCCGTTCACTGTTGTGTGAATACCACGGATGCCCGCTCTTACAGCCTGGTAGGCATTTGCTACCGCCAGGTCATAGTCATTGTGTGGATGAAAATCGAAAGCAAGATCAGGATACCTGTCGACGATCTTTTTACAGAATTCATAGGTCTGGTCGGGATTCAGAATACCCAGGGTGTCAGGGAGCATGATCCTTTGAATATTCTCATTTCTGAGTGAATCGATCATGTAGAAAACATAATCCTCCGAATGGATCATCCCGTTCGACCAGTCTTCAAGGTATATGTTTACATCCATTTCCTCCGTGCCGGCCTTGCTGATAAGCTCCTTTATGTCTGCAGCATGGCGTTCGGGTGTCTTCCTGAGTTGTTTTTCGAGATGACGCAGTGAGCCCTTGCAGAGCAGGTTGATCACCATTCCTCCTGCATCCTTTATCCATTTAAGCGACATATCGCCGTCGACAAAGCCAAGAACCTCCACGCTCCTGTGCAGATTGTTGTGCCTGGCCCAGTCGGTTATCATTTTTGCAGCCTTAAATTCTCCTGATGATACCCTCGCGGAAGCTATTTCTATCCGATCAACCTTCAGGTCTTTAAGGAGCAATTTCGCAATATGGAGCTTCTCCAGGGGAGTGTATGAAACACCCTGTGTCTGCTCACCATCGCGAAGGGTTGTGTCCATTATTTCAACTCTCATATCCTCAGGGCATTTCTAAGTTCATAGGCGTTGATGTGTTCCTTTATGCTCAGCAGGTATTCAATATCATCAAGACCTTTTATCAGGCACTCTTTCTTATAGGGATTGACCTCAAATCTGACTGATATCCCAACCGAAGGAACTGAGATAGTCTCATTGATAAGATCGATCCTTACTCTTGTTTCAGGGTCCTTATGGATCAGGTCCAGGAGGTTTCCCAGGTATGTGTCGGGGACTATTACCGGTAAAAGCCCGTTATTCAACGCGTTGTTTTTGAATATATCGGCGAAATAGCTTGACACAACTGCCCTGAATCCATAATCCGATATGGCCCAGACGGCATGCTCACGGCTTGACCCGCATCCGAAATTTCTTCCTGCAACAAGTATTTCTCCACCGAACTGCGGATTGTTGAGCACGAAGGTCGGATTAAGATTACCTGTCTTGTCATAGCGCCAGTCGCGGAACAGATTTTCTCCAAAGCCTGCCCGTGATGTTGAGCTCAGGAACCTTGCGGGAATGATCTGGTCTGTGTCGATATTTTCAAGAGGAAGGGGGACACAGGTGGATTCAGCTATTTCGAATTTCTTTTTTTCCATTTGTTGTTAATTTGTTAACAGTTCTCTCGGATCAGTTATCACGCCGGTAACTGCTGCAGCGGCAGCTGTAAGCGGACTTGCGAGCAATGTTCTGGCTCCGGGTCCCTGCCGTCCTTCAAAATTCCTGTTCGAGGTTGAGACGGCGTATTTTCCGGGAGGGATTTTATCTTCGTTCATGGCAAGGCAGGAAGAGCATCCTGGCTGGCGAAGCTCAAATCCTGCATCTCTGAGAATGTCAGCGATGCCCTCATCTATGGCTTGTTTTTCAACCTGTTTTGATCCTGGCACTATCAATGCAGTAACGCCCGGAGCTTTTTGCCTTCCTCTTACCAGGTCGGCGAAAGCTCTGAGATCTTCAATCCGTCCGTTGGTGCAGCTTCCCACAAAAACATAGTCGACAGGATGACCCGCAAGCTTCATGCCCGGACGGAATCCCATGTATTCCAGTGACTTATTGAAAGATTCTGAGTTTATATTATCAGGAATGGACTCATCTATCCCTATGCCCATACCCGGATTAGTACCGTAGGTGATCATGGGTTTTATTGAGGTCACATCAAACTGGAATTCTTTATCAAAGTGTGCTCCTTCGTCCGATTTCAGCGACCTCGACCTGAGCAGCAGTGATTTAAAATCAGGCCGGGAGGAGAGAGGCTTAATTTTATTAAGGTATGTGAATGTTGTGAGGTCGGGTGCGATAAGCCCACCTCTGGCTCCCATCTCGATACTCATATTGCATACGGTCATTCTTTCTTCCATGCTCATGGCTTCGATGACCTGACCGGCATATTCGACGAAATAACCGGTGGCTCCTCCTGTTGTAAGCTGACTGATTATCCAGAGTATAAGATCTTTTGCACTGACTCCACTGCCCAGTGAGCCATGGATCTTTATTCTCATTGTTAAGGGTTTCGTCTGCATCAGACACTGGGAGGCCAGGACCATTTCCACTTCACTGGTTCCTATACCGAAGGCGATTGTCCCGAATGCCCCGTGCGTTGAGGTGTGGCTGTCGCCGCATACTATCGTCATTCCGGGAAGAGTATATCCGAGTTCCGGGCCGGTGACATGGACGATGCCGTTTTTCGGGTGATTCAGTCCGAAATATTCAATCCCGTGTTCCTGACAGTTCTGCTGTAGTTTATCAACCTGGTTTCGTGACAGATCATCGGATATCGGAAGGTGCTGGTTTGCGGTCGGGATGTTGTGATCGGCAGTGGCCAGGGTCCTGTTGGGTCGCATCACACGTATCTTCCTGCTTCTCAGTCCCTCAAAAGCCTGCGGACTGGTCACCTCATGAATGTAATGCCTGTCGATGTAAAGAACATCTGGTCCTCCGCTGATCGAACGCACCACGTGAGAGTCCCATATCTTGTCAAATAATGTCTTCGGTATCATAGGATGAACGGAATCGTGAGATTACTTAATTTTTGAGATTGCATCTATAAAGGCTTCCACCGAAGCTGTGACAATGTCCGTATTGGTTCCGAAACCATAATATGTCTTTTCCTTATGTTCGATCTGAATATGAACTTTACCGATATCGTCACTCCCCCTGGTGATGGCCTGGATCAGGAATTCCTCCAGGTGCACTGTTTTGCTGATCAGCTGTCTGACCGCGCTGAAGGCAGCATCGATAGGTCCGTTGCCTGATGAGGTTGCAGTGTGAACCTCGCCGTTTATCAGAATTCCCACCGTTGCAACAGGAATAGCTGTTTTACCACATGTTACCTGCAGAAGCTCCAGTTTCAATGATTTCTCTCCCTGTGCTACTTCACCCATCAATATCTTAATGTCTTCATCGTTGATCTCTTTTTTCCTGTCGGCGAGAAGCAGAAAACGGTGGTATATTTCATCGAGTTCCTCTTTGCCCGGGGTGTAACCGAGCATTTCAAGCCTGTGGTTCAAAGCTGCCCGTCCGCTTCGGGCAGTGAGGATTATCGAAGATTCCTTAACGCCTACTTCAACAGGATCGATTATTTCATAGTTTTCCCTGTCCTTGAGTACACCATCCTGATGTATTCCTGAAGAATGTGCAAAGGCATTCCTCCCCACAATCGCCTTGTTTGGCTGTACCGGCATACTCATCAGGGTGGATACCAGCCTGCTGGTGCTGAAGATATTTTTGGATTTTATATCTGTTCTTAGTTTCAGGTCGTGATGGCTTTTGATGATCATTGCCACCTCTTCGAGAGAGGTGTTGCCGGCTCTTTCACCTATCCCGTTGATAGTCACTTCCACCTGCCTGGCACCGTTAATAACACCCATTATTGTATTGGCTGTTGCCATACCCAGATCGTTGTGGCAATGAGTTGAGATTACTGCCCTGTCGATATTCGGAACGTTCTCTTTCAGGTATCTTATCTTGGCTCCGTACTCTTCAGGCAGACAATAGCCTGTTGTGTCGGGTATATTCACCACTGTTGCCCCGGCATCGATGACGGCTTCTATTACCCTGGCGAGGAACTCATTCTCGCTGCGGCCAGCGTCTTCAGCATAGAACTCGACATCTTCGACGAATTTTCGGGCATATTTAACTGCATCGGCAGCTCTCCGAAGTATCTCTTCGGGAGTTGTGCGGATCTTGTTTTTTATGTGGAAAGGAGAGGTGCCGATACCGGTGTGGATCCTTTTTCTCCTGGCATACTGAAGAGCTTCGGCAGCTACTTCAATGTCTTTTTTTACCGCCCTGGTCAGCGCACAGATCACAGGTTCCGAAACCACCTTAGAAATCTCTATCACAGAGTTGAAGTCGCCCGGACTGGATATCGGGAAACCTGCCTCAATGACATCGACCCCTAGTTCCTCAAGAGCCCTGGCAATCTGTAATTTCTCAACAGTATTGAGCTGGCATCCGGGAACCTGTTCTCCGTCGCGCAGGGTGGTGTCGAAGATCATTACTTTCTCTTCCATCATTTTAATGTTTTTGGGAATTACTTATTTTCAGGTCTCAGTTTTCTTACGGCAGCTCCGGCTCTCCACAGTTCTGAGTTGCCGAGTTCAGATAATTCGGCATCAAGAAGTTCCTTGTAATCGGGAGATCCTGTTGACTCGAGCACCCTTCGGCATTCTTCACCCGACCTGACCCTGTTGTACAGGTCTGTGAATACAGGGAGGGTGGCTTCCATGAACCTCGGCCTCCAGTCGAGAGCTCCGCGCTGGGCTGTGGCACTGCAGTTGGCATACATCCAGTCCATACCCTTTTCATCTACAAGTCTTATCAGACTCTGCGTGAGTTCCTCGACAGTCTCATTGAAAGCTTCGGAAGGGGAGTGTCCGTTATCACGAAGAACTTTGTACTGGGCATCCATTATCCCGGCCAGAGCTCCCATAAGCACTCCGCGTTCACCGGTCAGATCGCTGAAGACCTCTTTCTCGAAGGTGGTGGGGAAGAGGTAGCCTGATCCGATCGCAATACCCAGTGCCAGTATCCTGTCGAGCGCCCTGCCGGTGTGATCGCGGAATACGGAATAACTCGAATTTATACCAGCTCCTGCCAGAAAATTGCGTCGGACACTTGTTCCTGATCCTTTCGGAGCACAGAGAATTACATCGATGTCATCGGGTGGTACGACTCCCGTCTGCTCCTTATATGTAATTGAAAACCCGTGCGAGAAATAAAGAGCCTTTCCTGTGGTGAGATGAGGTTTTATCTTCGGCCATAAAGCTCTCTGGGCAGCATCAGAGACAAGGTATTGAATTATTGTTCCCTTCTGTGCTGCTTCTTCAACATCGAAGAGAGTTTCGCCGGGAACAAAACCATCTCTGACCGCTTTTTCCCAGTCAGACCTGAATCCGGGTGCCTGCCCAACGATAACATTGATCCCGTTTTCTTTCATGTTGAGAGCCTGGGCGGGCCCCTGAACTCCGTAACCAATAACTGCAACGATTTCATCGCTGAGAACCTCGCGGGCCTTTGAAAGCGGAAATTCTTCCCTTGTTACCACTTCTTCGATAACTCCGCCAAAATCGAT
>DAIOVL010000014.1:60761-85138 GCA_036759025.1 Bacteroidales bacterium
TCCTTAAGGTATGAAGTAAGCTCTTTAACCTGCCTGGTGACAGCAACCCTTCCCGACCTGGCAAACTGCATTAAACCGTAGGGTTCAAGATGTCTGAACAGGTCGTTGATCTCGTCCTTATGTCCTGTTTTCTCAAGTACAATATATTCGGGCGATACTTCCAGGACACGGGCATTATTTCTTCTGACAAACTGATCTATACTGTTCCCCGACATGAGCTTCCTCGTTGAAACCTTGAACAGGGCAATCTCCTGGTATATTATCTGGTCGATGGTATGAACGAAGACTTTGAGGACGTCGATAAGTTTTCCGATCTGTTTGGCAACTTTTCTGACCATCTCGGGCGATGTTTTTATGACCAGAGTCAGCAGGTGAACTCCTCCTACAGCAGATTCTGAAGCAGTTATGCTCTCTATGTTTATCTGTCTCCTGGTCAGGATAATGGTGATCTGGTTGAGTATACCTATATGATTCTCACTGAAAATTGATAATGTGTATTCCTGATTTCCCATTTTTGTTTTGTTTTTTGTGTTGTTTTTTACAGGTATCTCACTGCATCGTCTTGGTATAAGGCATAATCCCTCACTTATCCTTTATAGTTTAGTGTCACCTCCGATACTGATGCTCCCGGCTCAACCATCGGAAGCACATTTGCCTCCTTGTCTATCTGAACATCAAGAATATAGGGGCCTTCGGCGTTAAGCATCACTTTGAGCGACTCCTCAATATCTTCACGTTTTGTCACTTTTGCGGCGGGGATACCGAAACCTCCTGCAATAGCAACAAAATCGGGGTTGACGAGCTCGGTGGAAGCATATCTTTTTTTGAAGAACATGTCCTGCCATTGTCTTACCATGCCCAGAAAGCTGTTGTTCAGAATAATTATTTTAACAGGTATCCTGTAATGCATTATAGTACCCAGTTCCTGAATTGTCATCTGGAAGCCTCCGTCGCCCGTGAAAGCTATTACCTGTCTGTCGGGTCGTCCGGTTTTCGCTCCCACGGCAGCAGGCAGTCCGAATCCCATTGTTCCCATTCCGCCGGATGTGACAAGCGAATTCGGAACTTTAAATTCATAATAACGTGCAGCAGCCATCTGATTCTGTCCGACATCCGTCACAACTATGGCTTCACCGCCGGTAAGCTTTGAAACCATACGAATAACTTCGCCCATTCTTAAATCGCCTTCTTCAGGCCGGGTCTCAGGCTTTATTACCCGGTCGTATTCTATTTTATCACATATCCTGAATTCCCTTATCCATGATTCACGCGAAGCAGGTTTTACAAGAGGGGTCAGGGCTCCAAGGACTTCTCTTGCATCGCTGTTGATCTCAAGGTCGACATGTACGTTTTTATTAAGTTCTGCCTCATCGATCTCTATATGTATTATCCTTGCCTGTTTCGCATATTTCTTCAGGTTTCCCGTCACCCTGTCGTCGAAACGCATACCTATTGCAATGATAAGGTCGGCCTCGTTTGTCATAAGGTTGGGGGCGTAGTTCCCGTGCATGCCCAGGAAGCCTGCGTATAGTCTGTGCCCTGCAGGAAAGGCAGATAGTCCGAGAAGGGTGAGTGCAACGGGTACGCCTGCTTTCTCGGCAAATTCCTTAAGTTCATTTTCGGCCTTGGAGATAAGAACTCCATGGCCGGCGAGTATCAAAGGTTTATCGGCGTGGTTGATCATTATCGCTGCCGACTCTATAGCATCGTAATTCAGTGGTTTGTGCGGATTGTAGGCTCTAAGGTAGCTGCATTTCCTGTAATTGTAGTCCAGTTTATCCAGCTGTGCATCTTTTGTTATGTCGATCAGTACGGGGCCCGGCCGGCCAGTTGTGGCAATATAAAATGCCTTTGCGATAGTCTCCGGAATATCAGCGGCTTTTTTCACCTGGCAGTTCCATTTTGTAACAGGCATCGACACACCCAGGATATCAGTTTCCTGAAAAGCATCTGACCCGATAAGGCTTGAGACAACCTGCGCTGTTACAAATACCACCGGTACTGAATCGAGGTATGCATTGGCGATACCTGTTATCAGGTTTGTCGATCCCGGACCGGAGGTTGCAAAGCACACTCCGGGTTTGCCGCTTACCATTGCATAGGCCTGTGCTGCATGAGCAGCACCCTGTTCATGACGTGTCAGAAGATGCCTTAGTTTATCCTGGTAATCCAGCAATTTATCATAGACGGGCATTATCGCTCCTCCCGGATACCCGAAAATCGTATCCACACCTTCTTCAATAAGAGATTTTAACAATGCCTCGGCACCTGTGATCTCCTCACTGCCGTTTGTCTTTACCCGTGCTGTCTGGTTTGTTTTATTATCTTCCATTTTTTTATTGTCTTGTTTTACCATCCGAAGCCTTGGCGCAGGATGGCTATCTTGCAGTCCCGGACTACATCTTAAACCTTTGATTTCTACCCCCCAATCCCCCTATAGAGGGGGGCTTAAATCCAGGACTTGATTAACTAATTCAATAAACCCTAAACCCTATACCCTATACCCTATACCCTATACCCTATACCCTATACCCTATACCTTAAACTATATCAACCTCACTGCCCCTTTATCGGCCGAGCTCACTGTTGCAGCATAAGCTCTGAGTGATGCAGGAATCTCCCTGTTTCTTTTTGAAGTTTTATAAGCATTTGTTCCTTTCGACTCTTCTTCGCTTTTTCTCCTTTCAATTTCATCATCAGCAAGCCTGGCATTCAACTTCCTTGCCGGTATGTCGATATCAATAATATCTCCGTCCCTTATAAGTGCTATCAGGCCTCCGGCGGCAGCCTCGGGAGATATGTGTCCTACGGACAGTCCTGATGTGCCACCCGAAAATCGTCCGTCGGTAATGAGTGCACATTCTCTTCCCAGTCCCACCGATTTGAGATAAGATGTAGGGTAAAGCATCTCCTGCATTCCCGGGCCTCCTTTCGGACCTTCAAATTTTATCACCACAGCGTCGCCTGATCTTACTTTTCCTGAAAGGATCCCTTCCACTGCCTCTTCCTGTGATTCAAAAACGACTGCCGGTCCTGAAAAAGAAAAAAGTTCCTCATCCACTCCGGCTGTTTTAACAATGGAGCCGTCGGCTGCAATGTTCCCGTACAGGACTGCCAGTCCTCCCTCGTGGCTGTAGGGATGGCTTGTATCCCTGATGCATCCTTTTTCCCTGTCAGTATCAAGACTTTCATATGAAGCATTGCCCGAGCCCATGGTCAGGCTGAATACGCCGGAAGGAGCGCTCAGATACGTTTTGTGAGCCTCGCTGATGGCAGTACCGCTTAATATGTTCCAATCATCCAGGGCTGCCTCCAGAGAGGGATAATCAACGCGCGTTACCGCTGTGTCAATAAGTCCTGCCCTGTTGAGTTCAGCCATTATCGCCATTATACCTCCGGCCCTGTTGACATCTTCCACATGATAGTGTGAGCTTGGGGCCACTTTACACAAATTGGGGATCTTACGAGACAGATCGTCGATATCCTTCATTGTAAAATTCACTTCTGCCTCCCGGGCTATTGCCAGCAGGTGGAGGACGGTGTTTGTGGAACCCCCCATTGCGACGTCGAGCGACATGGCATTGAGGAATGCGTTCCTGGTTGCTATTGAGCGTGGAAGAACACTGTCGTCGTTTTCAAAATAATATCGTTCCGTCAGTCTGACTATCAGTGAGGCGGCTTTCCTGACAAGATGTAGTCTGCGTGCATGTGTTGCCACGACAGTTCCGTTGCCCGGCAGTGCGAGTCCGAGTGCCTCGTTAAGGCAGTTCATCGAGTTGGCGGTGAACATGCCTGAGCAGGAGCCGCATGTCGGACAGGCTCTTCTTTCTGTTTCCAGAAGTTCGTTGTCGCTTACCTCGTTACCTGCTCCATCTATCATTGCGTCAATAAGGTCGAGTGACCGGTTTCCGAGTTTTCCTGCTTCCATGGGGCCTCCCGAGACGAAAATGGCAGGGATGTTCAACCGCATAGCTGCCATCATCATTCCCGGAGTGATCTTGTCGCAGTTGCTTATACATATCATTGCATCGGCGCAATGAGCATTGATGACATATTCGATGCTGTCGGCTATCAGTTCGCGGGAGGGAAGAGAATAGAGCATTCCGGTGTGGCCCATTGCTATTCCGTCATCGATGGCAATGGTGTTAAACTCTGCTGCGAAGAAACCATGTTTTTCGATCTCTTTTTTCACCATCTGTCCTGTCTCATGGAGGTGTACATGACCGGGGACGAACTGTGAGAAGGAATTTACGATGGCAATTACCGGCTTCCCGAAATGTTCTTCCTTCATCCCGTTGGCACGCCACAGGCTGCGGGCTCCGGCCATTTTTCTTCCGGTGATAGTCTTGCTGCTTCTCAGGTTTCTGTTCATTGTGTAATCCATTACTAAAAAAAAAGCTTCCCGGTTTGATCCGGGAAGCTCTGGTACACCTGTTCTATATATATCACTCCCGGATCATGTGCTGGGCACAAGGATAAGAATGAGAGCGATAATATGTATTAAATAGTTAATCATTTTTTATATAAAATGCGGGACAAAAATAAGTATTAATTTAATATATCAAAGAAAATAGCATGAATTTCTTAAAAAAATTTACTATCTTAATATTTTGGTTATTGTCCGATCTTTTCCGGGACCTTTCCCCGTACATCAACCCGTATTACTGTCAGCAGGGGATCGGGATCGTATTTCGGAAGAGTTATTGAAAGGTTTCCGTCCTTTGATGAAGTTGTCACTCTTGAACCATCAGCGAGCAGTCTGGCACCGGTAACCCTGGCGGTCAGGCCGGGGATAACCAGTTTTCCGTCAGCCGGCCATTCATAAACTGAAAAATACAGGGAGGTTCCGTTCCTGCTTTCCTTTTTTGTGCAACGACCCCAGGAAAACAGTCCCCAGGGACTGGCTAAGGTTCCGTAAACCGACTCTCCGTTTACTCTCATCCATTTCCCCATGGTTGCAAGAATCTCAATGCTTTCGGGAGGAAATTCACCTTCGGCAGTGGGTCCCACGTTAAGGAGAAAGTTACCTCCCTTGGAAGCAATATCGACGAGATTGCGTATGAGTGTGCGGGGCGTTTTGTAATTTTTGTCGTAGCTCTTATAACCCCAGGTACCGTTCATGGTCATACAGGTCTCCCAGTCGGTTCCGTCGAGGTCGGCGAGGTTTGGTATTCTCTGTTCAGGGGTCTTATGATCGCCGGGGAAATCAGGCCTTTTAAGTCTGTCGTTGGTTACTATTGCAGGCTGCAGTGCCAGGAGAGCCTGAAGCTTCTGAGCAGCTTCCACAGTCATTCCTGAAGGTGTATCCCACCATAAGACAGCCACTTCGCCATAGTTAGTCAGTAATTCTCTTACCTGTGGAACGGCAACATCATCGATATACTGCTCGAATGTTTTTGTCTCCTGCCTCCAGTCCCAGTGACCTTTATGTTCTTTTGTATAGGCGTCTATAATAACCGAGTCGGGATTCGGCCATCCTTCTTTCGTAAGTCTTCTTATGGCGGTTCCGCCCGGGTTGTTCCAGTCCTGTGCCTGTGAGTAGTAGAATCCCAGCTTTATGCCATGTTTTTTACATGCCTCTGCCAGCGGTTTGAGAAGGTCTTTGCCGTAAACCGTATGATCGGCCACATTGAATTTGCTTGCTTCCGAATCGAAGAGTGCAAAGCCGTCATGATGCTTGGAGGTGATCACAATGTATTTCATCCCTGCATCTTTGGCCATCATTACCCATGCCTCGGGATCGTATTTTACCGGATTGAATTCCTTTGCCATGTTCTGGTAATCCATCATGGGTATTTTGGCCCTGTTCATGATCCATTCGCCAATGTTTCCTATTTGTCTTCCGTCCCATGTTCCGGCGGGAATTGCGTAAACACCCCAGTGGATGAACATTCCGAACCTGGCTTCGCGCCACCATGCCATACGTTCGTCCTTTGTCATTACCTTCTGTGCGAGAAGCGACTGCCCCAGAAATACTGTCAGCAAAATCGCAATAATTGTTCTTTTCATAAGTATATATTTTGGTTTGATTATTTTTTTTACCACGGAGTTTCACTGTGTTTTCACGGAGTCTTTACGGAGTTACGTTGAATTTCCACAGCCCACCCCGATTTGTCAGGGGAGCTTCATGTTCTGTCTTCTTCTCCTCCGTGGTCTTCTCCGTGCAACTCTCCCGATAGATCGGGACAGGCCGTTCAACCCCGTGGTGAATATTGTAACACCTCACGCAATCCGACATCCCCCTTCCGACATCCCCCTTCCGCAATCCCCCTTCCGACATCCCCCTTCCGACATCCCCCTTCCGCAATCCCCCTTCCGCAATCCGCCTTCCGAAATCCCTGCCCGAATGCGTCAGTCAGGCGGGCGCCTTCACTTAAACTGTTCAACATACTCAAGGAACTTCTTCGCTGCCCTGTCGAGATTCTCAATTGAACCTCCTCCATCCAGCACCTCGCACATTTCGTAGGTGATGTAACCCTGGTAGCCGATCTCTTTAAGTGTGTTAATAAATGTCTTGTAGTCAAGGAATCCCTCTCCGATGGGTACGGCTCTCATCTGCGACTGCAGTTTTGTGTAATTGGTATGGTTGATCTCATATCTGAACCTGGGAAGTTCTTTATAGTCGGCTGTGGTGGTATGCACAATATAAGGTTTCATTGTCAGAATTGCCTGTTTTATTTCCTCCGATGACAATCCTTCGAGGGTAGGGGACCAGCAGTCGAAAGCGGCTTTCACGTTGGGCAGGTTAACCTCGTCGAGGAGCCATTTCATGGCATCGTGATGGAGGGCGATGTCGTGGTGGTTCTGGATTGCCAGTGTAATGCCATATTCTGCTGCCCGTTTACCTGCCATTTTCAGTCCTTCCACCACGAGAGCATATTGCCTGTCGTATGGAAGGTCGGGGCGTTCGTATCCGGTATAAATCCTTATCATGTTTGTCCCCAGGTCTCTTGCAAGGCGGGCGAGTTCACCTATATATACAGCCTGGATCTCGGTATGGGGAATGCCTGCGCGGTCGACTCCGGCTGTGAAATCGTTGTATGCAGCCAGGCATACCAGTTCAAGACCAAGCTCCTTAATCCTGGCCCTTAGTTTCTTGCGGGCTTCGTCGTCATAGTCGATAAGTGAAACGTGGGGTTTTTTTGCTGCCAGCATAACCCCGTCGTAGCCAAGTTCCCTGGCTTTAACAAGGAATTCATCGACAGTCAGAGTAGCCTGACCACGCCATACTCCCAGATAGCTTACTGAGTGCAGACATGTTTTTACCCGGAAGTCCTTTGGGTTTCCGGTAGGAGTTTTCTGGCCGGTGGCTGTAAGTGTACAGACCATTATCAAAGAGGCAATTAGATAAGTTTTTTTCATATGTAGCAGGTATTCAGGTTTACGGTCATAAATATAGGAAAGGATATATTAAGTACAAAGGCTCAGATGGAAAAATGCAGGGAGTGGGCTCAGGATTGCCAGCCGAAGCAATAGCGAAGGCTGGGCACAGAGCACAGGGCACAGAGCACAGAGGTCAGGCTTGCCAGCCTGCGCATGAAACTTCGGCTGGTGAGACACGATTGGGGGGTGGGATTGAAATCGAACCCGTTTTCAGAAGGTTGCGTCAGGAATGTTATTTTTTCGCAATATAGAATGCTTCTAAAATAGAAAAAATCTGGTGTTAAAATTACATTTATATGTTGCATCATATTTTATTTTTTTTTAACATTGTATGACAATAAATGCAACCCTAACCTAAAATACTCCTAACCTGGTATTTAACAGGCATTTATAAGATGTATTGATTTACCCTGATAATCCCCGAGAAGGGAGGTTTTATCGTTGGGTGCTGTGTTTATTTAATTATTTTTAACCTTTTTAATGAAAAAAATCTACCCTGGGCTCACTTTTTTCTTTACGATCTTCAGATACGCTTCTGTATTTTATTCGATTCGAATAAAACATATAGCAATTATTAATTAATACTAACCAACCCTAACCTTATGAAAAGAAAGAGAAAGCAAAGAAAACCGGGATAAATGAAATCCCGTTAACCTACACGATTTTACCACTAACCTGGCTTAATTATTAATGTTTAATTTTATTAAATGCATGGAAAAAAATAATGAAAAGCGATTGAATTTTGTCAGGAGTTGGTGGCTCAAGCCACTGATTACGACAAAATTGTGCATTTTGTTTCTGATATGCTCAATGGCATCTTTCAGCGCAGTTGCAGCCAGTCCCGACGATCCCTCTGCACCACAGCAGATAACGATCACAGGAAAGGTTACTGATGCTGCAACAGGCGAAGCGCTTATCGGAGTTACCGTGCTGGTGAAGGGAACAACAGTTGGTGCCCTCACCGATATCAACGGTAATTTCACAATTCCTGTCTCAAGCAGACAGCCTGTTACGCTGGCAATTTCCTTCATAGGTTATTCCGCACAGGAGGTCCAGGCAACACCCGGCACTCCGGTCAACGTGGCTCTGGCACTGGAGGTAACACAGATCCAGGAGGTTGTGGTGGTTGGATACGGCGTCCAGAAAAAGGAGAGCGTCGTAGGTGCCATCACACAGGTTGATGCTCAAACACTTATGCAGGCAGGCGAAATAAACGTAACAAACGCAATTACAGGTAAACTTTCAGGTGTGCTGACCATCCAGCAGGACGCAGAACCCGGATCTGACAACGCAACTTTGTATGTCCGCGGTCTTTCAAGCTGGAACGGAAGCTCTCCTCTCGTACTTGTCGACGGTGTCGAACGTGACTTCAGCTCACTCGACCCTAACGAAATTGAAACCATCTCTGTCCTTAAAGATGCATCGGCAACAGCTGTTTTCGGTGCCAAAGGAGCTAACGGCGTTATTGTGGTAACTACAAAACGCGGTACCCTCGGACGTCCGAAAATGGACTTCACCGGAGCCTACGGCCTTCAGACAGCAGCGAGAGTACCTGAGCACATAGATGCATTTACCACTATGAGCATGTATAACGTGGCTCTGATGAATAAACAGGACTTTACACTTCTGAAATCAGAATATGAACTGGCTCAGTGGAAGAACCCGTCAACACCTATCAAGGCTCTTGAGTTCCCGGATGTTAACTGGTTCGATGAATGTACCCACGATTTTGCACCTGTAGCCAATGCAAACCTTAATATTACAGGAGGAACCGACTTTGCCAAATACTTCCTCTCATTCGGATACAATTATACAGGTGACTTCTTCAAAGGTACCAAAGACGGTTTCTATGATAAGAGATATTATAACCACAGGTTCAATTACAGGATAAACCTTGACTTCAATATCACGAAGACAACAATCCTGTCATTTAACGTGGGTGGTAACCTGAACCTCAGAAGCGCAGGAGGCGGGTCATGGAGGAACCTTTATTCCACAGGAGGTGTCTCGGCACCAGCAATCTATCCTGCATGGGTTCTCGAAGAAGTTCCCGACCTTGCATATCCCGATGCTACAGGAGAGAGACACAGCTATCCTGTTGGTGAATATACAGGTAACCCCCTTCATTCACTAATGTCGGGTACCATGAACCAGTACCTGGGCTCACAGCTCTACACCGACCTCATCCTTAAACAACAGCTCGATTTCATAACAAAAGGACTTTCTATAAACGGTAAGGTATCACTAAGCAGTAACTACACGAACACGCTGAAAACCGGTGGACTTACCCTGCCTCAATACATCCTTCAGTTCAATCTGATTGGTGATGACCCGACAGATGTTGTCGGAGCCAATCCATGGCTGAGACAGACTCCTACAGAAGGTAACGAGACTTATAAACTGGCTCCTTTCGACCTTAATACCGGTGGCCTCGGTGGTTACAACACCGATCTCTACTATGAGGTATCACTTAACTGGAACAGATCATTCGGAAAGCACAATCTTACCGCTCTCGGTCTTTTCAACCGCCAGCAGCAGGCCTCGGGAACCAACTTCCCTTATTATAATGAAGGTCTGGTAGGAAGGGTCACTTACGACTATAACCGTAAATACCTGTTCGAATTCAATATCGGTTACACAGGTTCTGAAAGGTTCGCTCCCGGTAACAGATTCGGTACATTCCCCTCTCTGGCTGTAGGTTATCTTATTTCGGAAGAGCCTTTCTTCAAAAATGCAGTTCCCTGGATGAACAGGTTGAAGATCAGATATTCTGATGGTTATGTGGGAAGCGACTATGCCAGAAGCAGATGGCTCTATCAGAGCTCATACTTCAAGGATAACGCCGGATACATTCACGAGGACATGATGGCAAACACAATGGCACAGTGGGAGAGAGCACATAAGAGAGACCTCGGTATCGAAATGAGCCTCTTCAATAACCTGATAACACTTACAGTTGACGGTTTTGACGAGTATCGCGACAAAATGCTTCTTACTCCTAAGAGTACCACAATGCTCATTGGCCAGTCTTTCAAGGAGATAAACCTTGGTGAAGTTAAAAAACACGGGATTGAAGCAGAACTTGAGTTCCGTAAAGCTCCCACACAGACATTTGAATACTGGGTGAGAGGTGTCTTCGGCTGGAATGAGAACAGGGTTGTATTCAAGGATGACCCCGCTTCATTCCCCGATCACATGAAACTTGCAGGCAAGCCCCTTACCGAAATGCTTAACGTGGAGTACAGCCTCGAAGGTCTTGAGCTAAACGGTGTTGAGCTTACAAACTCAGGTTACGTGACATCAGTTGATGACATCCATAACAATGTATCGCCTATAGACTTTACAAAATTGTATGTCGGAGATTACCTGTATCTTGATTATAACTCAGACGGTACGATAAACACTCTCGACAAGCATGCCATTCCGGGTCTGACATATCCACCTATAACATATGCATTCTCAGGTGGTTTCACATGGAAAAACTTTAATTTCAACTTCCTGTTCTCAGGTAACCACGGGAAATATGTCCAGTACAACCAGGCATTCGAGGTTGAATTCATCAAGGGAGACCTTCGTGTACACAAATCTGCACTCGACTACTGGAGACCTGATAATCCAAATGCAGGACATGCTACAATGCACTACAGCGGATCATCAAGCCAGGATAACATCGTATGGGGAGGCGGCGAGGCCGACAGAGGATACCAGGCCATTATCGAGGACCGCTACTTCAGAAATGCATCTTACCTGAGGCTGAAAGACCTGTATATGGGTTACAACATTAAATCGGGAGCACTAAACAGAGCTATAGGTATCAACAGTATGATGGTTTACCTGTCAGGCTCAAATCTCCTGACCTTTACTCCTCTTATTGAGGGCGACCCTGAAGCAACAAACTTCTACCAGGGATTCTATCCCCAGATGATGACATTCAGAGCTGGGATTAAAGTAGGATTTTAATCTTAATGACAGTGATTATGAAAAAATATCTTATACTACTAATCATAACCGGGATGAGTCTTGCTTTTGGCACCTCATGCTCATTCCTCGAGGATTATCTGGACAAAGCTCCTGAATCAGGTCTTACCGAGGATATCGTGTTCACGAAGTATGCCAACTTCAAACTCTTCTTCGACGGTGTTTACGACGGCCGCAAATATTATAACAACCGCTGGCGGAACACATGGAATTACAAATGCACAGTCCCCCTGTGGATGGACCTCTGGGACCAGAAGTACTGTCTCAATTCGACAACCGATGCAATGGACCAGGGACGTTATATGGAAGGCCAGGCCTGGAAGAGCGGAAACATGTCGGAAACAATCGTCAGCAAGCTTTGCTACGACGGCAGCCGCCGTCCTGTTCTGGGTGCATGCCTCGACCATATCCGCAGAGTGAATATAGCCATCCGCAATATAGACCAGGTGCAGGATGCCAGCCAGGATGTTCTGGACGACTTCATGGGCCAGGCTTACTTCTTCAGGGCATGGTTCCACTGGACGCTCTTCAGACTCTGGGGACCCTTCCCCTATCTCGACTATGTGATGGGACCATATGACGAAACATGGGACCTTGAACGTTTGCCGAAGCATGAATACCTGATGAGAATAGTTTCCGATTATGATTCGGCTTACTATTTCTTTAACAAGGCCGGCAAGATCCGCAGGGACCCGGTTGGATCACTCGACTATGCAGCATACGAAATGTACCGCCCCAACGGAATGGCTGCCAAGGCTCTTAAAGCCAGGGCATTGCTCTATGCTGCCAGCCCGCTTAATAATAAGAACGGTGCTGCCGACTGGCAGGCTGCAGCAGCAGCCAACTGGGAAGCTATCCAGATAGCGGAAGCTAACGGCGTGGAATTGTTGCCTCTGACCGATCCTTCAGGTAACGACAGACACTATAACTTCTACGACAGGGAAGTTTGCGAGGAGAGTATCTGGACTCTTACACTCGGCAACCTCGCCTGGAACTGGGGAAGCGGTAGCGGACAAGTTGCAACAATGTGGGGAGGCCACTTCATGGCAAACAACTCTGCTTCAGGTATGATGCCAACCCAGCAGTGGGTCGACAAATATGAAACAGCCGATGGTTACCCTCTCAACACTGATGCCGACAGGGCTGCAGCCACAACAGCAGGAAGCTACAACGAGCAGCAACCTTTCCTCAACAGGGATCCGCGCTTCTATGTCGATATTACTTATAACGGAAGCTATGCTCCCGGATGGGGTGGCGGGACGGAAGGCGCATCCAATACTGCATGGATGTACTATAATGGAACTATCCCCACTACACTGGTAAATACAGCCCAATACAGGGGAGTTACCCTTACAGGATATCAGATGAGGAAATACTGGGCACTCAACAGCCGTTACAACCAGGGAGTCCGTACTTACTGGAGTATCGCAATCGTTCGCCTCTCAGAACTTTACCTGAATTACGCTGAAGCTGCTTTTGAAGCATACGGCATAAACGGAGCACCATCAGGAGCAACCCTGACAGCTCTCCAGGCCATAAATGTTATCAGAGCCAAATCGGGAATGCCGAATCTTCAAGACGCTCCAACGTGGCAGGCAACCCCTGCATATTTCAGGGACAGGATCTGGAATGAACGCAATGTGGAACTCTCGTTCGAGAATCAGCACTACTACGACGATGTCCGCAGATGGGAAATACTTCCCCAGGTTATGGGGAGCACTCTGATCGGAATGATACCGCAGAAGGTTGACGTTTCTCCTGAATACCCCGACGGATTCCAGTATGTGAGAACTCCACTCCCGGCTGACAGACAGCCTGCCTGGGAAGAAGGTATGTACTATCTGCCCTTCCTTAACGCAGATGCTCTCAAAATGAGTAATTTTGTAGCCAACCCAGTCTGGTAACATGAACCATATAAAAAGAAAGTATATGAGATTTAATAATATTTTATCACAGAAAATCAGATATGCCGGGCTGTTGGTTCTGCTCGTTATGCTGGCCTGGCCGGTTACCGGACAGGTTCAGAGAGAAAGGAAAGCAGCCAGGCAACTGTTCGACGTCGTTCTCAAAGTAGTTGATGAGAGCGGAGCGCCGATACCGGGTGCATCAGTAGTGGTAGGCGAAGGTATTACGCATGCCGTCACCGATGCCAACGGTTCAGTTTCATTCAAGGGTTACCCCGAAGATGTTGTTACAATTAATGCTTTTCAGTACGATAAAAAAGTATCTAATGTTATCGATATTGTAAATTCAGGTACCATTACACTTCTTGAGGGTAAAATTGACATGACATCGGATGATGTTGTACAACTGCCTTTCAAATCGACCTATAAGCGTAACCTCACAGGCCCGGAGCTTGTTGTTCCGGGATCCTGGTTTTCACATTATCCCACCACCGACATCAGGAACAGCCTTACAGGGATCTCCTCGATGTACGACATCAGGGAAAGGGACGGATCACCTGGAATGAGCCCTCTGGAAGGCCTTCAGCAATATTCAGGTCTTTCAAACAGCTACGGCTCTACCGATAAATTCAGCGGTATGCCTTACGTTATCATCGACGACCTTCCTGCTGAACTTCAGGAATATATTATAGGTCCCAATGAGATCGAATCGGCAACTCTTCTGAAAGGAATCCTGAGTACAGCTATGTACGGTCCCTCAGCCACAGGTGGCGTAATGTATCTTAAGACGAGAACGGGTGTCCCTAACGAAAGGATGCTCCATGTCGACGTTGAAATGGGTACCAGCATTGTTGACCGTTTCCCTGAGTATGTAAAAGGTGACGTATATGCCACATTGCAGAATCAGGCCAGATTAGCCAGCGACCTTCCTTCTATTTATTCGCCTGCTGCCATAGCAGCTTACAGGGTGAACGACGGCTACGACCTTCAGTATCCTAACACCGACTTCAGGGATATGATGCTCGACAACCAGATGGAACTCAGAAAAGTGAATGTATCATCATCGGGTGGCAACGACATCGTTCAGTATTTCTCCTACCTCGGATACGCAGGCGAAGGTGATATAATAAACATGGGTGCAAAATCCGATTATAACAGGATCACCGCTAGACAGAGTGTAAATGTGAAGATCAACGATTTCCTTTCAGCAAAGTTTGGGTTCTACGGAAACCTTACTTTCAGGAGATCGCCGAACTATGGCTATGACAGCGACTACCGCTCTGAGGGAACAGGTAATTCAACACTCGGATTGCTTGAATTACCAGCCATCCTTAATGACTTACGCAATGTCCCCTCAATAGCCTACCCGATCTGGGCTTATTATGATGAGTCAACCGATCCTCCGACTCCCTGGTATGGAGTAAGCGCTATTTATACGGACAACCTGATAGGTAACATTCTTGATCAGGGATTTTACACCGATAAAGGCCGTACAGGGGTGTCAAACCTCAAACTTACCTGGGATGCAGGCAACCTTATCGAAGGTCTGAAATCAGAGACTTATCTGGGCTTTAACATCCATAACTCTGTCCGTATCGGTAAATCCAACGACTATCTGGCTTATACCGTCGATGTTACTCCTACCGACACAACACTGACCAGGTATTCCGGACATAACCTTTCAAAAATGGCCGATCTTTATAAATTGATGGACTATTATTTCCAGAGGTTCATGTTCTACGAAAGGGTGAGCTGGGAAAAATCGTTCGACAACAGTGATATCCAGGCTTCTGCAATGTACCATCAGACACTTTCATACATAAATGGTATTGAGGAACCTCAGAGGCAGAGAAGTATACTGGGAACCTTGTTTTACAATCTGAATGACAAGTATCAGTTACAGGGCGTACTCAACTACGCAGGTAACTCCAGCTTCGCAAAAGATTACCGTAACCTTCTCAACTGGGCTGTCGGCGGCGCATGGATAATAACCGATGAAGATTTCATGCCTGAGATCGGATTCGTCAACTATCTTAAATTGCGTGCACAGGGAGGTATTGTAGGCAACGAAACCTACTTCCCCAACCTGTATGATGTCGACAGGTGGTCAGGAACATCCACTACCAGTACTACCACGCCATACGGTTTCGGACCATATTCATCATCACAGTGGTTCGGAGGAGGTACAGAATCAGCTGTACAGAGGAGCTATCTTTCAAGAACCGGAAACCCGGCTCTGACATGGGAGAAGAGAAGAGAAATCAATGCTGGTATTGATGCTGTTATGTTTGATGAGAAACTGACACTTGGCCTTACATATTATAACTGGCTGGTCGACGGTTCCATTTCACAGGTTACGGCAAACATGCCTTACCTGGCAGGTTATCAGGGTGCAAGGCCATATCAGAACTACAACCAGACCATGTACAATGCTCTCGGTGCCGACCTGCAGTTCAACCATAAGGTTGGTGATGTCATGCTGAATATAGGAGCCAATGCAACCACAGTTAAAGGTATCAGGGTTAAGTATGACGAACCCCAGTACAGGAACGATTACCAGTTCAGGACAGATAAGGTATCCGATGCAATCTTCGGTTATACATATCTCGGTAAATTCGCTTCTGACAATGAAGCTCAGGGTGGCAATAACACTCCTCTTCAGCTTTTTGATGAGAAGCTGTATGCAGGCGACCTCAAATATGACGACCTTAACGATGACGGCTTTGTTGATGAGTCGGATCAGTCAATGATCGGACATTCATCACCACGCCTCTATTATGGTATCAACGTGAGTCTCAAATACAAGAATTTCGACCTTTTCATCCTCGGAGCCGGCAGAGCCTTCTACGATATTGCCCTTACAAATGAATACTACTGGAACGGATGGGGTGATAACAACTACTCCCAGTTCGTTGCCGATAATATCGGAGGGGATTATCCAAGGCTTACCTATAACAAGGTTAACAATAACTTCCTTACATCCGACTACTGGCTGAGAAAAGGCGGATACTTCAAAATCCAGAACGTGGAGCTGGCTTACACAATCCCTGCCAAAATGCTTCAGTTCATGAGCGGCCGCGCTGTACGTCTGTATGTAAGAGGAGCAAACCTTCTTACGCTTTCGGGAATTAAAGATGTTGATCCTGAATCCATTGATTCAGGGGTAACTGTATACCCGTTGTTCAGAACATTCTCGGGCGGAATCAAGTTAAATTTCTAATCTATGGTAATTATGAAGACAAAGAATATTATAACATTGTTTGGAGCACTGCTTATTATTGCAAGCTCCTGCCAGAATTACCTCGATCCCTGGCCGAACGGGAACTATGACAACGAAAATATCTGGGAATACCAGGACCGTGTTCAGGGTATCATTAACCGATGCTATGATAATATCGGATCTCCCGGGATTGCAAACTCTCACCGTTGTTATGACGACAATGAGACTGTATATATGGACGGGGTGACCGACGATGCTGTCATAACGAGCACTACTCATGTTATGAGGAGATATGCCGTGAACTCAATGACTACGGCAAGCGACCCCTTCGACACCTACTGGGATCGCGACTACAGATCCATAGCACAGTGTAATATATTCCTTAAGGATAACCGCGGCCTTAATGCGAGGTATATGGTGAAGGCTAACTATAACGATCAGGTGAGACATCGTCTCCAGGGTGAGGCCTTTGCCCTCCGCGCCTTCTTCCAGTGGGACCTCCTCCAGAAATTCGGAGGTAAAGGGACTGACGGTAACCTTCTCGGCTTCCCGATAATTACAGATGTGGTCGATCCTTACAGTGCACCTAATTTCGCCCGTAACACCTACGATGAATGTGTTGCACAGATCATAAAGGATTGTGATTCAGCTCTTAAATGGCTTCCACTTGCCCACAGGGATTTCCTCTATCCTTCAGGAACCGACCTGACATTCCTGGGCGGTAAATACTGGAACCGTTTCGACGATGTTGCAGTCTGGGGTATCAAGGCAAATCTTTATCTGACCTGGGCCAGCCCGAGGTTCAACCCGGGTAACGTAACAGCCCGCTGGGACAGTGCCGCAAAATATGCCAAGAAGATCATCGATTTCAAGATGAATGTTGATAATACCACAAGTAGTAACAGCTTCAGACTTACAAACGGTGTCAACTGGTATAATCCGAACTCTGCTGAGATTGTATTCTCAGGGCGCTATATCACCAACCAGACCTATATGGAAAGGATGTTCTATCCCGGAGGTTTCCAGGGTAACGGACAGGTTGGAGCAACACAGGAGCTGGTTGATGCTTTCGGAGATGCAAACGGATACCCGATTGATCACGCTTCAACTATTTATGATGAAACTGATCCTTATTCGAACCGCGACCCGAGATTCTATTCTGTGATATTTTACAATGGCCGCATAGCAAACAGGCTTGATAATCCCGCCAATCCGATGTACACCTTCGAAGTGTGGAACCAGAGTACCATGCCCGACGGAGCACCAGGTAAAGATGCTGCCAACATCAGGTCAGATAACGTCAAGACAAACTATTATATCAAGAAGTATGTCTATATGGATGTTAATTTCTCTGATGCAAGTATCCGGTCAACCCGTCATTCAAGGTTCATCTTCCGCTGGTCGCATTTTGTGCTCAACTTTGCCGAAGCTGCCAACCATGTGACAGGCGATCCCACAGCTACCTACACTTTCACGGGTGATACATATCCTGCACTAAGTGCAAAGGATGCCATCAAGTTCATGAGGCAGAGGAAAACCTATGACGGAGCTACTCCTGCATTTAACGTGGCAGATCCATATCTCGACGAAGTTGCTGCTGCTGGTTTAGCTGCGTTCGATGATTTTGTGAAAACGGAAAGGAGAATCGAGACCTGCTTCGAGGGTATGAGGTTCTATGACCTCAGGCGCTGGACCACCGGTGATCTGCCCGGGGAAGGTAACTGGGAAACATATATCAAAGCTCCCGTACATGGCGCTGATATCACCCAGACCGCTCCGGATACATATACCTACAACTTCGACTGGCAGGTTGAGGAAAGGGCTATCCCGTCACCTTACAATCCGATCCCCTACTACGAGATGCTTAGAATGGACAAACTGGTCCAGAACGTAGGATGGCCTACATGGAACTAATATTTAAAAGGAAACAGTTATGAAAAAAATACTAGCTTTAATTGTTCTTGCGGTTACGATGGTTTCGTGCTACGAAGAGTACCTGCTCGATTATCCTTACACCGCTACTTACTTCTACCTGCAACAGGATGTTCGCACATTCGTTGTGGGTGAAGGGATGAAGTTCAAGGTAGGCGTCACAATGGGTGGTGTTAGTGATAACACTATCGACAGGAATGTGTCCTTTACGCTCGATAATTCTCTTATTAATCCGGCACTGCTCGACGGTATGAAAATCGCGTCACAGTCATTTATTAAGGATGCAGTCGCAAACGTCTCAGTGCTTGAACCTCTGCCTTCATCTTATTACACTCTGTCAAATCCGTCATTGATGGTCATTCCAAAAGGATGGTACACCGGAGAAGTATTGGTGAAAGCCGACTCTCTTGCGTTCACCGCCGACTCGCTGAAAACAACAAGGATGGCTTCATATGCAATTCCTTTCAGGATCACAAACTGCCCCGAAATTGATACTATTCTTGAATCGAAGCGGACAAATGTGATAGGCGTGATGCTTGAGAACAAGCTCTTCGGTAACTACTGGCACGGTGGTCAGGCTGTTATCAGCGGTCCCACAAGGAATGAAACTGTTAACTATTTCACAACCATTCCGACGGCTGAGAACAGGATATGGAACCTGACCTCGGCAGGTCCGACGACTCTTATCGTGAACAACTTCATGGATAACACATCTTTTGGTGGTGACACAATCATGTATCTGGCGCTCAAGGGAACGTCCGTAAGCCTGTACTCAGGACCGGATGCACCTTTTGTGATCACTTCCGACGGAGCCTGTACTTTCAACAATTCCAAGCTCCTCCAGGACAGACGGATCTACCTGAAGTACCAGTTCACGGATGCCGATGGCAACCTCTACCGTTGTACCGATACTCTGCGTTTCCGCAACAGGATCCGTGACGGTATCAACGAGTGGCAGGATGAAAATCCGGCTAACTATACCAAGTAATTGGTTGATAACACGAACCCTTCCCCCAACCCCCTTCCCTCCTGAAGAAGGGAAGGGGGCTTAAGAAGGGCAATTCTGATAAAGCACCGCTCCATGTGGAGCGGTGCTTTTTTTACATGAACCCATCCCCCTTCCCCCTTCCCTGCCGGAGCAGGGAAGGGGGTAAGAAAGTGTGATACTATGAAAACGTTATTTCATATGAAATGTCATGAAAAATGGCTATATTTATAGAATAGTCTCGTTAAATGCCAGGTGCTAAGAAATTTGATTTTACTCTTATCAGGAAAAACGCCAGAGAGTTGAGGAAGAATATGACTGAGTCCGAGAGATTACTCTGGTCAGAATTGAGAGGCAGGAAACTTAACGGGTATAAATTCTTAAGACAGCATCCTGTCTTATATAAAGGAAATCTGATATCCTACAATTACTTCATTGCTGATTTTTATTGTTTTGACAAGAAGGCAGTTATAGAACTTGACGGTCCTGTACACGATTATACAGAGGAATATGATTTGTTCAGAGACCAGGTAATGAAAGATATCGGACTGAATGTATTAAGAATAAAAAACGATGAGCTCAAAGATATGAGTCAAGTACTGTTAAAGATTCAGTCTTTCCTTAACAGCATATAATTTCAATTAAGCTATTTAATTCTAATCTAAAATTTACTTCTATGTCCCCCCTCTCTGCTTCAGTAGAGAGGGGGCCGGGGGGTGAGTATGTTCCCATGCACTCATCCCCCTCTCTGCTTCAATAGAAGGGGCCAGGGGTGAGTATGTTAATTATTAAGCCGGGCAGAGGTTAGAAATAAGGGCTTCTCAGACAACCCCTTTTTTTCAAGGAATCTACAAAGATTATATGTAAATTTAATGCTCGAAAACATTGCAGCCATGAAAATGCTGACCCGCCTCCTGATTATCTGTTCCTGTTTCCTGCCTGCAGCAATGATATGCGCAGAGCCTCCTCAGCAGAAAGAAAATCCGCGCATCGAAAAGAACATTAACACCAGGTGGACTTTTAACTATTTCCCGGGCGATGATATGGCTTCCGGCTGTGAAAGCCCCGGGTATAACGATTCCGGATGGCCCGTAATAAGCCTGCCCCATACATGGAGCACTTTCGAAACAACCGGAGAGGAGCATCCGTACATTAAAAACCATAACGAACAAGAAAATCCCTACTGGTGGACAGGATGGGGATGGTATAGAAAAAGGTTCGGCATGATTGGCGATCTTGCCTCAAAAAAAATCTTCATCGAATTCACAGGAGTCCATAAATACTGTAAAGTGTGGATAAACGGCAATTACCTTGGCGATCATAAGGGTGGATACGGCTCCTTCGATTTTGATATCACTGATTACATTTCCACAGATCATGATAATGTAATTGCAGTGGCTGTCAGTAATATGCAGAACGACGTTTACGGAATACCCCCTGTGGCATCTTCAGGAATGAACCTCTACGGAGGTATTTATGGTAACGTAACTCTTGTTGCTAAAGACAGGCTTTACATTCCAATGCAGGGATCAGCTTCACACGAAGGTGGCACACATATCACTACACCGGTGGTATCCGAAAAGACCGGGATAGTAAGAGTAAGGACATGGGTGAAAAACGATTACTCCCGGCCGGAAAATTGTGTATTATACACTTATATCATTGATGCTTCAGGCAGGACAGTCAGATCAGTCAAAACAAAGAAGACCATTCAACCCGGAGAGAATTATATCTTCGACCAGACATTAAAACCTGTAAAATATCCGCATCTATGGTCGCCTTCCGACCCCGTCCTCTACGATGTCAGATCGGAGATAACTGCCGGAGGCAGGGTCACAGATGTGTTTCACAGTCCTTTGGGTTTCAGATGGTTCAGGTGGGATGAGATGGAAAAGAGCCTCTATATAAATGATGAGAAAATAACGGTTAACGGGCTGATACTGAATCATGAATATCCCTGGCTTGGCAGTGCATTTCCAGAATGGATTTCTGAACAGGTATTCAATGATCTGAAAGAAAACCTGAAATGTAACCTGTTAAAAATCTCTCATTACTCTGCCTCATCTTTATATTGTGAACTTGCCGACAAACAAGGTATCATAGTTTCCCTTGAGGCTCCTCAGACAGAAAATCAGAAATTTTCAAAGGAAGTCTTCGATCAGATGATCACCGAAATATTCCGACGTCACCGTAACCACCCGTCGGTACTGTTCAGCGATCCGGGAAATGATTTGAATAAAATTGCCGCTCAGATAAGGGGAGTCTATACCCACTCCGTGCTTAAACCTATCAGCGCCAGTGTTACAGGGAAAGGTGTTCCGTCAAAAATTATCCTGGAGGCATCACATGAACAAATTGAAGCTGAAAAAAATTCTGTGGTAGTAGTTAAAGCACGGCTTACAGACCCTGACGGCTATGATGTTCCGAATCCGGGTCTTGCGATCAGGTGGTCGGTGGAAGGTCCTGCCACCTTTGTGGGTCCCCAGATTTACGAACCCCCTGCAGAAAGAGTTACACTGACAGAAAATGAAACACAGGCAGAACAGATATTCAACATCCTAAGGTCGGCAGGGATACCAGGCAGTATCCGTATAGTGGCTTCTGCAAGCGGTGTTGCCTCAGGATCCCTGTCTGTAAAAGCTGTTCAGCGTCTCGAGGAAAATAACCTTATAACAGAGCCCGTCCCTGACGAAACCGGAAGGTCCCCGGTGACAAAACCTTACTTCTATGTGTCTCGTCTTGAGGACGTGCCGCGGGAAATACAGCTGATAAATAGTAACATCACAATTAAAGCAGATGATGAAAAACAGTATTATCGTGTAATAACCGGTTATATTTTAAAGAATAACCCTGGAGTAGACAGTTCCACAGTAGAATTCAAAACACTGGCCGGATTGCTCGTTTCATACCTCGTCAGAAATACAGGACAACTATATGCCGATGACTATAACTTCAGTGCCGACCAGTTTAACAACTGCAGACTAATATCAGGATATGTGGAAGCAACAAGACTTCCGCCTCTTTTCAAGCTGGCGCTGAGAGAATTCTATTCAGAAGAAATGATCCTCAGGGGAAGGGAGAAAAATGCAGGCGATGAAATGAACTGGCTCAACTGGATACCCTCGGGAGGAACTGTTATCGTTTCGCAACCGGGGAAATCACCTTCATGGCCCAAAGGCACCATTGTCACAAGTAAAACCGGACTGGATGAGCTGATAGCGACAGTATATCCGGTTTTTAACCGCTACGGACCAAACGCAAAAGAGAGAGCCCTGACATTCACAAGCAAAATGAATCCCTACATTGTTACACAGGAAACAGGCAGCGGGGAAAAGAAAAAGATTGTACACTCTGCTATCAGCGGAAAACCGATACTGATACCATTAATTAAGTTTATCTCAGAATAGCCCGACCAAAAACCAGGATTAAGAAATTTAACAAAACAAGATGACAAAAAACAATTTCCGTTTCCCTGCTATTTTATTTTCTTTCATACTTAGTATTTCATTTCAGGTTCATTCCCAGAATCCGACCGTCGACGGATACAGGGGGATATGGTTCACACTCGGCCAATACTCAGAGTATGGCGATAAGTATTCCGGAGGCCTGGGTACCTACACCGCCGACCATATACCTGTTGCTATCTATTCGCCTGAAGTGAAAAAAACATTTTTCGTCTACGGTGGAACAACAGCAGCGGACCAGAGACACCTGCTCATTATGATCTCCTGTTATGATCATGTTGCCAGGGTAGTCCCGAAGCCTGTTGTAGTATGTGACAAGGAAACAGTAAATGACCCTCATGATAATGGTGTGCTGTCAATTGATAATCAGGGTTATATATGGGTTTTTGTCAGCGGACGGGCACGGCACCGGCCGGGATCGATATACAAAAGCACCTTACCCTACAGCATAGAATCGTTCGAAAAAATTAAGGAGGGAGAGATGACCTACCCGCAACCATGGTGGGTACCAGGTAAAGGATTCCTGTATCTTCTCACAAAATACACCAAAGGACGGGAGCTCTACTGGACTACAAGCGCCGACGGCAAAGAATGGGCTCCCGATCAGAAGCTTGCCGGACTGGGCGGACACTACCAGGTTACTAACATGGTCGGGGAAAAACTGGTATCGGTCTTTAATTATCATCCGGGAGGAAATGTAGATAAACGAACAAATATTTATGCTGTTCAGACAACCGATATGGGAAATACCTGGACAACAATAGCCGGGAAGACCCTGGAGATGCCATTGACAGATATTCATAATGATGCTCTCGTAAAAGATTACGAAGCAGAAAAGAAACTGGTATATATCAACGATCTTAATTTCGATAATGAAGGCAATCCGGTTATACTTGCGATTATCAGCAATGATTTCAGGCCCGGACCAGGCGGCGACCCCAGGGAATGGTTTGTGATTCACTGGAAAGGTGATAAGTGGAATTTCCATAAGGTCTGCGAATCATCACATAATTACGATATGGGATCCATATACATGGAAAAAAACTGCTGGAGGATCGTCGGTCCTACTGAGCAGGGTCCGCAGCGCTATGGCACGGGAGGGGAAGTGGCTTCATGGGTGAGCAGGGATGAAGGACTTACATGGGAAAAGCTCCGCGACATAACTGCCGGAAGCGACCGCAACCATTCCTATGTAAGAAGGCCGGTGAATGCCCACAAAGATTTTTATTCTTACTGGGCCGACGGAGATGCTGACAAACTCTCGGAATCGCATCTTTATTTCTCAAACAAAAAAGGGAATATAGTTTATGAACTGCCCTATGAAATGAACAGTGAAAATGGTAAACCTATGAAAGTGGATAAGAAAAAATGAAATTATCTGAAAGGGAAATGCTAAGTGTTAAACTTTGAGATGCATGGTGTTAAAAAATAAATATTATGAGTATCGGGAATCATGAATATAACATTAAATTTTTATCACTTAAACCCCCTTCCCAACCTTCCCCCACGGG
>DAIOVL010000015.1:0-84684 GCA_036759025.1 Bacteroidales bacterium
ATAGCCAGCTACGCCGCTCTTACACAGGTAATTGCACAGGGAGCTGGAATGGTACCTAAAACTTTCATCCACACTTTCGGGGATTCACATTTCTATACCAGTATCGGAAAGAGAACACAATGGTACAGGTCTAATTTCAGGGAACTACAGCAAAAAATAAGGAATGTTCCCAAAAGAGAAGATTACCTGGAAGTCGTTGACTGGCTTAATAAAAATGCTCCCAGCGACGGAAATGAAGAAAAATATGATCATGTAACGGCCATCCTTGAACAGATGTCGAAAGAACCAAGGCCTCTGCCCCGACTACATATTGCGAAAAAGCCCTTCGACCAGCTGACTATCGATGATTTTGTTGTGGAGGACTATGATCCCCATCCCCCGATTAGAAGGAATATGTGCGTATAGGACAGTAAATACACCTACCCTTTAAAGGGGGTCTTTAAGTATCTGATAATAAAAATGTTCCGCTTTCGGGATCACGAAGTACATTTTATATTTCTCATCATATAAAACATTAAGAATTTACATTTAATATTTTGGATGAATTAGTTTTTGCCGTACCGGCAGCTGAGGTCTGGAGCTTATTGCCCTATAAGGAGCAGGGTTTTATAGACGGCAGCAGTGATGTTCTGAAAACACTTGTCCGGAAAGGCCTGTTCCGCAAAAGGAAAGACCTGGAAGAAGATCCTTCCTTCAAGCAGATAATCCCCTATGCCGTTATCTCATATAAAGAATCATTCCTGTTATTCAGAAGGACTTCCGGGCAGACTGAAAAACGGCTGCATAATATGATCACCATGGGGATGGGAGGGCATATGAATCCGCGCGAAGTTATGGAGCCTGCAGAGCAATACCTTATCGATGAACTTAAGAGAGAATTCTTTGAAGAACTCCGGTTACTTAAAGGATGTACCATAGAGAATATTGATTTTATCGGGTTCATAAATGACGAAACCATTCCTGTGAGCAGGGTACATATCGGACTTCTGTATAATATAAGTGTCTCAAATAAACATCTATATGTGAATGAAACAGATAAAATGACTGCCGAATGGGTCGCAAAAAATGATCTGGCTGAATTCTATGAAGATATGGAAACGTGGACGAAGATTGTGTACGATCACAATATCAGGTAATGAATATCTGACCACGTGGGGGGGTAATCCGTTGTAATTAGGCCTGCGGCCGTAATTCGTCCTCCTTACGTCGGACGTAATTCAGCGCTTCGCGCTGTAATTTCTTCTAATAGTATCTAATTACAGTGAATTCTGTTTTAAAGAAAATCGTAAATTAGGAGAACTTTAGTGCTAAAAGGGAATGATATGAAATTAGAAGATTTAAAAGTCCAGAAATTATTCATCGGATTCATAAATGATATTGGAATCAAACTCAATAACTATATCGGAACCACAGCACGAACCTCTAAACTACAATAAATTACGTCCCGCTTGCGGGACAAATTACGGCGCGCAGCGCCCAATTACTATTAAATTACCTCTATTACCCCATTTTCCATAACCTTGTTACCGCCGCCTGTTTAGGTGCCAGATAGAGGTTCGACATTATCCTTCCGATCATAAAAGCCAGAGAGGCAGCGACAACGCCGGTCAGGTTCAGAAATACCACACATACCAGCAGTACCACAATAATACCTGTAAGCTCTATTGCCGTTGCCACAGAGATAGGTGCCGTGCTGCCGTTAATGATCTGCGTTGACCTCTGGAAGTTGAGAAGAACAGTAAGCGCCGGCAGCAGGATCATGATCTTCAGCGGAAGATAAGACAGATCAGCAAGTTCCTTGCTGAGGCCGGATACATTTATAAACCACAGGTCTGCCAGCGGGGTGAATGCCAGAACACTTATCAGAACAGTGACGATTACTGCAAGATATATAGCATAGTTACGCAGGACCACATAATTCTGTTTCCTCTCCCCTATAAGGGCAATGCTCACTTCCTGGTAGGATAAACCCATACTTCTGAAGATGAACACCAGCGAAGACACCACCGGAAGTACCGCCAGGGACTCTACGGCCATATAACTTCTACCTAGGAAAAAGGTGACAAAAGGATGAACACCGAGCGACAGTATAGATGTGAGAGCAAGCGGGAAATAGAACCTGGCTATTGATCTGAGCCGCAGGCTGCCGTTCTCATGGTCTTCTTTCTCAAGGAGGTACTTCAGGGTCTTTGAAGCCATCATCTTTGTCGCAAGTGCTTCAAGGATTACTGCAAGCGACATAGCCGCTGCACCAAGGTATGCCCCCTGAACTCCCATTGTGAAGAAGAGAAAACCCAAGATTACTATCACCGACAGCCTCACCATTGTACCGTAAGTAACCCTTCTTGTCAGGTTGTGTCTTATCAGGATGCCCTGATAAAACCTCCTGTATCCTATCGATGCGGCCCAGGGCAGGAATATTAAAAGTGCCACATGTGCAAGTCTTGCAACATCTTCAGGAACTTCCATCAGACCAATGACAATGAACCTGAAAACCGGGGGGATGAGAAAAATAAGCTGGATGACTGTGATTCCGGCATTCAGGATATCTGTGAATTTCTTAAGCTTCCTGTATGAATGCCTGCCTCTTACCAGGGCTGTTGAAGCGCTCATTAGCATTATTATAGGAGCTTCTATTATCATGGCAAAAGAGCCTGCTATTCCGAAAGCCGCAAGGTTGTATTTTGCTTCACCCAGACGGGCAATAAAGGCTATGAGGAATGGCTGTTCAAAGGCCATCATCAGCCATGTAAGCGCCAGTGGTCCCCAGAAGAGGAATATCTTACGGTAGGTCAGGTTTGCGCTTATATCCACTTTTTATGAAAAGTGCAAAGATAGATATTTATCGGCGAGGATGGTATCTGGTCGTAATACGCTCTTAAGGCGTAATTTGTCTGCCTGTAGGCACCCAGGATCAGAGGTTGCTTGTATGCAAGCAAATTACTGCCAAATCATCTCCTGGTCTCTGCAATTAATATCGTCAGAAGAAATATCGTCTCATTACCTTTTTGGGCTTCCTGTTTTCGTAGAACAAACCCCAGTGCTTCTCAGGTTCATCCTCATGAGGAAAACCTTTCCAGGGTTCATCAAAAGCTTCGAAAAAGAAGCTTATAATCTCTTCTTCCTGTGACCAGAGGTTAAGATCGTTGTAATATCTTTCCTGGTATTCTTCACTTACATTTTCAGAATTTATACCCCTGCCATTAGAATTTGTTGCCCACCCGGCTTCGGTTATCATCACGGGCTTATCAGGGTACAGCTGATCCACATCCCTGAAATTCTGAATCGTATAGTTAAGAGCCTCATCAATATGTTTGTGTTCCCAGACAGGATAGGTATGGATCGAAATGAAATCGACTTCTGCTGCAAGAGGCATAAGTTTATTCAGCCATGGCACATAGTTCTCACAAAACGTGACAGGCTGATGAGTACTTCTCTTTATAGATCTGACAAATTCAATAACCCGTTCTACCGGAACAAAATGATCGGTCCAGTCGACCGTTGCTTCGTTGCCTGCAGAAGTTGAGAATATAATATCAGGGTACTTGTTTGCAAGTTCAATGAGTTTTTCAATGTTATCAGAGTTTTTTCTTTTGTTGCTATCGAGGGTCTGGTCGGAATAGAGACCGCCCCATGGACATCCGAAGTTGTTCATTTCCGCAACAATAAATGCTCCGAGCATTACTTTGAAACCGAGCTTCTCCTTACGGATAACTTCCAGGATAGTTTCTGCATGGCTGTTGCAGTCGTACAGCCTGAGATATTGCCATCTCCCTTTCAGGATCATAAGATCCTCCTTCACCTGCTCATATGAAGGATGAATATCTGCTTCAGGGCTCTGCCCCTCGCGGTAACCCGAATAACATATTGCATTACCCCAAATAATACCATGATCGGAATACCTGCTCATAGATCAAAAATGTATAGGTCAGTATTTCAGTTCTCCCTCTTCATTCCAAAGGCCCCAGTAGGCTCCCACATCACCCTCAGACCCTATCTTCCAGCTTTCATCAAAGCTTGAGAAATACATAAGCTCAATCTTATCTTCGAAACTCCATTGCTGTACATTTATAAAATATCTGAGGGCATTCTCCACTGATGGTTCGGATGCTTCGAATGCAGTACCCCTGTCAGGCCATCCTGTTTCGCTTATAACTATCCTCTTACCTTTTGCAGCCTTCATGACGCTGTAATACATATTTTTGATGTAGATAAGAGAATAATCGATATGGCAGCCTTCCCAGAAAGGATAGCAATTGGTAAATATTACGTCGCAGGCATCGGTTATTGCCGGCCTGTTAATAAACTCGTAATATGCATCAACATATCCTACCTGTGCATCAGGCAGAAGTCTCTTTACCCTGATAATATACTCCAGCAGTTCCTGCTCGGTCAGTTCATCACGGTAAAGCACTTCGTTACCTACAGCAACCAGATCGGCGTTACCTGCCCTGACAACCCTGACAAGATTTTCAATTTCAAGTTCATTCTTCTCCCTGTCATCGCCAAGCCATGCTCCTGCCATCACCTTAAGGCCATTTTTCCTTGCGACAGCAGGGATGAGTTCACCACCGTCGGTACAGGAGAATGTCCTGATCCATCCGGTATATGGTTTTATGATCTCAATCCTTGATCTGATCTGCCCTTCAGATATTATGCTTCCGGGGGCCTGTCCTTTAAGATATGAACTGAAGCACAGACCATGTATACCATTCTCAAGGTATTTCCTGAAAAGTGCTTTCAGATCATCGGTTGATTTGCCGCTCAGATCCTCTCCAAGCAGAGATAAAAGTTTATCGCTTCTGAATGACATATTACTTATTATTTATTGTGTTGAATACCGGTGAAAAATTCTATTTTGACAATTTCGCATGTTCTCCCAAAGATCTTTTTACATGTTTCGCCGTCAAGGACAAAACCTTTTATCGTTGTTTCCCTGCTGTTATTATAAAATATTTTCATTTGTTGTTCATTTCCTGATCTGACAATTACCGGAACCTGGCAAATCGTAAAAGCCAGCTGACCGGCCTGAAGTTTAATGGTGAATTCTTTGCCTTCCGTATCATAATACCTGAAGATTTCCTCTTCTTTCAGAAATTCATCGGGCTTCAACATTGAAGCTGAGAATGCAATGGTTCCGTTTCTTATAATCACACCCAGCTCTCCGAACCTGGATATTATATCTTCCTTGACCTGACCTGTAAGACCCGGTTGCCTTGCTCCCTCCCCTGCGGGGGTATGCGAATAGGCGTCTATCGGAATTGCTCCGTGTACAGCAGGTGATTTATGTATTCCCAATCCCTCTTTTACAGAATAATAATGATCCAGTAATTCCGACAGTATAGTTTTATCTGCATTTTCCTTATCTGCTGTCTGAAAAGTTTCACAGACAGCCAGTAAAAGCTTGGAGACCATATGCCAGTAAATGCTTCCTATTCCTTCATAGCCATAGAAGGTACCTGACCTGCCTGTAAAGGACTGATGATCAAATACCGTTTCATATAAATTTAAGATATACTCCTTCTGGTCCTCTGAAATACGTCCATATTTTTTTTCATCGAGGCTTTCGAGGGCATGAGACAATAGGGAGGAATTCCTGAACTCTCCGCTAAAATGAAAATCCCCGTTTGAATCTTCAGACACAATCGAGAAATCTTTCTCTGCTATCATCTTCCTGAGCACTGCGGACCCTGATATCTGCGGGCGGGTGAGGTTATTTTTTTCCGTGAACCGGGGAAGCTGCCTCATGGGATAAAGCATATAACTCTGCTGATCATACCTGTACAGTTTGGATGATCGCAGTGAATCAAGCAATCGGAGGCTCGCCTGAGAATCCAGGATACCTGAACTCAACAATGCAACCTGGCCTTCAAGCATGAGGTACAGCCGTCGTATTTTTATACTGTTCTCTTTGAATGATATCAGGTTATACGAATGGAAGAGCCCGTCATCCCTCCTGTTCTGCTCTATTGTACTGTCGGCGTATAAAAGGGCCAGCTTCATAAAATCAACGATATGCCCTCTGCTTACACCAGATTTCATACCCGAAAATGAATGTGAATAGATCTTTTGTCTGTATTCATCGCCTGCCTTACCTAATCGCAATGTAAAATCATGGCGCTCACAATCCGTTAAACCTGTTTCCAGAAGATTATTATTTTCCCTGAAGATAAAAAACACTGTCTCAAAGAGCTTTACGATTTCATCTGATATTTTATATTCTTTAACATCACTTTTTTCGAGCAATTTTATCCAGAATAGGAGTGAACGACGAAGATAACAAAGTGTTACAACCGAAACTCCGTTTCCGACCAGGGCATTGTTGGCGTCATTCCATTCAGGTCGCTGGGTATTAAGCCATATACCGGCTCCGGGTATAAAATTTACAAGCTTGGCCAGAAGAGAACACAATATCTTTTCCAGAAGATTTGCCCTGCAGATGTTTCCGCCGGGACCTCTCAGCAGACTTGCATCAGAGCCGAGACTCCGGGAAAGGAATTCAATTTTTGAGTCAAGCTCACGGTCAAAAGTGATGGTGTCCCCCGGATTACTGACCACCTCACTGAATGACCTGATCCTGTATGGAACGTTGGCATAAACAAAGATTTCTCTTTCAAGCAACTGCTCCAGCTTACCGGGGTTATAACTGCATGACTGTTCCAAAAATTTCTGAAGGTAAATGACCTGATGATCGCCCCAGTATCCAATGTAGGCCCACGGATCGTCATGATGAGGCCGTTCCCAGTCGATACCTTCGCGGGTAATTCTGTACGGATTATAACCATCAGCTGTAGAGGCATTAACAAACCTTGTAATAACCGACTCTACATATTGGGGGTACGAAATACACAGGGCTTCCCAGTTCTGAAAAATATCACGCCAGTTACCCTGGTAGCTCAGTTTCCTCGTACCATCCTTTTTACGGTGGTCGATCGAAAAACGGTTCCATGGACGGCTCGGGTCACCGTGACGACGGCTGAAAGCCAGAGGCAGATATTCACGTCCGATTCGTTCAAGATCCGGATCTTCCGTCTCAGTGAGCTTTGCGATGAGCCGGTCGTGCAGGACAGAGTCAGGAAGATCTGCAAGATACTGTGAGAATTTCTCACCTGTGTGTTTATTGCACTGCTGAACGAAAAGCCTGAAATCACCGGCGCTTATTATGTAATTGTTATCAAATACTCCTCCCCTCATCACATTATAAAGAGTATTTGTGAAGTGACGGGCATCATTAAGTTTGTCATTGCTTAACTGGAGGCCGTCGGCTGAAGCCACTATCCTGACCAGATTCAGCGTTCCTGCATTAATATCTTCTTCCAGTTCTCTGACACCAAGGCTGCTTTTTTTCAGCAGGAGATCCAGGTCGATCACTCCGGTTGAGTCTTTATTAACATCAGCAACAAAATACCACCGCAATGGTTGGGATTTGTCAAGATCATACTCATTGACTGCAAAGTATCCACCTCTTGCCGCAAAGATGTCTGTTTCGGAATTGATGTTTGCTCCCCGTCTGAAATTTTCAATCTGTTTGTCAGAAATCAGATAATCAGAGTTTTGAGGAATACCTGCAGACCAGACTACGGTAGCTTTCAGCGCTTCGCTGGGTTCGGCTTTATCAACCGGTATCGAACTGAGAGTGAGCAGGGCGAGTTTGCTTTCACTCAGTAATTCATTCTTTCTGTATGCTATTAACAGGTTGCTGTACTCATTCTGAAATGCATAATCGACGCCATAGGGAAGAATATTGCTTATTCCATCGAGGATCTTAATTTTAATACCTGTCGGGCTGCCTGTTTCCAGTTCTGATTTTTTTATCCATCCATATTTTTCGCTGCTATACCATCCATATCGAAAAGTGACATCAAGGTCCCTGTTAATTTCTTCAAAAATGATCTTGTTACCAAAGATATTCCTGTAGAGGTTTCGCTCCAGGTTATAGATCTTATCCTGGTCATATGCAAATGGTTCCCACAGAAAGATTTTATTTTTCTTATGCACGAGACATGATGTTTTGCTTCCCGTCTTATCTTTCGAGTCATGGATCTTATCTTCGGTATAATATGGGAAAAGTGCATTATCCCGGTCTTTCCTTCCTGCCGTGAGGGAGCCGTTTGATGAAATGTACATCCAAAGGTCAGAATCGCTTACCACAGCAATGAAAAAATCGGGTATCTGATCGTAATTGGCTATCTTATAATACCTTTCATTATCCAATGTCACGATTTCCCCGGTCACATCTTTGACTTTTGTGTGGAGTTTCGTATTTGCCTGCCAGATGTTTTTCATCTCCATATACTTCTAAAAATCGACGTGTGCTGTGCCATCCAGCTATAACTGAACCTGAACTGTCTTCAGTGAATTCCCCCCGGAGATAATTTCTGCAAACTGCTTTTTTATCTGCATGCAAAGCTTTATATCTTCTTTGGTTGTATTAAGAATCTGGACAGTTAAAAGATTGCTTTCATTCAGTGTTGCGCAGACGTGGAGATCATCCTGATCAAGACCTGGTGAGTCTTTATGAGTATAAACTGCCTTGTCACCGGGTCTTATTGTTTTGCTCAACTGAGCCAATATGTAATACACCGGGGTGTAGTATATCTCTTTTGTAGCGGTGTTTATCATCACCGGGGCTCCGCAATAGTTACCAGCATGATTTGGACCTCCTTTGTGGTCGAGCACCGCGTTCCAGTCAATCCAGCCTCTAAGCCAGTTGTCGATGCTTACGATAATATTCCTGGCATAGCGATGGACAGGGGTATAAACCGGATGGTCCTCCTGTTTTACGCCTTCCCAGGTAGCCGAGTATCCCCAGTCGGTAGCATTAGGGTTCCACCAGAAAGAATCATTCTTAAACCAGTTTTTCTCTGTAAACCTTTCGGGATCGGTAATTCCTTCCGGTGCAGGCTTGCCAAGATCGTCGATACATCCTTCGGTATGCAGAATAGCGTGACCGGGGAATTTCTCATTAACCCGTTCGAAAACATCTTCATAAACCCTGAAAGTACTTTCGTACCAGTGCACAGCTATGCCATAAACATACCCCGAAGATTCAGGGTCACCAAGGATGACGTCAGCCCAGTGTTCCATTCCGTCTCTGTTCTGGTCATAAATAAGAAGCCTGACTTCAGCATTATCACCATTTTTAAGTCCGGGTCCAAGGTGTCTTTTAATAAAATCATTCTGGGTCTCAGGAGTAAAATGCATACTTTCCCACTGGCCGTTGTTACCATGAGGTTCATTTACGGGGGTTATCCCCCATATCTCAATCCCCTCTTCCCTGCAGGCATCAAGATATTTCAGAAGGTACCTGGCATAGGATTCCTCATATTCTTTTTTAAGAATCCCTCCTGTCCCCCGGAAATTGTTCTCCGGAGTTCCGGGTATATACCATTCTTCAATATCCTTCATCCATGAAGGTGCTGTCCATGCTGAGGCAACTATATTAAGAACTTTGTCCTGCTGCCTTTTTTTTATTTCCAGCGCTTCTTTGATCATGGGCATAAGGTCGTAACTTTCATCTCTTATTCCCGGATATGATGATGATCTGAAACCTTCAAAATCATGTGCAAGGCTGAATGATTCCAGACCGGTATCACCTTCCCTGTCGACATATGAATATTTGCCTTCAACGCAGAAGTCGCAGGCACCGATATGAGTTCTTGCCAGTGAAAAATTTGCACCATCTTCCCCAAACAGGGAATTCATGACCCCGATCCTTTCTGAGGGTTCAAGGTGAGCCAGCACGAAGGCCGACGCCTCGGTAAATGATGATCCTATTCCATCAATGGTCTGTTTTGTCAGCTCCGGTTCTATCACTATAACAGTTCCTTCAGCAATACCTCGTTTAAACCGGACCTTATCCTTTTCAGCAATTTTGTCGCCATTTTCTGAGGTTACCAGTATCCTCCGGGTAGTCAGTAAGGTGTTATCACCAGTGCATGATTGCATTGTATATGTAATTATCGCGATAAGCAAAAAGAAGCCGGCTGTTTTTTTCATAGACAAGCGTGATGATGTATGTTAATATCCGTCGATGCAATGCGGTAGCCGACAGCTTTTACAGCTCTCCTCTTCTGGCTACCAGTTCATCTTTTATTTTCCTTGCTTTCTCTTCTGTAAGATCATATTTCCACATTACCACGATAGCCAGGAAAGCCGTTAGTGCAGGTATGGTAATATCCGCAAGACGCAGTCTGGTAATAGTTTCAGTTGCCTGGACTGCTGCATTCTGGTCAAAGCCGACAAGCTTGAGAACGAGGCCGCCCAGTACCAGGGCAAGAGCCTGTCCGAGTTTCACCATCCACCAGTATATTGCACCGAAAGTCCCTTCCTTCCTGGGCATACCGTTGTTGAGTTCATCGAGGTCGCAGACATCGGCTGTCATGCTCATCATCAGGGTGAATAATCCTCCGATACCGAATGCCATCAGAGGGATGGGCATAAAGATGAGCCAGGGGTTTCCGGGATTGAAGCCCCACCATTTGAGGCCGTAGCCAATTATTGATATTACGGTTGAGATGATGAATGCCTGTCGTTTTCCAAATTTGTTTGCCAGTGCGGAGATGACAGGGATAACCAGAAAGGCCGTCACTATGGCCGAAACGGTAGAGAACCATGCGGGCCAGTTGCCGGCAATACCGTAGTCGCCTTTGAACATATAGAAAACGATGATGAAATAACTGAATGATGCCACCATCTGAAATCCGTTAAATACCAGAAATGTTGCGCCGCAAAGCCTCATGAAGGGCTTGTTCTTTGATACCTGCACAATACCTTTGAAAAGATCGATAAGGTTTGAAAACAGAGTTTTAAAGTTTATCTCTTTCCTGTTTTCCATTTGAGAGGCATCAATGCCTTTACAGAATATAGCCGGCATTATTCCGAGAACGATACAGATACCGCCCACGATCACTGAAAGGTTTCTCACCCCTACTGCCTGAGTCTCAAACAGATTGGGATTGGCAATGAGTACCCAGAACCAGGGCACTATCATCCATGCTATCTGACCCACGGTCTGCGAGAAGGCCATCAGTCTGGTCCGCTCATTGTAATCACTGGTCATCTCATAACCGAGACCTATCAGGGGGGTGGCAAAGATGGTGTTACCAACCAGGTAGATCAGGGAAAAGATCAGGAAATACCAGAAGTTATACATCTGGGAGTTATGCGGATAAAGTTGCCATAACACAGCGAACAGCACACCGCTCATTATTGCGCCCACGAAAATATATGGTCTTCTGCGGCCAAATTTCGATTTTGTATTATCGGAAATGAATCCCATAATGGGATCGGTAATGGCATCGAAGAACCGGGGCAGTCCTCCCAGCAATCCGGCAAGAAAGGGATCCATGCCAAAAGCTGTCAGCAAAAAGAACATGAATATACCCAGTGCTCCGGGAAGGAGGTTGTTAACAAGATGCCCGGCTCCGAAGGCGGCTTTCTGTACAATCGGAACTCTGTCTTTCTCAGCAGTAATATAATGACTCATAATACACAGGTTAATGTTTTACTGTCAGACACACATTAGTAGTATACTATCCGACAGCATACTGTTTTACAATATATTAAGAACTTATATAGAAATCACCGGTAAAAAAAGGTTCTATTCGGCTTCTTCGTAAACCCTTACATAATCTACATACATTGTCTGAGGGAAGGGTGTGTCGGGAGTCGGGAATCCTACATAAGATCCGCCTACGGCAACATTCAGGATGAGGAAGAAGGGATGATCATATACCCACTCACCGGGAAGGTCATCAGGATTAATTTCCTGGTAAAGAATATCATCGACATAGTACCGGATGAAATTTTCAGCCCATTCGACAGCGAAAATATGATAATCCACATCAAACCTGTCGTCAATATAACCGTAGCTTTTAGTAATTGCAGAACCCCCTGAGTAGCCTGGTCCATGAACGCTTCCGTGGATCAGATTTGGCTGCTGGCCTCTGTATTCCATAATATCAATCTCGCCGCACTCCGGCCAGGGATTTGTTTCGATATCGGCTCCCAGCATCCAGAAAGCAGGCCAGATACCCGGTCCCCACGGAAGCCTGATCCGTGCTTCAAAACGACCGAAAGCCTGGTCGAACTTCCCCTGCGTTTTTATCCTTGCAGAAGTATATGATCCGCCGTTATTTATTGCTGTTATCTTAAGAGCACCATTTTCAACAACGATATTCTGTGCATCAGAGGTATAGGTCTGCAACTCTGCATTCCCCCAGCCACCGCCGCCGATGTCGTAAACCCATAAGGAATTGTCGGGAGCTCCATCAGTATTGAACTCATCCTGCCAGACCAGGGTATAGGTACGGTCTTCGAGAGCTGATTCTTCGCCACATGCCGTTATAAGGGCAAATGTACCCAGAAAGAGTATGCTTCTGATGAATATTGGCTTTATTGATCTCATAGTTTATTGTATTAGGTATTAACTAACTCATTTATTGAAAGAACAAAGCAACTGCAGCCTCTTAAACATTGCTGTTTGCCGGGGCTGCAGCCACATCATCATTATTTATAGAAATATAAATTGTCAATATAAAGATTATCCAGAGTACAGGTCAGCACTATCTGGGCAAGATCGGACCTTGTAAGTGTCCCGGCAAAAGCCGTTACGGGCAAATCGATGGATATCCATTTCCCTTTTTCAAGTGCAGGGATACTTCCGTTGACAGTGTGAACCACCGTAAGGATAAAATTGGTGGCCTCAGCAGCACCTCCTCCGAAGTCGACACATTTGATGGTGAGCACATCACCCGGGATCACATCCTCAGGCACATATATGTCGAGATGGAATCCGGTCATTGCTGAAAGATCGAGTTTGTGATTGCTGAAGTCGATGCCCGCGAAATTTGTAAAAGTATATTTCTTGACATCGTTGCCGGAAATCTGGAGGTCAGTTACGTCAGAATCATCCCATACAGCCGACCAGGTGTCAACTGTGACATTGGTATAGGCATTGCTGAAAAAAGAAGCTACATCGGCAGCATTTCTTGCAGGTGGTATCGGCGCCGGCGTTGCCGGATCATCTCCTGAGCCTCCGCCGGTCTTGTAGAAATAAATGTTGTCGAGATAAATGGTCGAAGGGTTTGTACCTGCCTGACCATCAAATTTCATCTGGATGACATTGTTCAGACTCATACCCGATGATGTGAAATCTGTAAGAGGAATGTCGTAGCTAACCCATTGTCCGGCAGTTATAGGAGTAAGTGATACAAGATTCTCTGCCGGGGACCCGCTTCCGTTAATTGGCGAAACCTTTACCACGGTGGCATCCGCAGTCCACATATCGATATGCAGGTACTGCATCCCTGAAAGATCCTGACCCGCTGCGAAGGCAGTGCCCTGGTAGTTGAAGTTCGCATATTTGAGGGTGCTGTTACCTGCAATGCTTTCAGTGGTCACAACGGTCGTCTGACCCCAGTTGGGATTGAAGTCGGTTCCGGTGATATTTGTGTAAGCCTCGCTGAAGACAGATACCACATCAGCAGCATCGCGGGCCGGAGGTGTGGGTGCAGCCGCAGTCGGCTCTGTCGCTCCTCCTCCGGTCTTGTAGAAATAGATGTTGTCTAGGTAAATTGTAGAAGGTGTGGTCCCAGCCTGACCATCAAATTTCATCTGGATGACATTGTTCAGACTCATACCCGATGATGTGAAATCTGTAAGAGGAATGTCGTAGCTAACCCATTGTCCGGCAGTTATAGGAGTAAGTGATACAAGATTCTCTGCCGGGGACCCGCTTCCGTTAATTGGCGAAACCTTTACCACGGTGGCATCCGCAGTCCACATATCGATATGCAGGTACTGCATCCCTGAAAGATCCTGACCCGCTGCGAAGGCAGTGCCCTGGTAGTTGAAGTTCGCATATTTGAGGGTGCTGTTACCTGCAATGCTTTCAGTGGTCACAACGGTCGTCTGACCCCAGTTGGGATTGAAGTCTGTTCCGGTGATATTTGTATAAGCCTCGCTGAAGACTGATACCACATCAGCAGCATCACGGGCCGGAGGCGCCGGCGCTGCCGCAGTCGGCTCTGTGGTTCCTCCGCCTGATTTGTAGAAGTAAAGATTGTCGAGATAGACAGTCTGCAGGTTAGTTGCAAGAACTATCTGAGCGAGATCCGATCGGGTCAGGCTTCCTGCAAATGCTGTTAAAGGAACATCTACTGAAACCCATGATCCTGTCTGCAGTGCCGGAACATCTCCGCTGGCGGTATGAACGACTGTAAGGATATGGTTTGTCGCTTCGGCAGACCCTCCCCCGAAATCAACGTTTTTGATTGTCAGGGATTTTGAAAGCACCTCATCAGGAGTCCATATATCAATATGGAAATGTGTCATCTCAGAAGCATTAATCTTGTTACTGCTGAAATCAATACCTGCGAAATTTGTGAAGGTATATTTCTTGATATCGTCACCTGCTACCTGAAAATCAGCCACATCTGAATCATCCCAGTCGGCCGACCAGGTGCCTACGGTATTATTGGTATACACATTGCTGAACAATGAAATCACATCAGCGGCATCTCTTGCAGGTGGTACAGGAGCCGGCACTGCAGGCTGATTCACAGGACTTCCTCCTTCGGTGTAGAAATACAGGTTATCCAGATATATGTCTCCGTTACCGTCCCACTTCAGCTGAATAACATCTGTCAGGTCAACGGGTGAAAAACCAGTCAATGGAATATCGACACTTCCCCATCCAGTAGTCGGGACACTAAGTGCATATGCCTTTTCTACCGGGCCCGGGCTTATGAGATAAACATTCAGTGCTGTGGAATTAGCTGTCCAGAAGTCTAAATGAAGATACTCCATCCCTGTTACATCCTGAGCGTTCGCAAGCTGCAAGCCCTGGTAATTCAGTCCTGCAAATTTAAGGGTATTGTTACCTGCGACCTGCACTTCGGAAACAACCGTAGCCTGTCCCCAGTTGGGATAGTCCGATCCATCCAGGTTGGTATAGGCATCGCCATAGAGGGAGATCACATCAGCAGCGTCTCTCGCCGGAGGTGTGGGTGCTGCATCAGCGGGACCCGTAGCTGGTCCTCCACCACCTTTGTAGAGGATGACATTGTCGAGGTAGAAACCGGAGAGTCCTGTTCCCAGATTTTCCAGGATGATCTGAGCAAGTTTGCCTTTGCTTGTCAGAGAAGCGAGACTCATATCTACGCTTATCCAGTTCTGCGAAGCCAGAGGGCCCGGGATCTCGTATGAAATTGAAGGATCGGTTCCGTCAAGGGCGCCGTCGGGTCCCATATCAACTACTTTTACCGACAGTTTATCACCTGAAGCAACTGCATTGGGGATCCAGACATCCATGTGGAGGTGTGTCATCTCCGATGCATCTATTGTGGGTGATGTGAACTGAATTCCGACGAAATTGAAGTTTGTGTAATAAAGTACATCATCGTCATTCACTGTAAAATCTGATGATAATGTTGTCTGGTACGGTTGCCAGTAGCCGTTATAGAAGTCGACAGGCACATTTGCAAAGGCATTGCTGAAGATTGAGATAACATCTTCAGAGGCATAGGAAGGATCCGGGGCATGGATAAAATCGCCCGATGATACTACAGTCATTGAGCCTGTTGCGTCTGTCCCGCCTGATGTGGCAGTTATCTTTGCCGATCCCTGTGCAAGGACATTCACTTTTCCTAATTCATTTACAGCAGCGACATTTTCATTTGATGAAGCAAAGCTGAACCAGGCGGGGGCGACCTCGAATGACTGATCGATGCCCGTCGGCATATTGAATATAACTTCAAGGCCGCTTAGCTGGAGGCTAAGTCCGTTTACGGCTGATTCTGTCACGTCGGTGCCACCCAGGATCACAGGTCTTTTATGGGCTATGGTGCCAAGTTTCTCGAACTTAACCTCATCAATCCAGAGGGTGTAGCCTGTTCCGTCTTCAGGTCCTTCGGAATAGTAGAACATACCCTTTTCTTCTGTAAGTATTGAGGGGTCAGGGATAGGTATGATGTACTTTTTCCAGTTGGAATTAACTTTCATTCCCTTCAGAGAGACAAGGAATTTCGATTCTCCCAGGTCATTTCCAAACCCGACAAGATCTACTGAAGCTGCTTTGGATGCTTTGGCATAAAAAGTAAGAGCATCATAAGAGCTGAGATCTCTTGCTACAGATGTAAAATATACACCTCCGGCGTAGCTTCCTTCAGGGTCGCCGGCGTCTGGGATCTCTATCTTCATGGAAGAAGATCCGGAATATTTTGTTTCATTGTCGACATCAAAAGCTGTAACCTTTGATCCGCCGAAAGCTGCATAATTGAGCCCCGAGCTGAATCCGTCCATAAAGACCTCAGGTGTTGAAGGAAATTTGGCCAGTTCGAGTTCGTCGAACTCTCTTGTACAGCTCTGCGACCATACAAGCATAACTGCTGCAGAAAGAGCAATTAAGGAATATCTATATATTTTCATTTTCATGTTTTTTCTTTTTATCAGGTTACATGCCGATATTGAAATGCAAATAAGTTCTGATCTCCCATTCGCTGCCATTCGGGTATCCCGGAACTGTCGGATCACATACATAGTTACCGTTAACGTCGAGAGTCCGGGTCGGACAGTAACGTGGGGAGTACTGATCAAGAGATCTTCTGGTGAACCTGAGACCTATCCGGGTTTCAGGCATATCAAACCATTTCGGTTTTGCTACGGCAGTTGAAAGGTCTATTTTTATCTGGAAGGGGTAGGTAAGGTTAAAGTCGCGGTGATAATCGTATGGACCCCAGTCATTTACCTTTACCATCGTTGATAATTTTGCCTTCTTATAAACCATCCGCAGGTCTCCGCTGTAACGGTGTATCAATCTTGCATCGCTGCCATTTGATTCAGCTGTACCGGCAAGGAGGTTTGCAATTATCCCGAAATCAGGTGTTACCTTCGAAACTATCCTGGAATAAGCCTCCCAAAGGTCCCTTGCCGGAGGTGCTCCCGGAAATGCAAATGTTGTTCTTCCGTTTGCCAGAATTCCTATTGCTGCATCCTGAGTTGTTGGATGATGGCGGTATACGACGCCTGCGCTGATTGCAAAGGGAGCATCTTCTGTCAGGTCATTATCCCATTCGTACATCCAGGTTGCAGGAGTAGGATCGTAAGTTAGAAGCAGCTCACCTGCCACTGTTTGTCTGTTTTGTCTTACGGCGAAGGGATCATCAAGAATATTTCTTGCCCTTCCGGGTGCCGGTACATCAGAAGGCATGGGGCCGACTATTGGTTTCTGCCATAAGAAGTTGGGTGCAATCTGCAGGTTCCCGAATGTCAGTGCGAAACCCGTCAGGAAATTAAACTGGTTTCCGCTTCCGCTGTCTTTTAGTCTCCAGCCTGTGAATGTTTTTGTATAATCTGCACCTCCGCCTGCAACAAGTCCCATTGCAGCTCCCTGTGAATACCACATCAGGGGTCCGGCAGAGAGTGTTAACTTTAATTTACCGCCCCAGGTGTCACTGGAATTGATCTGATCCTGGTAAACGGTGTAATTTCCGCTTTCTCCTTCCACAAGCTGGAATGTCTCGCCCACACGTGGCTGACCGGCCCAGATACCACCTATTTCCACACCCAGTTTGCCAAAAGCTCTTTTAATATGCAGGGTTGTTCTTCGTGTGGGAGGTGAAGGAATGGCGAATGAACTTACCGCCGGTGCCTGCTCGTCGAGATCTTCATGGTAGATCCCGGTGATGTCGAATCCGGCTATGCTGCGGCTGTATTTAACCAGTACTGCCGGGTTGGCTCCCCACCACAGTTCGGGACCGAAAGCCACCTTAAGACCGCTGAGCGATTTTTTCCCTTCCATTTCCACTCCAAAGGGAGCTTCTCCGTTATATATATCTATATTGGGGCCATAGTTGGCTTCAGGATAAAGCCCGAAAAAATCCCCTTCATAGCCCCAGTGATAGTGGCCTGTCCTGTAAAAGCTCTTCAGGTTGAAATACTTGCTTTTCCAGGTAAAATCAGATCTGTAGATCTTCACCCTGTCGATGGATGAAAGTTTAAGGTTGCCCTGGTCAGTATTTACTTCCCTGGTTCTTCCCCTGTTCTCGTAAAATATTTCATCAATAGGATTTTCTGCAATATGTCCAAGAATATTCACCGACACATTTCCATAAACGCTTTCCGATGGTTTTGCTTCAACATCAATATAATATGACTGCATATGATCGAAACCAAGTTCATCAGGATAATTCTCTGCCCCTGCAACGGGGTCGGCCGGAGTTGATATCCTGCTGCCACCTGTGCTGTAAGTGCTTAATTCAGCTCTCATCCCGCTTAACCTGACTATACGTGATTTTTCTCCTGTCATAGCAGCTTTGTCGGCACGGGCTTTAATTACAAGCTCCATGAGACTGATACCTTCAAAATGATCCTTTATCACTTCAACTGTCGTACCCTCCCTGTAAGGGTTTATACGATGTACATCTTTAAGGGCGTAATATGCAGCTCTGGGGTATAACTCATATAATCCTGAGGAATTTGTGGGTCCTTTTGCACAGATCCCGAACCACTCCTCGTTCATATTGTTTTCGCCGGGTACATAATCATTCAGGTAACCACCATTGACCCAGGAAGCGTTATTGTCATGCACATCAAGATTTGAGGTCTGAAGATATTTCCACCATCCGTCACTGAACTGGAATGTGAAACCTCCTATACTGTTGCCTGCCTTACCGAGGCCAGCTGCATTTTCATATATCTCCTGCCAGTTACCAAGGAGGTAGTATGCCTGTGACTGCTGATCTTCCTCGTTGGTAACTGCATTGAAAGCATCTGAACCGAACTCGGTGAACATTATTGGCTTTCCAAGCACTTCCTTAACTCTCTGAAATGCGTCACCGAATGATAAACCACGATACATGTTCACTCCGAAAACATCGACATCCTTACACTCTTCGGCTATTATATCCAGAAACAGAAGGTCTCCGTTACACATTGCAACGGGTACAGACCTGTCGATTTTTTTCATCTCAAGAGCCGCATCATTAAACAGTTTGTACATGGCAATTGCGCGGGTCGTTGATTTCCTGTCTTCTACAGGTATATCTTCCGTCTCAGCTCCTTCCCAGAAAAGCCCGTAGTTGTTCTCATTTCCAAGAAGGAACATAAGCAAACCCGGAGTTCCCTTAAACTCTTCAACCATCTCCGTGACTTCCTTCAGCAATAACTCCCTCACCCTTGGATCGGAGTATTCCGTATTGGCTACCCACTGACTGCCGAGTGTAAGTCCATACCTTCCGAACGAATGGTTCAGAACTGTATAAATACCGTAATTCCGGTATATATATTCTATCCATTTGGCCGGAACGCCTGTGTACTGCCTTATTGCATTTACGCCCATATTTTTGAGCATTGACATCTCTGCATCAAGGGCAGTCTTAATTAACTCGTCAGATTGTTTCCAGAGGCTGTAGGAGAAATTTGTGCCGATGGGAAAGTAATCCCAGTTCATTCCGTTTATCATGAACTCTTTACCGCCGACTGATAATATTATCCCGTCATCACCATCGATGATCTTCACCTCTTGTGATCCGGAAACCTGGTCAGCCCTCACAGAGGTGACCTGAGCCTGTGTACTCTGAGTAAAAGCTACTAAAGAATACATGGCACAAATAAAAAAGCATGTGATCAGTTTCATAGGCTCCTTTTTTTATAGTATTAATTTGATTATTAAATTTTAAGAATCGGTTCAGAAAGTTATACCTAATATTATAACAGAGTTCTCGCGGTTGCACTGCTAAAACACTACATCGACGAAATAAAAACACTTCAAAAACACATCACAGGAAAGCCGGGATCCCCGATTAATGGTGTTTAGTTCAGGTAATTCCCTTATGATCAAAGACAAAGTTTATTCAACGACGAGTACAGCAGGTTAATGACATCTTTTCTTTTATCAGAAACCAGCCAGGAAAGAGGACAGATTAATTTCTCTGGGAAGGTTCAGTTTCTTACGGAGGCGATAGCGGCTTACTTCTGCCCCTCTGTAGGATATGTTTAAGATAGTCGCGATTTCTTTGGTCGGTATGTCCATTTTTATAAAAGCGCAAATCCTGAGATCATAGGGAGTAAGATCAGGGAATTTATCTTTCAGCCTTCTGAAAAATTCTTCATTGGCTTCATCAAAATAACTTTCGAAGATCTTGTTCTGTTGCTTAATATCTATTTCTTTGTTAATCTTTTTCTTAAGGCCTGAAATCTTTGCTCTGGCCTGATCATTGACAACAAAATCCTGTATACCGTACAACTCTTCATGGATCCTTTTCAGAAACTTATTCTTTTCGATGATAGCCATGGTCTGATTTGCAAGTTCTTTATCGCGATATACCATTTCCGACCTTAACTTCTCATTCTCAAGATCCAGTATTTTTTTCTCGGAAAGGAGGGATTGCTGTCTGTGCCTGTATTGCTGTTCCTCCATCTCCCTCCTTAATTTCTCCTTTTCTCTGGCAGCTGCTTTCCCTGCCCGGTACAGAACATATTGAACTACAGAATAAATAAGAGCTGTAAAAAGAAAGACGTAAATAAACCATGCATACGTTGATCGCCACCAGGGAGCTGATATCTCGAATTTAAATGAAGCAGGCTCACTTTCCACACCGTAACTGTTCCTGGCCTTAAGTTTAATTTCGTAGCTGCCTTCGCTGAGATTGTTAAAATCCTTATAATTTTCTGTCGACCAGGCAGACCAGTCTTGGGAGAAGTTTTCCAGGAACCAGCTGAACATCAATGGTCTTTCATTCTCAAAAAATGGTGATGCAAAATAAAAGCGGAATGAATTGTTTTTCCAGGGGAATTCATATCCGGTCAGGTGTTCATCACCCCACAGATATAGCGGATAATCAAGATAGTCTGTCTCGACGCGTGTAATATAAGCGGAGAACTCCCTGTTGTAAAGTTTTGGTACAGAAGGATTATAGTTAACAAAACCTTCTTCTATACCCATAAAAATATTTTCAGTGTCAAAGGGGTATATAAATTCAAATTCATTCACAAATTTGTCTTTGAGTTTTCTCAGGGGCACAGTAACCCTGGTGTAAGTCATATCTTCATTTTTCCTTAAGTAGCCTGATTCTGATTCAGCAATGAACCAGGTGTAGCCACTGGAGGCTGAGGCAACATATTTGATCTTGCCGGAACTGCCAAATATTTCATTCATCTCCACCGAAGGGATGAACCTGACGTCCGAATCATCGTATTTAAATATTCCTTCATCTGTTGAAACAAATATCCTGTTGTCAAATTCAAACAGTATGTTACCTGTGGGCGATGGCAGACCCGCTTCATCATTAAAACTGATTATTTCCGTAATCTTATCAAAGCTGTCGTTTAATTTCAGCCTGATAATGCCTCTGCCGCTATGGCCAATCCAGAAAAAGCCTTCCATATCCTGAAAAAGATACCTGCTCGATTCTTCAAAGCCCTTAATTTTTCTGAGGAATGTCCACCGGTCATTTTTATTTTCAAATAAGGCCAATCCGTTATAATGTCCTCCGATGAGCATTTGGGGATTACCCTTTACCGGGATGAATTTCCATGCACCCTCCAGGCCTGAAATTTTTGAAGCTTTTGTGCCGTTCACCAGGTATGTGCCATTATGATGACCGCACAGGAGCTGGCCTGCCTGAACTTCCAGGGTCCATACCTGTCCGGCTGTATTATCAACCAACTCAAATCCGGATGTACCTGCTTTTTTGTCGAACGGTACTACATATAGCCCCTGGTTCGTTCCCAGATACAAATTACCGTTGAATACCCTGCAACAGTATCCTGTTCCTATAATATTTGATCCTGTATAAGACAAAGGTGAGTTTATTTCAACATAGTCAATTCCATTATCGAGTCCCAGCCAAAGATTTTCACTATTGTCGACGAACAGACTCAGGATTGTGTTGTTTTGCAATCCACGCTCTGTATTCAGTGTCTGAAGAATATTCCCGTCTGAATCCGCTATTATCAGACCCCGCAGTATCGTACCAAAAGCGTAACGGTTATCCGGAAGTCTGACGGCACTATAAAGTCTGGCACTCTTTAATAATTCATTCACAGGCGTTTCCCAACTTTTTACCCGGCCATTTTCGAAGATAAAAACACCTTCGTTAGTGGTGCCGACAAGGATCTTTTCATTATCTGATTCAAGTACTGAGTTTATTTCCCTGCCATTTTGTTCCTCCCACCAGTCAGCTTTTACCAGTTTATTGCCGGCAATTTCATATAATCCGGCTCCGGGCTCATGAACCAGGATTTTATCACTGAGCCTGAAGGAAAAACGGAAACGGGTCAGGGGTTTAATTACTTCAATGGTATCGTTAGCATAAAGGAATATATAATCATAACACTGGAATATAATTCCATCGCCTGTTTCGTGGATCCTCCATATCTCATCAAAATCCCTGTATTCTTCGGGAAGCAGGTTTTTCAGGCTGACATACGAAGATGGCTTATCTCCGCTTCGGCTCACGATGCCGAAATCATTTATCAATCCTGCACAAATCCTGTTTTTACTGTCGACAAGGATGCTTCTCAGGGGTGATATTGATGATATTTTTGTCAGATTCCATTCTACCCCGTCAAAAGACAACAAGCCGTCATTATTTGCAAAATGGATGAAGCCTTTGGTGTCCTGACATATCCCCCAATTCTGTGTATCTGCCTTATAATCCGATTTGTGGAAATTCCTTATCTGAGGAGTTCCCCTGTACGTTTCCCTGCCAGAAGTTGCAATTGATAAGAAGAGCAGGAATATGGCCAGTATTTTTGACATGGCATTTATAATAACCTGTTAAAAATACCAATAAAAATCTTAGTTTGGTCTGTGACTCTTGAATATTAGACTAATAAACCTTTTTCCTTGAAATGGGATATAAAATTCTCTCCCGGAGAAGGAACTTAAAGTATAGCTTTACCAGGGACAGGATCATCATGCGCAACTGGCAGGAATGAAAGCAGGCCCTTAGATACAATGTCAGACTACTTATATTTGACTATGATCAGACAATATTCTAACTTTGATAAACAAAATAGTGATACTCTGATGCCAGACAATATGGAAGGATTCGGGTATTATATCATATCAGCTGCAAACCCTCACCTGAGTTTAATAAACTATAACCATGAATAAGAAATTCTTCTTGCTTATACTTCTTCTGTGTGCTTTTTTATGTTCAGCCACCGGGCAGAAAATCCAGGATAATCCGGAGATTGACATGATGCTTATACGAGGAGATTACGAAAGGGTAATTGACACATGCGACCTGGTGCTGCAAAATGACAGCCTGAATGCCCCGATCTGGTATAAGAAGGGCCTTGCATACCAGAATATCCTTCCAGACGATAAATCGTTCGATTGTTTCCTTAAAGCATCAGAGATTGATCCTGATAATAATCTGTACAGGTACATGGTCGCAAAGGATTATTATGGCAGGGGACAAAACATGAAAGCCAGGCCCCTGCTGACAGAATTATGTGCTTCAGATTCAATGAACTGGAGATATGCCTTCTACCTGACCGGGATGTATCTGAAGGATGGAAAATATGATGATGCGATAAATGTCTATCAAAGATTTTATGACAGGGACTCAACAAATTATATCATTCTCGACAAGCTGGGTTATGCCTTCTTTAAGAAGGGTGAATATCTGACTGCCATAGATTTCTATAACAGGTCTATGGCAATCAGGGAGAATAATATCAGTACCATAAAGAACCTTTCGTACCTGTACCAGACTGTAAACAGGCCGGATACTGCCATCATCCTGCTTACCAGGGGCATTGAGCTTGATCCTTATGACATCGACCTTTATATCAGACGTGGATCAATCTATTTTTCCAGGGGCAACAGCAGAGCGCGGGCAGATTATCTTAAAATCCTCAGTCTTGGAGATTCCAGTGCGCTATACCTGAAGAGGGCCGGGATAGGTTTTTATAGTAAAAATGAATATTTGATGGCAATCAGGTATCTGAATATTGCAAGTAAAAAGGATACAACAGATTATGAAACACTGGAATTGCTGGCCAAGAGTTATCATGAACTAAATGATCTTAAAAAGACCGAATATTATTATAACAAGATCATTGATGTTCTTGGTCCCGCAGTTATTCAGCTCAGTGCAACGCATTCAACACTTGGCAATGTATATATTGAAGATAAAAATTATAATGAGGCGATAGCTAATCTCCTTAAAAGCGATCACTACTATAAGAATCCTGGTATGATATGGATTGTTGGATACCTTTATGATGAAAAACTGAATAATCCATCAAAAGCAATTTATTACTACAGGCAATGTCTTACCGATAACCGAAACTCCGGATATCCTTACAGCGAAGATGAACTCAAGAATGTAAGGGACAGGCTGGAATACCTTGAAAAACAGCAGAAGGCGGGTAAATAACTATCAGCCGGAAGTCTGGTCCGAACATTTGAATCAGTGTAATTTGCCCTTCGGGCGTAATTCGCAATGTGATACAGTATATCATTCTCACGTTTTCTAATTACTCATGTCTTATCGATTCTATCGGTTTCAGATCCGCAGCTCTTTTTGCAGGGAGGTAGCCGAAGGTGATCCCCACAAGAACGGAAAAGCCGAAAGCGATGAATATTGAATAGAGGGTAAGGCTGGTTTTAACATCAGTAAGGAGTCCTATTCCCAATGAAATAATAATTCCCAGCACGACTCCGATTATACCTCCGGTAAGGCTCATGGCAACTGCCTCGGCCACAAACTGACCCATGATATCCGATCTGCGTCCTCCCACAGCTCTTCTTATTCCTATCTCCTGGGTCCTCTCAAGAACCGAAGCAAGCATAATATTCATGATGCCTATACCACCGACTATCAGTGAAATAGCTGCAATGGATGCAAGCAGAAGGTTATATATACGGCTCTCACGTTTTTCCTGTTCCATCAGCTCGTATGGTATAATTATGCTGAAATCATCGTTGTCGAAATGACGTCTCTTAAGGATATTACCTATTATTTCAGAAGTTGCTACCAGGTTCCCGGAGCTTTCAAGCCTGACTGTCACCTGCTTCAACTCGCTGGCCAGATCGTTGGTTTTCGGTATTCTTTTGCTGAATGTTGAAAGCGGAATATAGACATCATTGTTAAGGTCGCGTGCTGCAAGCTCACCAATGGTCTCAGTGAACAGAGCCTTTTTCTTCAATACGCCTGTAACCTCAAACCACTGATCACCCAGCTTAATGTTCTTACCGAGCGGCTCTTCATAATTAAAAAGCTCGTGGGCAATATTTGCGCCCAGGACGCATACCTTAAGTATCCTGTCGTATTGATCTTCCCTGATGAAAGTACCTTTGTCCATCCTGTAATTAAGTATCTCAGCCATCTCGGGAGTAATACCTATCAGGGTGGCTTTTGATGATTTATCCTCGAACATAGCATCGAGCTTTGCTTCCGACTGTGGAGCGATTCCCTGCACTCCCGGAACAATTTCACGAATAGCTTTTGTATCGCCAAGAGATAAGCCCTGTGAAAATTTTGTCCTTACTGTTTCAAGGTCAGCATCTGTCAGATCCTTGTCGCGAATTATAATGTTGCTTACTCCCAGGTCCTGGTATTTGGCCATTGCCTGTTTCCTGGCTCCGTCTCCTATTGATATCATGGCGATAACGGAAGCTGTTCCGAAAATTATACCGAGCATTGTCAGTAATGACCTGAATTTATGGTCGCGAAGGCCATTGATAGCTATTCTGACACTTTCTTCAATCTGCATGATCTGACAATTAATTTGTTAAGATATTCTCAGGCAATACCAATGACTGGCCCGGACTCAGGTCTCCGGTAACAACTGTATACATATTATTTGAGGGGCCCGGAGACACTTCAGTTTTCCTTATCTTACCCCTCCTCCTGACAAAGAGATAATAATGCTTATTTTCCTCAACGATACAGTTATTAGGGACAAAGACTTCATCTGCGCCTTCATAGGTTATATACTCACAGCTTACCGTCATGCCCGGCTTAAGCCTGATATCAGATTCTGACAGAAGCACCTCGGCCAGGAAGACTTTTTTCTTATCCATCTCGATACATACCTTGTTTACCCTGCTTATCTTTCCATGGAAGGGTACGGAGGGCAAAGCATCAAGACGGACAATCACGCCCAAACCCGGCTTTATTTTGCTGATGTCATTCTCAAGGACCATACTGTTTACTTTCATGGTGCGAATATCCGGGATCCTTGCTATTGGATAGCCAATATACATTTCATCGCCCAGCTTAACCTGCTGCCCGGTACTTCTGTTCCTTTCAAGAACGAAAATCCCGTCAAGAGGGCTCAGAATCTTCAGCCTTTCCAGGGTTTCCCTTGCGGCCTTAAGCTCATCCTCTTTCTGCACAACTTTAATCTGTTGAATGCGGTAATCAAGACTATCGAGCCTGGGCCGGAGTTCCAGCTTCCTCTTTATTTTATTAAGCCTTATTTCAGATGCCCGGAATTCCAGTTCAATTATTTTTCTTACACCTTCAGACTCGAAGGCAGAACTATTATATTGCAGCTTCTTTATATCGTAAGCAGCCTGCTCATTTCTCATCTGGGCCCTGAGATCCTGAAGATTATTGGTCAGCTGGGCCTTCAGCTTACTGGCGGAAGCCAACTCATTCTCGAGCGATTCACTTTTCTCAATAATATATTTCTCAACAGAAGCCGGATCTAGTATTACCACGGGTTCACCTTTACGTACCTTCTCCCCGTACCCGGTCAGACCTATTATCTTGAACCTGGATCCGTATACATAGTTGATCCTTGGCATTGAAACCGTGTATGCATTCACAGCCTCCAGTTCTCCTGTTTCAATAACCGATTGCCTGAATGGACCTTTCATAACCGTGTAAGCGCTCTCCTGTTTCCCATTGCAGGAAGCAAGGGCAAGACAGTCCACTGTAAGCAAAATAACGCATGTATACTTTGTAAGGATAATTTTAAACAAGCTAACTTTCTTCATGTCTTGCTATATAACAGTTATTTATTAAGATCCTTCCCTTAAGCCCTTACCTGCAGCTTTTTTTTCCTTCATTTCTTCCTTTTTCAGGAAGGGATTGGAAAGAGCTATAATATCTTCTTCATTCAGACCTTCAGTTATAATGGCAAAATCAATATTGACTGACCCGGTTTTAACTTCCTGCCGTTTAAACCCTGATCCCGACTTCAGGTAGACATAATTAACATCCTGTTCCCTGAATAGTGATTCCAGGGGGATATAAAGCACATCCGGCACTTCGTTAATAATGATCCTGCAGCTTACTGTAAGCCCGGGCAGTAGTGTTTTGCTCTGACCATCAATCCTGATCTGAACGGGAAAGATCTTGATCTTCGAATTATAATCTTTCGTCTGTGCCAGGCTGGCAACGGATTCCACACTGCCATTGTAGACAGAATCTGAATATGCGTCGGGTCTTATTTCAACCCTCTGCCCGGGCAGAACCTTCGCAATGTCGACTTCATTAATATTAACTTCAGCCAGCATCTCTGAAAGATCAGGAAGTTCTATTAGCCTTGATCCGGAGTAGGGCTGATCGCCCACTGACCATTTCTGGTTGGTATTCCAGTTTTCTTCCTTGATAGCAATTCCATTTGCGGGGCTCACAACAAAAAGATTGTTCATGGAATAATTTGCATCTGCCAGAGTAGTTTCCAGCTGCTTGATAGACAAAGATTTCTGAAGCAGATCCTCCCTGTTGATAATCTTCTTGTTCTCGATCTGCTCCTGGGCCCTGTTAAGAGCAATTGTAGCAGATTCAAGCCTGAGCTGGATCTCTTTTTTTGTGGCATCAGGCTCAAATGCAGATGTCTCAAGGTTGATCTGTGCTATCTCTTTTGATATGCGGGCCGTTTCCAGGTCAGCCTCCAGATCCTCGATATCTGACTGCTGCGTTGATTTCAGCTTATCATATTCTGCAAGTGCAATCTCAAGCTGCTGTTCAGAAAGGACTATTGATTTTTTAATCTCGGCAGGATCAAACATTATTATTGTATCCCCTTTCTGAACTTCTTCACCGTCCTCAACAATCTTTGCAATTTTTAATCCTCCGTAACGGGATGAAATTGTCGGCGATCCGATAGAAATAGAATTAACAGCTTCGATAGTACCCTGCTCGGTAAGCTCCTCCATAAAGGTACCTCTTCTTACTGCAGTAACCTGTATATCATTGGTATCTATCCCTTTGCATGCAACAATGAGCAGCAAAAAGGGCAAAATTAATTTCCTTATCATATGAAAGAATGAATTATTTCAAATCTGGCATCTTAGTTTTATTCTTTATAATGTTCTTATGTGAGATCAGGTTGTAAGGAGGTTCAACGAGAGCAATGATCTCGTCACCTTCCAGTCCACCTGTAATAATTGTATAGGAGCTTCCTGTAGTACCTGTTTCCACATTGACGGGGACGTAATTTTTAGATCTTTTGACGTATACCACCCTGCTGCTGTCTTTTTCAAAAACAGCAACTGAAGGAATGAAGAGAGTATCAGCAGCTTCGCTTAGAATTATCTCACAGTCTGCGCTCAGTCCGGGCTTGATCTTTGAATGACAGCTGTCGATATCAATAATGATCTCATAAGATTTTACTTTTGAACGGGAGTATCTCTGTGCCATGCTCTGAGCAAGACTTTTCCTGTTCACCCTGCCGGTTGTAAGAAGTTTTCCGGCAGCATCAACAGTGATAAAGACCTTCTGCCCACGTTCTATCTTTTTGAAATCAGCCTCTGCCGCGCTTGCCGATATCTGCATGCGGCTAAGGTCGGGGAATTGCAGTACAGGACTGCCGCCAAAAAACGACATAAGCACACTACCTTCCTTTATCGGTCCGCCGAATGATCCTGAGCCAGTAGATGACATGACCATAACTGTCGGGGCTTCAACCCTTTGGACAATACCATCTCTCTGTGCAATCAGGGTAAGGGAATTTAGCTCATTAAGATAATTACTGGTACGGGCCTCTTCCTGTATAATTCTTGTTTTCATCTGCCTGATCCCTGTTTCAGCAATTTTCCTGGCAGCTTCAAGCTTCTTTTCTGCCTTTTGCTTTTCAATCAATGCTTTTTTCATCTCCAGTTCAAGAAGTTTCTTCCCGGTTTCTGTCGCGAATTGCATCTGAAGTGAATCGAGAGAAGATATTTTAACCTGGGCCTCGCTTGTGGCAACCTGCGACTCGAGAAGTGCTATGTTGAACCGGTTATCTGCCTCAGCTGATTTCAGCTCTGCAGCAAGTTTTTCAAGAGAGGTCACCTGCAACCTGTAGGCTGTTTCAAGCTCAGCTGACTCCAGGACACATATTGTGTCGCCTTTTTTTACAATGGCTCCATCCCTGGCAAGCCTGACTACTGTAAAGGAACCACCGGTGGCAGACCGCGGAGCCATTACCGGAGTGCTTGTCACTGCCTGGACAGTCCCGGGAATATTAATTGTCTCAGTATAGTCTGCCCTGCTCAGCCTGTAGGTCAGTAAATCGTCCCTGTTGCCGGTACAACCCATAAGGAGGATAACCATAAAACAGGTGACAAATGTGAGGGGCTTCATCGGTAAAGATACAGAATTGTAAAATTAAACTAAAAATGTAGTTTATACAAGAAATTATTGTGAATTATTTCACACCCTGATTTTACAAACTTACTGGTATGGGTCTGAAAGCAGAAAATGTTCAGAAAGTGACTTTTTCTGTAATTATCCTTTCCGAAAATGGCAGCTTCAGCCTGGTACATTCCTTGAGTGCGAGCATGGCTACCTGGTTTGCTCCCTTCAGTGAAAGGTGAGTGTCGTCCTTTCTTCCATCCGGGTATCTGTCATCAGGTAATGTCCATAGATAATATTCCCTTGAGGCCTCTTCACCGAGGGTATTCACCCACTCTTCCGTAAGCTTCTGCAGATCAATAAGGGGAACATCCATATTATCCGCCACCTCCCTGACTGACCGGGGATAATCACCATGAGTATCTGTCAGCAAACCATTGTCGCCAAACTTCCGCCGGACGATCGGTGTGAAAAGTACAGGTGTCGCTCCCCTGCCCCTTGTCTCGTTTACAAATCTCTCCAGGTTCTGCCTGTATGTCCCGAATGGAGTTGTATAGCGGGTGGAATCATATTCCTTTTCATCATTATGACCAAACTGTATGAAAACATAATCTCCGGCTTTCAGGCTGTCGAGGACTATCTGCCACCTGTTTTCGTCTATGAAGCTTTTGGAACTCCTTCCGTTCACTGCATGATTGCTCACGATGACACCCTGATCAAAATATTCTCCGAGAATCTGGCACCACCCTGTCTCGGGATATACTTCTTGTCTTTTATCGGCCATGGTGGAATCGCCGATTGTGTAAATTGTAAAATGAGGTTTTTCATAATTACAATCCTGTATAATGAAAACCATCGTCAGCAGTAAAATGAATCTGGTTGGTTTCATCGGAAAAGGTTTTATTTTAACGAGTGCTGGTCATATAAAAATAATAAGATTTTCATTGATTCTAATAAGGAATCCTACCAGTCATTAGAATATTTTATATTTTTATGTCACGAATTTCCAAAAATTAACACGATGGCACTTGCCCGTTTTGGTGTGAGCATGGATGAAGAAATCCTTAAAGCCCTGGATGCCTTTGTAATTGAAAATAAACTCTCTAATCGTTCACAGGCTATCCGGCATCTTGTGGAAAAGAACCTGGCAGAGAAAAAATGGAAGTGTAACCAGACAGTTGCAGGTGCTGTGGTTATGCTATACGACCATCATAGGGGCGAGATAACCACACGATCGAATGACATTCAGCATAATTATCATGATGTTATACTTTCTTCGCAGCATTTTCATCTCGATAATGATAATTGCCTTGAGATAGTTGCGGTAAAAGGAGAAGCAAAAAGGCTGACAGAATTATCAGACAAGTTGATCGGCATCAAGGGGATAATTCACGGGAAACTTGTAATGAGCCGGGCCGACTGATTTTTTTTAAATGTCCGGTAACACGTAATTATTATTCGTATCACTATATCGATATTCACACATGAAAAAAAGGCACCTTTTAGTTTTCATAACTGCTTTGATCCTGACTAATTATGGATTCTCCCAGGAAAATCATAGTATTTTAAATGACACCATTAACATTAATGAAGTTGTAATCACGGGTTCCAGGACATACGTTAACCGTAATAATGTTCCGTTGACAGTATCAGTAGTATCGAAAGATAAGATTGAATTAAGCTCTGAATCAGCATTGTTACCGGTATTGTCGGAACAGGTACCGGGTCTTTTTGTCACAGAAAGGGGGATTACAGGTTTCGGTGTAGCCACAGGTTCTGCAGGGCATATAATGCTGAGAGGCATAGGTGGTAATCCCAATACCCGGGTTCTCATGCTGGTCGATGGAAATCCTCAGTTTATGGGTATCATGGGGCACCCATTACCTGACACATATATTGCTTCAGATGTAGAAAAGGTTGAGGTGATAAGGGGACCTGCCTCGACACTTTACGGGACAAATGCAATGGGTGGCGTAATCAATATTATTACAAAGGAGCAAAAAGAAGACGGATTCATGGGAAATGGCCGTATAATGTATGGTTCTTACAATACTCAAAAATATATGGTAAATGCGGGTTTCAGGAAGAAGGGTTTCAATGTTATTGCGTCTTTTAATCACGACCAGACAAAGGGTCACAGGGATTCATCTGATTTTAGGATCAATAACGGGTATCTCAAAGCGGGTTATGAATTCAGCAGATACTTTAAGATGGAAGGAAATATTAGCCTGGCGAACTTCGATGCCACCGATCCCGGACAAGAAGGAGGATTTGCAGGCTATACATATGACATCACCCGTGGAATGAGTGCCCTCGTCTTCGACAATAAGTTTGATAAAACAAACGGCTCCTTCAGATTCTTTTACAACTTCGGTGAGCATAACATCACCGACGGATTTCACTCAAAAGACAAAAACTACGGAATAGTTGTTTTCCAGGCATTTAATTTTTTCAGGGGAAATACTATAACATTTGGATACGATTACAAGAAATACGGCGGATTTGCCGAGAACGTTCTTGCAATGGGTGGAAATGGGATGGTACTGGGTGATACGACTGTTTTTGAAATGGCCGCTTATGCATACATCCAGCAGGAATTATTCAGTAAGATTACATTAAATGCGGGCTTCAGGCTGGAACATAACAACATATACGGTTATGAACCTGTACCAACAGGCGGAGTGGCATACCGGCCAACAGCCTCTACAACAATAAAGGCTTCTGTCTCTAAAGGATTCAGAAGTCCGACTATCCGCGAACTTTATCTTTTTACCCCTGCAAATGCCAGTCTGAAACCGGAAAGAATGATGGATTATGAGATCAGTATTTTGCAAAAATTACTTATGAATAAAATTTCACTTGAACTTACCTTATATAAGGCTAATGGTGATAACCTGATACAAACGGTGATGACCGCGACCGGACCATTAAATGAAAATACGGGGGAATTCTCGAATACAGGTGTGGAATTTACCGGTTCCTTCAAACCGACTGACAAACTTACATTTAATGCAACCTGCAGTTATATTTCAATGAAAGAACTGATCGTGGCTGCTCCTGAACAACAATTAAATCTCAGTGGAAGCTATAAACTGAAGAGGCTTAATTTTAACCTTTCCCTCCAGCATATTCATAATCTCTGCACACAAATCTCACCATCGACATTGAAAGAAAGTTATACCCTCTTCAATTCGAGGATCTCCTGGAACATCAATAAGTCCATCGATATTTTTATCAAAGGTGAGAACCTGACCAACAGGAAATATTCCATTAACTACGGCTACCCGATGCCCGGTATTATTTTCTTCGGAGGAATAAACCTTCATCTATAAGGGAAGCTTCTGTCCGAATTCACAACAAGATTTCACATGTGAAGGCATATGCCACAGAAGGTTATTGTGCTTCACAGGCTGATAAAAGTGCCCCTCATTAGAACAAAATTTATTAACTTCAACAGCATATTAAGTTACGATAATTTAAAACTCCCAGCTATGAAAATCAAGTCAATTATTCTTATCTTCATTATCCTTTATGCTGGCCAGATGTTGAGGGGACAGGCAACAGGTAACAGTGTAACCGATCTTTTACAAACATCATTCTCGGAGAGGAACTATTCCACAGTCCCTGTTACAGATCAGCAGCTCGATATTATCCTTAAATGCGGGATAAAAGCTCCCAGTGCAAGAAATCTTCAGCCCTGGCGGTTCACAGTAATAAGAGACGACTCTGCCATGAAGGAGATAATCAGTAATGTTGTTGCCGGTAATGTTCTGATAATCATATCCGGAGCAGAGTCAGACCAACCTGGTTCGGGCTCTGCTTTTGACTGCGGGCTGGCTGTCCAAAACATGTTCATTGCTGCACACGGACTGGGTCTGGGAGCAAGGATATACGGCAGCCCGGCAGGAAATATAAACACAAAACGTGATACATACCAGATACCTGCCGGATTCAGTGCAGTGGTTGTCCTGCGGATCGGTAATGTCGAGAAGACTGTTGATGCTGCTTCCGGGGCCAGCCCCAGGAAAGAATTTAATGAGATTGTAAATTTCATGAAATGAAAGTCTTGAAGTCAAATATTTCCATAGGAAACAATAATCTGAAATGACGAAAGCGGAAAAGACATACCCTTCGAACGAATGAAGGCGGTGCCTTCGGCTACAAGGTGTGTCTCATGCAGTTAAAAGATCTTATGTTTTCCTTCCTGAGAAACAGGATAATATCGCCGTATTAAAATACTGCTTTTAATACGGTGAAGATTTACCACAGAATGCAATCAGAATAAATATAAACAGAAACCGATAGTATAAAAATGAAAAAAGACTGTTCTACATCCTGACGATTCTCATCCGGACAGAGAACCTTTGTCCCTCCTGATCCGGGCGAAGCCCTCGACTGGATCCTTGTCCTCGATGATGCCTCCAGGAAATATCCGGCACCGGGATCAAAGAATTTCTCAAAATAAGACATGATGGTTTTATTTAATAAATAATCATATATTGAGAAATAACTACATCAGACGATATCAATAATTCATAGAGAAGTATAAATGAACATATTAAAATTACTGTCAGCCTCTCTCCTTTTAATGATTATCCCGGGAAAGTCGGAGACAACTGACAATGTACCCCTGTATTCAGTTATCGAAATCGGATTCGAAGGTAAGCGCTACGTGGTAACCGACAATCCGGTAAGGGATATCGTGCTTCAGACCACATGGATTAATGAAGACAGCCGGAAGACCCTGACTGTATATGGTTTTTATGATGGTGACGGTTCAGGAAATCCCTCAGGTAACATTTTCAGGGTTAGATTCTGTCCGACCGAAACAGGAAAATGGACTCTCATTCGTGTCGTCTCGAACGACCGGAAGCTGAACGGCCAGCATGAGGGACTTCAGATAAATGCCACAGCTTCAGAACATCATGGATTCTGGATGCCCGATCCTGAAAGCCCCGGCAGCAGATGGTATAAAAGAAGCGACGGCACGCATCAGTATATTACGGGAAACACAATGTATTCATTCCTGTCCGAATATTTCAGGGATAAGCCTGCAGGAGGCAACATAAGAGATGATATAATAAAGAACAGCATTTATTTTAAAAAAGTAAGGATAGGTATTACCGGCGACCGGTATCCTCATCCTTCTTCCAAACCTTTTCTTGATTTCACGGGCAATCCCACCGATGACGGGAACTATTCCCACCGTCCAAATACAGAGTGGTTTTACAACCGTCTCGACAGGGCTGTAAAGACGGGCTTTGAAAAGGATCTTATTACAGACCTGATCCTTAACGGACCCGACACAAAAGAATCGAGGTCGGTACTGAAAGCCGCCGGTAACAATAACGATGTAACCCCCATACTAAGGTATATAGCTGCACGCTATGGCAGCTATCAGAATGTTTGGCTATGTCTGTCGAACGAATTTGACATCAAGGAGCCTTCTTTCACTCCATCACAGATAATCTCCTTTGGTGAGATCCTGCAAACCTTCCTCCCCTATCCGACTCCGGTAAGCGTTCATTCTGTAAGGTTCTGGACGAAAGCCCTGAACACCCCTTCTCCTTCATGGTTCGATCATGTGATACTCCAGTCGAAGCTCAAAAAATCTGATCAGAGCGCTGATCATATAGAGATAAATTTTATTATCGGCGGGGAAAACAAACCTGTCATCGATGATGAACTGGCATATGAGGGCAAGGGTGACGGATGGACTGAAGAAGATGTCGTCGAAGCATTTCTCGGAGCTTTCGCCGGAGGCGGATACGGGTCAACAGGCCATAAGCCGGCAAACAAGGAGGGGCATTACTTCTCAGGCAATTTCAAACCTGAAGAGCACAGGTCTGCCGATAATCTTCTCTGGTTCAGGGAGGTAATAGACAACGATATCAGGTTCTGGAAAATGGAGCCTGTGCCGGTAGTGAGCAGCGACAATATCTTCATGGAGAAGTTCGACAGCCGTCTCCGCATACTCGGACTGAAAGGCGAAGAGTATGTCCTGGCAGGAAGCTTTCAGGCAAGAGTGACAGCAATACTCCCGGAAGGCAGCTGGATGATAAGCTCTTACGATTTGATCTCAATGCAGAAGAAAGTCCTGTCGGAAAAGGCAGAAGGAAGATTTGAAATCGACTTCAGCAGTTCAAGAGCACAGATGTTTCACTTAAAAAAGATATGACCGATGAAAAAGAATACCTTATTTGTGGTTGTTCTGATAATATTTTTTACTGTACCGTTGCTTCATGCACAGAAAAGGACTTCTGATCTTTCGGGTGGTGCATGGTCTGCGGATAATGGAGATGGCACTTATACTAACCCGGTTTTGCATTCTGATTTTTCGGATCCCGACGTTGTGAGGGTGGGTGAAGATTTTTACATGACAGCCTCATCTTTCAACTGTGTTCCCGGGCTGCCGGTTCTGCATTCAAAAGACCTGGTGAACTGGGAGCTTATCAGTTATGCCCTTCCACACCTGGAACCTGCTGACCTTTTCGACAATCCTCAGCATGGTAATGGCATATGGGCACCCTGCATAAGGTACCATAACGATGAATTTTATATTTTCTTCCCAGATCCCGATCATGGAATATATATGACAAAGACACCAGATCCTGCAGGGCCATGGAGTGAGCCTGTGATGATAAAGAAGGGAAAAGGGCTTATAGATCCTGCGCCACTGTGGGACGACGACGGAAAAGCCTATCTGGCCTATGCCTTTGCCGGCAGCCGGGCAGGAATAAAAAGTGTCCTGGTGGTCTGTACAATGAAGCCGGATGCAACCATGACGTATAATGATGAAGTGGTTGTTTTTGACGGTCATGCGGAAAACCGCACTGTTGAAGGCCCTAAATTTTACAAACGAAACGGATATTATTACATCTTCGCTCCGGCAGGAGGTGTGGCCACAGGCTGGCAACTTGCCCTCCGGTCGAAAAATGTCTGCGGACCATACGAACACAGGACCGTGATGGCTCAGGGGAAAACAAACATCAACGGTCCGCACCAGGGAGCATGGGTAACGACGGTGACCGGCGAAGACTGGTTCATTCACTTTCAGGACAAGGGGGCCTATGGCCGGGTTGTCCACCTTAATCCTGTGGTATGGAAGAACGACTGGCCCGTGATAGGATCTGATAAGGACGGAGATGGTTGCGGTGAGCCTGTCACAACTTTCAGGAAGCCTGATGTGGGAAAGACATATCCCCTTATGAATCCTCCTGTTAGCGATGAATTCGATGCTCCGGTGACAGGTCTTCAATGGCAGTGGCATGGAAACGACCAGATCACATGGGGTTTCCCATCGGGCAACCTGGGTTTCTACAGACTTAACTGCATTCCTGTTCCGGAAGGCTACAAGAACTTATGGGACATACCGAATCTTTTTCTGCAGAAGTTTCCGGCCGAAGAGTTTACTGCTGAATGCAGGCTCACCTTCAACGCGATACACGACAATGAAAGAAGCGGGCTCGTAATCATGGGTGGTGATTATGCCTGTGTGGCACTAAGCAGGGAAAACGGCCGGATGATGTTAAGTTACACATCATGCAGCGCTGCAGAAAAAGGTTCTGAGGAAGTAACGTCCGAGAAGGTTCCGTTCAATGGATCCACAGTATACATAAGAGTCAGTGTCAGCAGGGAAGCTGTGTGCTCATTTTCATACAGCAGCGACGGTAAAAAATATACCGGGTTCTCCAGTCCCTTCACTGCGAAACCGGGTAAGTGGATAGGTGCAAAAATCGGATTCTTCGCGTTGAGGAGCGGGATTACCAACGATGCCGGATATACGGACATAGACTGGTTCAGGGTGAGCAAACCCGGGAAATGAGTATCTGATTACTGATGTCTCAGGTAAGGTTCTTTACAGGGATTACCTTGACAGTTTTTCGAGAAAAGAAACTACCTGGCTATGTCCGTTATTACGGGCGAAGGTAAGAGCGTCGTCACCGTCGACATCTTTCCGGAATGGATCAGCGCCATGATCGAGAAGTGTTTTTACGATCTCCAGCTGGCCTTCGGATGCTGCAAACATCAGTGCTGTAAAATGTTCCTCCCTGTCGGAACTGTTAACCTCTGCCTTCTTTTCAAGAAGCAACTTTACCGCTTCGGGGAAGGGACCCGATGAAGCCATCATGAGGGCTGTACGCCCATAGATATCGGCAACATTTACCAGAGCTCCTGCATCGAGGAGGTATTTCATGACCTCTGTATGGCCGTTATATGAAGCATACATAAGAGCTGTTCTCTCTTCGGCGTCGAGGGTATTCACCCCTGTTCCGTTTAAGGCAAGATCTTTTACCAAAGGCAGGTTCCCTTCGAGGGCGGCTTTATGTATTGCATTGAAAGGGACGGAAGAAGATTGTGATCTCACATAATCTACAGTTTCAGCAGCCTCACTTTTTACTGCCTTTTCGGAACTGTTTCTGCATGAAGGTGTAAATATCTGAACAGAAACCAGTAACAGAAAAACAAGATGAGCTATTTTCATTTCGTTTTCACGGATTATTTTTCAAGGTCTTGTTTTTCATATTCATCCTGAAGAGCAGGAATATTTATTGCAGAGGCATCACCGGTGTGTATTATTACCCTGTACTTCAGTACAACGGGGTTATCGAGGTTAACCGGTTCACGCCCGGGATAAACAATATTCTGCATACTTGCTCTCTGTCGCAGTATCCACGGAGCAGGGAATTCCGGCACTGAAGGATGGCACAATATTGCCACGCCGCTTTTCTCACCGCTGTTGTCATGAAAAGCGGAGATATCCATCCATCGGCCGGCTTTTATCTGAAGGTTCTGGGGTTTGACAGGTCCCTCTTCAGAAGTAAACACCGTACTCTCAGGGAGGGGGACCCTGACACAAAAGCCCCCATAACCTTTTTCGTCATCCGATCCACCTATGCGTACGCCTTCAGTAAGTGGCTTAAGCTTTATAATGAAATCTATCTTACGGATATTTGTTTCGCGGGGATATACGATCACAGACGTCTCCTCCTGAATGAACGGGGTTGTTCCGTTCTGCCATCGTGGCGATTTCCATAGAACAGTTGCGTCGAGGCGGGCTGATTTTTTCCCGGCTTTTGTTTTTACCTGTGTCACTTCCTGTTCAATGTTTTCCATCATCCATCCGTCGCCCAGGTTTGCTTCACCGGCATATATCTGATGCCAGGCCCAGAATATGCCACGGTGGTGATAATGGTCGGCAGGAAATTCTTCTGTAAAAACATCACCCTTAAGGTTGTAAACCGGGTGAAGGTAGTTGTTAAAATATGCTTTTCCGGGAGACAGTTTTGGGGTTTTCTGATAGAAAAAAACTTTATTGCCATTTTCAGTTAGTTCAACTCCGACAGGAGTCTCCTTGAAAGTGAATACCTGTTTGTTAAGTGAAAGCCCGCAGCAGATGACCACTGCCATAATAATCAGCGGCAGGAGGATTTTTTTGAGTTTCATATTTGTACTGTTAGAATTATTTGTTCCCGTTCAGGGATCATAACAGACAAATATATGGATTTTTAGTTCATCTGCTGCGGGCCTCCTTCCTGTTATGGAGCTGCGATCAGATGGTTGTTATCTGTCCCTCGTAGATCCTGGAATCTTCCACGGGCAGAAGATAACCGCTCCATGTGAGTTTACCGGGTCCGAGTCCGCTGATTGTAGCTGAAGCATTGCCATTGGCTCCCACGTGCATCAGGACATCGTAGTTCCCGAGATTTGTCACCAGGTTGAATCTCACCGTATAGGTAAGGTTCTTATTGTTCGACGTCATTTCCCATCTTCCAAGCATCCCCTTTGCAGTAACTCCACCGACACCGTTATAACCTATCCCGGCAGGTGAGCCTGTCTGGAGAACACCTCCTTCCTCATTCACCAGAATGAAATTAAGGTTTGAGATCACCGGGATGTTAACACCCCAGTCGTCGCGCAGGTAATCGGCCCTGAGGACAAAATTCTTTGAATTAAGGATTGAGTCAAGCACGATGAAATTAGCTTCCATCCTGGCTTTTCTGACCTCTTTGAGCTCCTGACGGGATAGTTTCCTGTCCTGAGCGTTACTATACTGAAGATTCATTAATAATCCGAATAACAGCAAGAGGCCCGTTGATTTAAATACATGTGTTTTCATACCTCTTAGTTTTAATTGTTTAAATGATCTGATCCAAATTGTGTACCAATAAAACATCGTCAGATACTATTTAACAAAATTTTAAGAGGTTTGTTGGCTGTTCACCACGGGTTCGTTTAAATATATTTAACAATGATTCCTGTTTGGGATGACTGATGATATTTTGGAGGCACTTAAAAATAAAAGATTCAAATAATAGTTATTTTTATGGCAGCTAACAGATTTTTTTATTGACCGGATTATTGATTACCAACTAACCTCCGATGATATGATTAAACCAGGATTAAAATTTGTAATCACAATCACCCTTCTGATCACAGGTGTTAATTGTGTAAAAAGCCAGACAGCAGGTCAGGAGGTTCTGGATAACGGGACTCTGAGGGACCAGATGCAGTTCATTGAGGAGAAGACGAGGATATACGAAAACTACAGGGCGATACGTGAGGACATGTTCCAGAAGATTAAAGGTAATTCACTCGATTCTCTTGACGGCGCGCTATCTGTCATTGAAGATTACAAGATCCTTACAGGGAAGCTCAACGGCAGGATAGATTCCCTGCGCAACACTCTCAGTATCACGCAGGAAAACCTTGATGAAACCACCAGGACGAAAGAAAGGATAAGTGTGCTTGGAATAGGGCTGAACAAGACCCTGTACAACTTGATAATGTGGATAATAGTAGCCGGTCTTCTCGTTTTACTGGGATCGGGATTTGTTGCTTTCAGGCGTAACTTCAGCATAACGCAGAAAACAAGGAACGAACTCGATGAGATGAAGAAGGAGTTTGACGATTACCGCACAAAGACCCGACTTGAGCGTGAAAAGGCAAGTATGGAACATTTTAAGGAGATACAGAGACTGAAAGGCAGATAATTATTTGATCTGCCTGTACTTAATTGATGTAATGCATCTTTCCTGTTTCTGTTAAAGTCTTCTCTGTTTAAATTATGGTATCCGGTCCATTGCTATCTTAGAGTTACAGGGCCGTACAAACCGGAAGGCAATGATTCCTTCTCAAAGGCAAGAGTTCTTGAATGGTAAGGACCAAGCTGGTTTTTTGTCCAGACATCAAGAGCTTTCGTTGTGACATACTGATTCGCCAGAGTATTGGTTACCGTTATCCTCAGGACATTATTCCCCTCCTTAAGCTTACCGCGAATATCAAAGGCAAAAGGTTTCCATATCCTCCTGCCCAGGTCCTGACCATTCAATTCCGCACGGCAGAAATACTTCACTTCACCAAGATCAAGCAGTGAAGCTCTCTTAATTTCCTGTTCCGAACAGCTGAAACTTACTTCATATAAGGCATCACCGGAGAAGGATTCTCCCAAAATTGTTCTCCAGTCGCCAGGTTTAGCAGGGATTTTCGTTTCAGACGGATTATTATCAATCGTGGTACTATGGCTGCCTATTGTATACTCAGAGGTTTTGCCGCAGGTCCATCCTTCAGTAATGGTTTGTAATACTGACTCACCGGCAACGGGTTCTTCCGATACAGGAAGAACCTCATTTGTAAAGATAAAAACTGCTGATCCGGCAAATTCCATTTCAAGAGGGATTTCCCATCCATGCTGCTTCCTAACAGCATGTGCCGGCACATGGCATAAACCAGTTTCAGGATCGAGCCTGACAGGCCTCATGTCTTCAGAAAATACAATTGTTATTTTCTTATGACAGGTATCTTCATTGGTGACAAAATATAATGAAGCCCTGTCCATTATTCTTTTGCAGACACGGATATGCCTGTCGGGATCAGTGAGATGTACAACCGGTTCTATATGCTGACTAAGGTCTTCAGTTGTGGTGAATATCGCACCCGGCAGTGTTCCCTTACTCTTATCGTTATCCACCCATATCACTTTCCCACCTGTTCTTATGAACTTTTCAATTTTCTCTGCTGATCCGGCAGGCATGAATTCATTACGTGATATGAAGATGGAGTTATATTCCATAGGACCAATTTTCAGTTTACCGTTTTTGATCTTCACCGCTTCGTTTGCAAGAATATCGTCGTCGATTAAGTCAAAATCGCACTGGTTTTCCAGAAGGATCCTGGCAAGGTCGTCATTTGATGAACAAATTGTTTTTACATCCGGACCGCCTGCCCATATATCATTTACAGGATAATAAAGAGCTGTTCTGATACCGGGTTCGCCCAGGCTGAGAAGGTAACTCAGTCTTCCAACATAATCATGGTAAATGTCCATATATTTCCATACCGGATCTCCCGGGCCACAGTTAGGTCTGCATCCGGCCTGAAGCCAGTCCTTTTTTGAAAGGGGATAACCGCCTATTACCAGGAGGTTTATTCCTCTGACATACTGGTAATCTGATATCCATTTCATCTGGCTTGCAGTCAGACCATTGCCATATACGGCAAATGATTCGGTGAACGCCCAGGGAAGTCCCGACTGGTGGGCAACCGTGGATGCAAACTTCGGGAAATGATGATTTTGTTTTCCGGGCCATAACTGTCGCCAGATTACATCCACTGCCGGGACATCCATCTTTCTCAAGGCTCTCAGGGGATGGCCATAACCTGCAGTACGTGCATTGATCGTAGCGTCTTCACCGTCGAGATGGCCGCCCGACATAAGGTTATTTTCATGGCACCATTCCTGTATCTGGCCGAGATAAGCGTCGGCAAAACGTTGTGACCACCAGTTGAAAAAATCAATTCTCACCTTCATATCATTCATGCCGGCTCCGCCGAAGAGGGAAGGCAGTTCATTTCTTATGTCATATCCGAATTTACTGTTGAAAGAGGAAGCGAGGTCATCAGTCCACCCGGGATTAGCCACTTTTGGCTCGTCAGTAAATGCAATTCTGTAAGTGCTGCCGAAGTATTGTCCAATGTGTTTCTTATATTCCTCGTGTGTGAGCCTTATAAACTCACTCGTTGACCGGGGGTTGAGAAGGTCAGGATATGTACCTGATCTGGAGACTGTAAAAATAGAGACGTTCGCACTATCTTCTTCAACGATGAGTGTAGTGCCCGGATCTATCCGGCTGAGCCTGGTATTTCCCCTGTACATGAAAGCTGAGATGCAGTCAGCCGGAATCACGACAGTATCTCCCCTTGAAGGTTCAAGAATTTTTCTTGTCAATGACTGTCTCACAAGTGAAGGATTCTGTTCAACCACTCTGCCAAGACAACTTCCTGAAGGCCAGCCACCCTCATCGTAGAGATAGGGGACCATATCAAACTCATTGCATTTTTCAGTTATAAATTGAAAGAGTTCCAGATATCCCGGACTCAAGTAATCAGGTATCATCCGTGTCGGCATATTTACAGGCCGGAATGCGGAAGGTATGGGCATAGGGCATAGAGTCATAACCCCATGTTCCTTCATGTCTGTCATCTGTTCCAGTAACAATTCTTTTGTCATTGTATCATTCCATGACCAGAAATACCCTGGCCGGTAAAATGATTCAGGATGAAAAAAGCGGGTGTAATCGAAAGATTGCAGACCCGGGCTTCTGATATCAGTTACGGTAGTTCTTTTTTTGTTAAATCCCTCAGGACCTGAGTTTTTTAACCCGGTCAATTTTCCCAGGAGAAAGATTATAATGATCACTAAAACTGCAGGAAGCAGATACTTCCAGATACGTATAGAATTTTTCATTATAGAAAATATTAATATTTACTTTTTGTATCCTGGGCGAGATCTCAGTCTTTTCTGAGCATCAGCAGGGCATCATCCCAACCACGGGGTCTCATGAACAGTTTGTTTATTTCAGGAGTTACCTTCTCATCCATCTGAATGGTAATTCCGTTTGCAGGGTTCAGCCATTTCCCTGAAAAAGTACCTGAAAAGCCTGACAGATCGAGGTTTATTTCAGGATTATCAGGAAGATATGCGAGTAAAAGACTTTTGTCAGAAGCTACCGATACAACCATTTTACTGGTATCATTTGCTTCCTGGTTGAGTACCAGTTCATGGGCTGGTATGAGCTTCCACCATTCAAGAGGTTTAAAGAAATCATGCATGATTGTCATCTGTCCGGCACTGGGCCACAGTATTGCTTTTTTCCAGTAATCATAGGTGTCGGGGTTGTCATTCCATCTCCATACTCCTCCTGATCCTTCGGGTACTTTTGGGGGGACATCGCCGGCACCATAAGTATATCCTTTTGATCCTGACAACCAGGAAATCCATCCGATTTTTCTAACGTCCTTTTCTCTCCAGTTCTTACCGTTATTGTTCCCGCGTGCGTCGTACATACCTTCGATATTGATAACGGGTTTCAGGGGATTCCCGTTCCACATATCGAGTGTCCACTGGCGTGCCGCGTTATATGCCCGTTCGAGCCGGCCGCCATGATGACCGCTCTGCATACCGCAGAAATCAGTATATGGCGAATTACGGTACTTCGTATTAGCCTCATAATTGGTTCCGGGGTGCTGTGTTACAAGATGTGTAGTATATTTTTTCAGTTCCATTGCCATGGTGTCATTGCCTCCAATAAACACCTGGTCGAAGCTGGGTGAGAAAATTACCATGTAGGGAGCCATCCTTCCCGCAAAATAGCTGGCAAAATCCTGGTTACCGGGGTTTTCCTTAAATTCATCATTCCACACTTTACTGATCCCGACCATAAAAATGATAATGCCCTTTTCATTAGCATAACGTATTTTAGAATCCAGGTCACTCCAGTAATCAGGATCAGGAGAGCGGTCGCTGAGAAATGAGGTTTCCCTGAGATCCTTACCCGGATTCTTACTGACTCCCTTGGGACTTACCTGGATGACAGTGAATTTCTGATCCGACCGGGTATCTATGTAATGGCGCCAGTCTTCCATTGAAGTGCTCCTTAATGACCGCCATCCTGTCTCTCCAATCCAGAGAAAAGGTTTTCCGTCGGCATGAACAAGATATCTTTTGTCTTCGCTGACACGCAGGTCGCCATGACGATAAAGAGGATTATCACCTTCATAAGCAAGAACTTCAACCTTGCCTTTACTTTTATTAAGGCCTCTGTCATTACTGCCAGGGGATGCCGATGACCATGTCCAGGTACCGGGAGACGGGAAAGCTGCCCTGAACCTGTAAATTTTTCCGTCATCACTAAATGCCTGGTTTGTAAATTGCTGTCCCTCTGGCCCCTGGAAAGAAACCTCAACTGCATATGGACGTCCTTCAGGGCTTTCTTTTGCCTCAATTGCGGATTCCCATGGTTGCCACTGAACAACTTTCTCTCTGGCAGGCATGCTGCATCTTATTGCCAGTGCAACAATCATGGCTGGCAGCATTACCATTATACCAGTAAGATGACTGCCGGATCGGGTTTTGACATTCATGATGGTAGTATTAATTGTTATGTATTTATTTTTAAAACTAAGTGTTAAAATATTTTTTCAGATAAGATACGCTTTTTTCTGCCCATATCCTTTCCTTTGTTATTGTCTTATCAAGCGATTCTTCGGGAGGAGTCCATTGTTCAAGTATTGCCGTACGGCATTTCCCAGGCAGCTCACTGAGTATCCACTGGAGCGGGAGATCACCTTCCCCGAAAGGCTTTCCTTCGATATCAAATCCCATCTTATGGTATTTACGCTTTATCGAAACTTCCTTGAGATGAAAGTTAACAGCATAGGGAGCCAGACTGCTTACCACCTCACGGATACCTTCACCAACTCCGAGTGAGTTGGCACAGTCAAGGCAGATGCCCACATAATCACTTGCAACCGATTCAATTATTTCTACAAACTGAGAAGTAAAGAGCCTGTCATGATTTTCGACAGCAAGTATAATTTCTTTTTCTCTCAGCACAGGTTCAGCATTCCTGACTACTGAGATAATATCATTGACATCAGGACGGTAATCATCACCATCAATTACAAACCTCAGTATTCGTGACTTCATCCTTTCCGCTATACCAATGTACTGCCGGAGGTTCGTGGGAGTCATTCTGTTGGCTCCGGCTTCCAGTTCAATTCCCAGCTCTGAAGCTTTCTGCACAAGGTTATCAAGCTGTTCTTCAGTCATTTTATGAAGAGGCATATTATCGGCGATCTGGACAAGCGTAACATTAAGATCTTCAGCTATATTGAGTATGTCCATTTCATTTAGCCGTACAGGAGGCAAATGGCCGGGGACTCCGACGGCCCATGTAAAAGAATAACTGCTGATACCTAATTTCATTTTCAGAATTTTAGAAATTTAAGAAGGAGAACTGTAAGTGTGATTAATGTAAGCAGCATGATATAAATTATCATTCTTCTTTTCACAACTTCAGGTTTTGTGGACCCCAGCTTCACTGAAGGCCGTATCAGAAACCATGAAATGACTGCAAGTATATTCATGACTGCTGCAAAAATAAAGAATGAATTTGCTGTTCCTGTCTCCGGGACCAGGAAGGGGATTGTGACACTGCTGATAAAGAAGGGAAAAATAATTGCACTCAGGGCTGAACCTATGTTTCCGAGCATATTCATTGTTGCAGAAACGACTCCTGACCTGTCTCCGCCGATATCCATACATAAAGACCAGCTGGGTGCAATTGTCATTTCAACTCCAAAAACTGCTACCGAGAACATCATAGTAAAGGCCAGAGCTGAGTTTCCGGGCATAAAGATAATAAGGACAAGACCTGCTGCCGACAGCATGAATCCGGCTATAGCAGGGATCTTACGTGAAGGTACCTGTCCGAACCTCTGATAGATGAGAGTTGCTATCCATCCTGAGAACCACTGTGCAAAAGTCCCGAACAGAAGGGGTATCGGGGCATAAATCTCCGCACTTTTACCCCACTGGGACACGAGGTATGGAAGAAGCCAGGTGAAGCTGATAAAGAAGGTTATGTTGCTTGCTACATACTGAAACATCACCAGGAGCATATTTGATGATGTAAGTATTTGTCCTAAAGCTAGTTTCCCCCCTGGAAGGGCATCTTCAGCTATACCGGATTCAATGTAATCAAGCTCCTGTTCACTGATTTTCCTGTTTTGCCGGGGATTATCATGATACCACCATTTCCAGATGATCACCCATATCAATCCCAGGGCGCCGGTAATTACGAATGTCAGCCTCCATCCTGCAAGTCTGATTAGAAATGGCAGAATAAACAAAGACAGGGCTGCCCCTACTCTGGCGCCTGAATGAAAGATCCCGTTGGCAATTCCTCTTTCCCTTGCAGGTATCCATCTGTAGAAAGCTTTTGTAGCTCCCGGGAAAGCACCTGCTTCACCGACACCGAACAGGAATCTGATTATCAGCATCGATATTGCGTTCCACGCAGCTCCCGACAATGCAGTAAAAGTACTCCATGAAGTAACGATCCAGGTAAGGGCTCTTTTAGGTCCGTATTTATCGGCGACCCATCCGGCAGGGATCTGGAAGAGTGCGTACCCGAGTGCGAAAATCCCGAAAATATAACCCATCATCTGGCTGCTGATTCCCAGATCTGCCTGTATATCGCCGCTGGCTGCTGAAATACATATCCTGTCCATATACGTGTTTACCGTATGGAAGAACAGAAGCAGAATCAGAATGTATCTTTTTTTTGTGTTTTTTTCCACCTGGTTATCTTAAACATGCTGTATTTGCTTCCCTACATTATACCGAGAAGTTTTCCTGCGTGATTAAATCCTGAGTATCCAACCTGCATAGCAGGCACTATCCCTTCAAACTTTATTTGTGACAGACTTATTTGTCCGAGAACTATGACATCAACATGGTGCTGGAGTTTGTCAAGTTCCCCCAGGACTATTTCATTATGTTTGTCTATCTCATTTCTGAGGAGGTGTTGTGCAGCAGTTTCGTTAATAACTGTTTTAATGACAATATCTTTTCCCTGTTCAGCAGCTTCAATTTCAAGCAGTTCCCTGGTAGCAGGAGCGCTTGTCGGGAAGGTGGCAAAAACTCCCATTACCTTACCATTTGCAACTGCTTCCTTTGCCATGGGTTCGTCGATATTCATTACCGGATTTTTCACGATCTTTCTTGCAAGCCTGGTGCAGGCCCCCATGGTTGTGCATGTACACATTGTAACATCAGCACCCATGTCTTCGGCAGCCATGTAGTAATAAAGCATTCTGCGCATCACCGATGATGAAGGTCCGCCGTGAATGAGGGCTTCAGACAACAGGGAGTCGTCCATTATATTGATTATTTCAACACCGGGGTTCTTTTTTCCCCATGGATCTGCAAAGGGTGTCATCACCGACCTTTCATACCATCTTACGGTATGGATCAAAACAAGCTTCTTCATTTTTTATTTTTTTCTTTATGGATCATTATTTATATGCTGTATTTTTCAATATCTCACCACTTTGCCGATGAATCTTTCTTTCGTCAGAACTTATGAAAGTGATATATTAATTTATGAGTGTCAGGAATCGTACATAAAACTCCATTGATTTTGACTTCGTCGAGAACCGCTTCGCTCCGGTTCTTCGTTTACCCCGACCCCAAGGGGAGCGAAGAAAATCAATTGACTCCCCCTGGGGATGGGGTAAAACAATTGATTTTCAAGCGTCTTTGGATACATTATTAATCATTCCTGATAGTCATATAATAATTATAGTACCTGGTATGTGGATTATGTCAGTTACCATCCTTGATGAAAAGAACTGCAGCATCGGTTCTGAACCCTGTATCTATTACAACCTCAGCATCTCCGTTCAGATCAGGAAGCGACTTCTTCTCACCTGTTCTGATATCAAGTGCTGTAAGCCTGAATATACCGGGAATCCCTGACAGGTCAACAGTAAAGATACCTCCTTCCTCCAGAAAGACCGCAAGATTATTCCCGAATTTTCCGCATACACCACGGCTGACGAGAGTCGATGCCGGCACAAATTCATCCAGATCATCTGTCAGGATACTGAAGAAATCGGTAAAATAGCTCATACGGAGCATACCCGTATCATTTGCCATCAGGTAATTATAAAGGGATATTCCCTGTTTACCAGCCTCATCAGGAGGAAAGGGAGTGTTTATACCCTGGTGATTTCTCATCAGGCTTCCCATTGTAGGAAAAGCCATAGCATGAACAAAATTCCTGTAAGTATTCTGAATTCCCACATCCTGGTTTCCGTCCATTTCATACCAGTATTCTTCATACCATACCGGCTTTTGCCATTCCCGCAGTCTCAGTGCATTTACGTACTGCTGCGGCGATGTCCTGTCGCCTTCCTGGACCTTTATATAATCAATGTTATTATCAGCGGCAGCATTAAAATCCACCCTGGTATTGTGGCTTCCCACAGGGTGATCATATGGATCATATTTTTTTACCAGTTCGGCATAATGCTCACCGACCCACTCCCACGATTTATCTTCCAGCCTGTAACTGCCCACGGCTTCATTAAGTTCACCGAACAATCCCCACCTTACGTTAAAAGCTGCGTAACGTGCTATTATATACCGGAACCATCTGTCACTTCTCTCCATGGTCCTGAATCTTGTGAACCACTGGCTGTTATCGGGAAATCCACCTATAACCAGTCCCATCATAATGCCTTTATCGTTTGCATACTGAACCATGGTATCAAGCTGCCTGCTGAAAAAATCAACCAGCAGGGTATCGGAAGCAGGGTCTCTGCCGGCAAAAGGTTTCAGTTCCGATCTGGTATATTTACCGAGCCAGCAGCAACCCATGAATGTATTATAACCCCTGTCAGCGATCAGGTCCATCCATTCCTTCCATTCGCTTAATGTAAATTCTTCAGAAAAAGACCATTGGGTTTCACCGACGGGGAAAAATGGTGTTCCATCACTCAGCTTCCACGAGTAGGTACCTTCCCGCTCAAGGAAACCATGGTAAAGGATATTTGAGTTCAGCTTATCAGAGGAGGAGGCTATTGCATTAAAACTGCCTCTGTGGTTGTCAAGTCCTTTATCCGATGATTCGGTATTGAACTCCCACCGCCCCTTTTTTGTGGGGGAGAATCTCACTTTCCAGATATTACCTCCATCCCAGAAACCATAAACCCTGTATGACGAACCGGAAGCCTCTCCGGAAACTCCATGGAAGTTGGCAATCAGCTCCGGCCCGTTGACATAAGGATTTGAACCCGGGCCGGAGGCTTCAAAAGATAATTCCAGTACCCTGAAGAGTTCAGTATCAGGTATGGTTCTGGCACAAGAAACTGATAATACGGTTATAAGAACCGCTCCAGTAAAAATCAGTTTTAGATTGTTTTTCACAGCTTTATATTTTTAGTTACCGGCAAGGTTAACGAACTGAGACCGGTCAGAGGCCCAGTTTTTTTCAGGCATCTCGCCCATTATTAATTCGAGAGTTCCGCCATCAGTAATTTCCGTATGCTTTATCCATGCCCTGTTAAAATCCTTTCCGTTAAGCTTCGCCGACTGAATGTATTTGTTTTTGCGGGAGCAATTTTTCGCTCTGACAGTAAATGTCTTTCCGTCAGACAGTTTAATTTTGATTTCATTGAAAAAGGGGCTTCCGATAGCATAAAGTCCGTTCCCGGGAGTCACAGGGTAAAATCCCATTGCCGAGAAGACATACCATGAACATAGTGCACCTCCGTCCTCATCGCCGGGGAGGCCCAGGGGATCATCATCAAACCACATTTCCATTATCTCCCTGATCCTTCGTTGTGTCTTCCATGGTTTACCGGCATAATTATAAAGGTAAGGAACATGGAATGAGGGTTCATTTCCGGCAGGGAACATCCCGTTAAGACCTGATGCATCTGGAAATTGTCCCATGAACCGCCATTTTGCAATTTTGGATGGCTCATTAAAAAGATCATCCAGGCGTCTTGTAAATACCTCTTCTCCTCCCATCAGTGAGATCAGGTCGGGGATATCGTGCATTACTGAAAAATTCCATATCCATGCATTGTTTTCGGCAAAATACATCCTGCCTCCCACGCCTCCCGATAAGCCGGGATCAAAAGGCTCCACCCATGTTCCGTCAGCTTTTTTTGGCGACATGAAGCCTGTGACCGGATTATAGACGTTACGGTAATTTTTTGAACGTTGCATGAAATAATTGTGATCTTCTTCCTTTCCCAGAGCTTTTGCCAGGTTTGCCAGGCACCAGTCGTCATAGCTGTGCTCGAGAGTAACAGCCACCGACTGACGATTCTCAAAACCGTCGACCATAGGTTCAGTCTCTTTTTCACCTTCATCCAGGGCCGGATACCATCCCTTTTCGAGATAAAAGCTGTCGAGGGAGCACATAGGTCCCGCACGCCATGGCAGCATCGTCCCGCTCATGGCATTTTTTTTCAGTCCTTCATAAGCCTTTTCAACGTCAAACCCGGCACCACCCTTGCTATATATATCCCACAGCAGGGCAGCCGAATGAAAACCTATCATCGCCGGAAAATCCCCGTAAAACTGGGGAAAGGTTGGCATCCATCCACTCTGCTCATACATGAGCACATACGACTGCGCCATGTCGATACGTTTCTGAGGGTCAAGAATGAAGAAAAGGGGATGATGGCTTCTGAAAGTATCCCATAGCCAGTCGTCGACATAGAAAGGCCTTCCGTTATCGTCATGGATTTTCCTGTCGTATCCGCTGTAATATCTTCCATATTCGGAAATGTTGACCATACGCTCATATCCCCGGTAGAGGCTCGTATAGAATATCCTCTTCTGCCTTTCTGTACCTCCTTTTACTATGATCTTTCCAAGGGCATCTTTCCAGATACTGTGGCTTTCTTCTTTAATTTTTTCAAATGATCTGCCTTCAGTTTCCCTTAACAGGTTATCGCGCGCCTGTTCCTCATCAATGAATGAAATCCCTATTCTTACTTCAACTGGTAATCCTGTTTTTTCAAATGAAACATATAATCCTGTCCTTGTACCTGACACCTTATCCACTCCACTAATAATCTGATTATCAGCAATAACACCATGGTTTATAAAGTTTTCAGTGAATTCTGCATGGAAATACTGCTTCGTATTCATGAATTCTTCCCAGCCTGTTACCACATTATTGCTGTTAACAGTGAAGAAGGCTTTTCCTTTCGACCTGAAAAGAACATGATTTGAATCGCCTGACATGAACATGAACCTGTATAATACCGAGTGAGCGGTTGTAGTCCATTCAGCACTGATGTCTGAATCTTCAAGAAGCACCCTGTGATACCATGGATGTACTTCCTCAAGGTCGTGATCATATGAAGAAGCATTTTCATTAATTCCGGGTGAAAGGATACCGCTGGCAGGCATAAGTTCGGTCACGTATCCTCTTCTGTAGGCAGGCATATTAAGAGCGAAACCGTAAATCTTATCGCTAAGATACCTGTCTCCGAGCCCGGGTCTGGTAACCGGGAAGACTCTTACCATGCTGTTCGGTCTGTGAACAGTAGGGGTTTTTGTAGTGAGAAGGGGTGCCACACCGCCTATATTAGGGTCAACGTATGATGTCACATCACTGTTATTGCAAGAAGCAATGAGTGCAGCAAGCAAAATCATTAATGTCAGTCTCATTATGATTTGATTATGTGATTATTTTAAAATAAGGATACTTATTTTTGAATTCAAAAAAAGGATAAACTCCAATTACAAATCCAGGCATAAATTACTTTTGCAATAGAATGAAAAATACGACATAAAAAATTAATGACCATAAAATTGATATTCAAATATACTGATAACACTTTATTAAAATTATAACATGAAAACGATTGTCTTTCTGATGGCTCTGTCACTTTTGATTTTTGGATCATGTGCCGATAGAGAAAATGAAGTTGTCAAAATCATTTTAGACACCGATCTCGGGCCTGATTATGATGATGTGGGTGCTCTTGCATTTCTTCATGCGATGGCCGACAGCGGCAGGGCTGAAATTCTTGCCACGGTGTCATCGAATAAAAATGAGCTTGTGGCTCCTTCAATTGATGTTATCAACACCTACTTCAACAGAGGAGACCTGGAGATCGGGGCCCCGAAAGGTGAAGGAGCCGATATGGAAGCCCGTCAGCACTGGGCCGATTCAATAATTAAATATTACCCTCACGATGTAAAGAGAACATCGGATGTACCTGATGCTGTTGAGATATACAGGAAAGTGCTAAGCAGCCAGCCGGATAATAGCGTTACTATAGTAACAGTCGGGTTTCTGACGAATATCAGCGGTTTACTGAAATCCGGTGCTGATAAGTACAGTAATCTCAATGGAACAGAGCTGGCAGCAAAAAAAGTGAAAAGACTCGTTTCCATGGCCGGAGGTTTTCCGTCGGGGAGGGAATTCAATATTTTCATTGACCCCGCATCATCCAGGTATGCACTTGACAACTGGCCGGGGGAGATCATCTTCACCGGATTTGAAATAGGATCAAAGATATTTACAGGATTACGCCTGATCAGTTCAGACATTGAAGGTAGTCCGGTGAAGGATGTTTTCAGTATTAGTATCCCATTCTCTGAAGATGACAGGAACGGAAGGATGAGCTGGGATGAAACGGCTGTTCTTATCGGCGTCTATGGAACCCAGGGGTTTTTTGACACGGTACAGGGCAGGATAACAGTTACCGTTGAAGGAAATAACAGCTGGGAAAATGATCCCTCAGGAAAACATTTTTATGTCATCCAGAAGATGCCAATACCGGAAATGGCCTCATTTATAGAGGACAGGATGATGCATCAGCCTGTTGACCGGGAGTGATCGGGTAATTCAAGAAAAGGCTTCAGGAAAGGGATTTCGTTATTCTATTTTTCCTTTATACATGATATTATTCCATCTGCGGATACCTGTTATCTTTTTATAGGGTCCAAAAACCTGATTTTCTGATCCGGTATCAGCAGCTTTATAGAGGTACCATACAGGTTTTTTCCCTCCCGGATCGTCTTCGTCATCCGGAAACTTTCTCAGTCCCAGTCTTAATCCTCCTTCTCCCCTGTGGTCAAACCAGTTATGCCACTGGAAACCGTCTATCCCGTCTAGTTTTTTCATTTTCTTCCAGGCATAGGCAAAACCTGCAGCCTGCTCAGCGAGATCTTGTTCTGAATAGGACCTGGAATTGGTTCCGTTCTCTGAAAGCCACAGAGTTCTTTTTATTTTTCCCTGGTACAACATTTCAGGTTTTTTCATTAATGCATCCAGCACTTCAAGATTTTTGAACGTGATCAACGGAGTGCTGAAGGAAAAATCAACCTGTTCATCAAGCCAGGTCTTTGGTTCAAAAAGGGATTGCGGATAAGGATGCTGGGCTACAGCCCAATGGAAGTCACCCTCCGCCCTCGTATAATCCAGTAATATCTCCATCAGGTCCCTTGAAGGATGGAACAAAGGATTTGAAGTCCAGGCCCAATGGTGTGTAAGGCTTATGAATACTTCACTATGAGGATTATAGCTTCTTGCAACTGCATAACAAAGCCGCATCGATTTGATATAGGCGTCCATATAAAGCAGTGCGCTTTTTCTGCCCATGTTCGTCCAGACCCATCCGGCATCAACTTCATTGTGGATGATAAGGTGGTTCAGCATCCCGTATTTTTTGTCAGGCCGGGTATAGCGGCTTGTAAGAAAATCTATTACTGCGGCATAGCAATTAACGCTTTCGGGACTGGTCATATTCGGCATGCTGTAGATACCTGCCGGGTCCATATCGGGATGTTGAAGCAGCCTCCCGATTTCAGGGTCGGGACATTGTTCAGCTTTACCCACCAGCAGAATTCCGGCAGTCACAATCCCTCTCCCGGCTGTAGTCCTGAAGGTAGAATCAAGCATCATAACCTCCTTCTCCCTGAAATAATATCTCTGCCCGTTATAGTTATGCATTATTCTTCCGGGTGCCGGTTCCGTGAACATAAACCTTGTAAACCAGATGTTAACAGTGGCGCTTGATATTCCGAGCTCATCGAGATCCTCAATATGCCCGCGGTGTGCGCTGAAACCGCCTAAGCCCTTCCTGCTTCGCGGAACAACCGGACGGAGGTTGTATTTTGCCTTTATTTCATCCGGATAACGGGCATGTGAAACCAGCCGGTATCCTGATGGATTTTTTTCAGCCAGGACCCATTTCGAGAGCAGTCTGTCGTAATTGATACCATCCCTCAGTGAAAAACGTTCTATATCCTTGCTGAATTCACCCTCTCCCACCGGAAAAACAAACCTGAAATCTCCGGTTTCGGTAACATCCTCGTAAGGAGCAACCTCACAAAGGAACAGATCACTGCATGAAGCATGTCCTTTAATACATACTGTCTGGCTGTCAACTGTAACATTGATGATTTCAGATGAGTAATCAGCATTCAGATATTCCAGAATTCTCTTCTGCATTTCAGCTTCCATCCGGGCTTTTTCATCCCTGTTCTTTGCCAGCATAATTTCCCTTTCCGTCGGGGGTCTTAAGGCTATATTCCTTATGTGGATTCTTACACCGGCTTTCCCTCCAAAATCAATCCTCAACCAGTCGCCTTCCTTACCCCAGTCGCCTTTATCCTGCGAGAGGTCAGCAGTAAAAAGTGTCCAACCTTCTGACAATCCTACGGCACCGGTTCTCATTGACCTGGCTTCACTCAGGGGAGGGCCAAAGAAAAGTTCCATATGATCAAGGCCCTGAGGACAGAAATATTCAAAGGTTAAAATGTTATGATCACCGGGAATGGTATTTTTGAGCGGAAGTGAAATAATCCATGGATCGGCACCGGTTGTCACGATCTGGTATTCTCCATTCCGGAAATCCAATGCGATATGATTCATTTTGCCTGAATCAGGTTCTAGCATTACCTTTCCGGTCTGAGCCTGGGCATCGATCCTGCCGGCCATAAAAAACACAATCGCATAAAAGAAAAGGAAACGGCTGATAATGAAGCTGTAATTCATGTAAATCATCCTGATCAGACGGAAGTGATTATCCAAGAATATATGCAGAAGCCAGGTTTGTGTAACTGCGCACCTGATCCTCTTCCCATTTTTTATCTTTTTTCAGTTCATCAGCCATCAGTGAAGCGACTGCCGGTGCCATCTCTACTGATGCTGCGGCGTCGAGAAACAGGGTTCTCACTCTTCGTGCCAGCACATCGTCCACGGTTCTTGCCATTTCATGTCTTACTGCCCAAACAACGCATGCAGCGGTACATTCGAAAGAAGGATGTATCTTTTCTGCCAGCCGAGGATTTTCAGAATAAAGCCCCTTTATTCCTGCACTGTCGCTACCATAGACGGAGAGCCAGTCTCTGTCATCGCCGGCTTTTTCAGTGGCTCCATGGATCATAAGATCGGGAGTGATGCATTTTCGTGAAGGGAGTTTTTGTATGCTGACTGCCATGTTAACAGTATCTTCGGCCATTTTCCTGTAAGTTGTCCACTTGCCTCCGGTTATTGTCACGAGTCCGCTTTTTGATGCTATAAGCTTATGGCTTCGTGAAATCTCCTTTGTCCTGGCAGTGCCGGTGTCATCCTTCGGTGCAGCCAGCGGCCTGAGTCCTGCGAACACACACAGGACATCTTTTCGCCGGGGTTTGACAGACAGGTAGCGACCGGCTGTCTCGAGTATAAAATCTATTTCTTCCTCGCGTGCTTTTGGTTCAAGCACGAATTCATTCACCGGAATGTCAGTAGTTCCGAGGATAACGCGGTCGTGCCAGGGAACGCCGAACATTACTCTTCCGTCGCTTGTACGTGGGACCATAATTGCATCTTCAGCACCGAGAAAAGATTTCGCTACGACAAGGTGAACACCCTGGCTGGGACGAACAAGAGGTCTCTGGCGCAAATCATCCATTTTGATGATTTCATCGACAAAGATTCCGGTGGCATTAATGATGCAACGTCCCTTAATTTCGAAGCTGCCGCCATCAATAGCATCTTCAGCAGAAACACCGCAGATGATTCCCTTGCTGTTCTTTACCAGTCCCTTTACCGGAAAATGATTTAGCATCACCGCTCCGTTGTCGACAGCTGTCTGCATAAGATTGATGGCCAGTCTCGAATCATCAAACTGCCCGTCGTGGTATGATACGCCTCCTGTAAGATTTTTCCTTTCTATCTGTGGAATACGCTTAACAGCTTCCTCTTTACTCAGGGGATGGGAATAACCCATTCTCATTCTTCCTGAAAGAAGGTCGTACAGTGTCAGTCCGAGGGTATAGAACGACTTCTCCCACCATTTATAGGTAGCAATTACAAAACGCTGGTTTCTGACGAGGTGGGGTGCGTTTTTCAGGAGAAGACCTCTTTCGCGGAGGGCTTCCATTACGAGACCCACATCGCCTTTCTGGAGGTAGCGTACACCTCCGTGGACGAGCTTGGTGCTGCGGCAGGATGTTGATTTGGAAAAATCAGATTGTTCAAGAAGAATGGTTTTATAGCCGCGGCTGGAGGAGTCAACAGCAATACCAAGGCCTGTTGCTCCTCCGCCGATTACTATAAAGTCCCAGGTTTCATCCCTGGCCTTGATCTGCCTTACAAATTCCTCCCTGTTATACAATTAGGCTTCGGATTTTGATAAAGGTATCAGGAATTCTTCCTGGAGTTTTCAATCATCTTGTTAAAAATTACAAGCTGTTCCTTCATGGCAGCCACCCTGTCGGGAGGATTTGTACGTGCTTCCAGGAGTATCCACCCCGAGTATTTCATTCCGGTGAAGAGGTCAAACAGTTTCTGGTACGGATATTCACCTTCATTCAGTTCACGTACATGAACGGTATCTCCAAAGTATTTTTTTACGGAGTTGAAATTAGCCTCCAGTCCAGGGGGCAGGAGATCCTGATCGTTGCAGTTCCAGCACATTTTGACATTTTTTTCGGTAACCTGGTCAAAGATGGCTTTCATGTTTGGAATTTCCTGGGTTATGTTACCATGAACTTCCACCCTTACCAGCTGACCGTAATCCTGTGCAAATTTGCCGCATTCGTTGAGCGATGCTGCTATCTGGGCTATTGTCTTTTCGCGGGGTACCTCAGGAGGCAGGTAGTTTGGTTTCACCTTAATACCTGTGGCACCGATATCCTTGCAAAGCTTAATATACTCTTTGGTTCCGTCGATATTTTTCTTAAGCTGAGCAGGATCGGGGCTGTGATATTCGTAATTTGCCCCATAGCCAACACATGTTACAGCGCTGTCGGCGAATCTCTTTTTTACTTCAGCGCGCTGTGCAGGTGTAAGGTCTATCTCCACCTTGTGTGCATGCTGTACACGGAGTTCAACACCCAGTAGTCCGGATGTTTCGCAATTGGAGATTAGTGTCGGCAGATCCCAGTCTCTGCCCCACAGATAGGTTACCAGACCCAGTTTCATTCCTTTTTTTGCAGAAGCAGCTCCTATTTCAGGAAACTCTTTGAGGAATGCCAGTGCCACACCGGCACCAAGGCTTTTCTGGATGAACTGGCGGCGTGAGAGGTCGTTTTTCATATGTTTAATTTTACGTTGGTTAATAATTTTTTATTGTGGAATCACATCTTCACCAGGTCACTGCGGGCAGGCGTGCTATCTCTGCTTTGCCCGGCTTCTCATGGCAAAGCGTGTTAGCTATGTACATCCGCCTGCGGAGATCAGTGTAATTAAACCTGATTCTTTAAAGATAGCAATGTTATTTAATATCTGTTGTTGAATTCTTTCGCAAGATCATTTATTTCATTGTCGTCGGGAAAGAGGCCGTTGCTGATTATGACCCTGTATCTGAATGTGGTTGATTGTCCGGGCTGAAGAGTAAAATTGAATGATTCCTTACCCTTTGTGAAGTCGGTCCAGCCCAGAGGGTTGGCTGCAAAGAGCCCGTATCCCCTGGCGTGCCAGTAAGTAGGATATCCCGGATTATCATGATGATCGCATACTGTCACCGAAACTTTTTCTCCGTTAAGGGTACCGTACAGATTCATCCATTCCGCTCTTGTTCCCCAAACGGCTTCACCTGTTGCTCCACGGCTGCTGCGGTAGTTTCCGGTAACTCCTTCGGCAGCGCTGACTTTCCGGTCAGAAGGTTTCCCGGAGGCGTCGAGGAGTGTGACCGTACCAGTTGCCGGCAGTTCAAGTTGTCTTGCCACACGAATTCCGAACATTCCTTCCTTTGTATCGCTGAACACGACTACCGTGTCGCCGGCTTTCAGGGTTGTAAGACGGTCGATCATCCTCAGGCTGCCCCGGGCGATGAAATGATATTCGGTTGTTTCGTCGAGAAGCTTTTTTCCCCGGGGGCCGAGCCATTCAGCTTGTGCTACAAGTATTCCTTCGTTAGTCCCCGGTATGGTTTTTTCGACGGAGAGATGTTTTATTTCTCCTCCTTCAGGTTCCTTGTATCCTCTGTGTCCGTTACCCCAGAAATCGAGTCCGTTCACTTTACCATAATTAAGCCATATTCCCACCTGGTGAATATGATCGTTTCTCTCTCCTTCGCGGGGATTCAAGGGGAAACCTCTTGTTATTTCCGTGCCGGAAGATGTAAACACGGGATATAATATTGGTTTATAAACATTTACCGGCCACATATAAGATGTAAACAATTTTCCCTGTACCATTACATCGATACGGTTTTCCTTTTCGTGTCTTTTGAAAAGCACCTGTGCATCCTGTGCCTGGACTGACAGAGAATACTGAATCAGTAAGAGCAGGAAGGTGAAAAAAAGAATTTTTCTATTCATATCTCAGGTTTATACAGATGGCCAAAGAGGAAGACAGGGGCCGCGGAGAAATTTTACTCTCCGTGAAACCCCGTGTCATCCGTTTTGTAAAATAATGCTAAACTACTTTCGGTACCACATAAGGATCCCTGTATTCGCGTGTAAGCATTTTGTCGGCTTTCTTGTCCTTCACAAACTTCTCGGTTGTTCCGTCGAAAACAAGTTTCTTTCCGAGCCTGTATGAAATATTTGCAAGGTTTGGAAGACAGGCTGACATATATCCTTCATAGATATCGCAATGCAGAGGATCGTTATTTCCGGCGCGGATAGCTTCGAGGAAGTTTCCATAGTGACCACCGCCACCGGGAGCAGCCATGAAATCGGTAGGTCTTTCACCAACCTGCGAACCTGCAAATGGCTCCCTTTCATTTTTGCGGAATGCTTTCCACTGGCTTCCGTTTATCTCCACATATCCGTCAGTTCCGAGGAACATATTACCGATTCTTATTCCGAGGCTTGATTCTTCATTTGTATAACGGCCTCTTGTTTCGAATTCAAGAACGGTGCCATCAGCATACTGGAATACAGATGTCTGGGTATTTGGTGTTTCCTGTTCACATTCCTTTGGATCGATACCATAGATACCTCCGATAGAATAGATTGTCTGTGGGTGTTCATTTTTGTTTAGTCCCCAGCGGGCGATATCGAACTGGTGGGGTCCCTGGTTGGCTGTGTCGCCACCGCCCGTTGCCCAGAACCAGTGCCAGTTATAGTGAACTCTCTTCTCGTTGTATGGTCTGTATGGTGCCGGCCCGAGCCACATATCATAATGCAATGATTCCGGAGGTGTTCCGTCGGGAGCTATTCCGAAAGAATCGCGGGGTTTATAGCACAATCCGCGGGCCAGATATACTTTTCCTATTCCTCCGTCGTGCATGAATTTTATAGCCTGCATTACCTGGGGAATGGAACGGTTCTGGAGTCCTACCTGAACGCGTACATTGTATTTACGGGCTGCTTCGACCATTTTGCGGCCTTCCCATATACCGTAAGATGCAGGTTTCTCGACATAAACATGTTTTCCGGCCTGGCATGCCCATATTGTGCCCAGTGCGTGCCAGTGGTTTGGTGTTCCGAAAGATACAGCATCTATCTCCTTGTCTTCGAACACTTTTCTCATGTCCCATTCAGTAACTGGTTTTTCGCCTGTACTGCTTTCTATTTCTTTCGATTTAGGGGCGAAATACTGTTCGTCAACATCACAGATAGTCTTAAGTCTCACATTGGCGCTGTCCTTCATCCTGGACCAGGTCCTGATATGGCCTCCGCCCTGACCTCTGATGCCGATGACGGCCAGCGTGATCCTCTCGTTGGCCCCGATCACAGAACCGTACGATTTGGCACTCAGCCCCAGTCCGCCGATGGTAATGGCAGCGGTACCCATAGCGCTTTTTTTAATAAAATCCCGTCTGTTTGTCATTTCTTAAGGTGTTAAGTGGTTAGGTAAAATAGAATTTTTATTTCTTGAATTGTATTAAATGTATTTCAATTTTGAAGCCTTCTTCCCTGCCTTTTCAAGCACCTTTGCCGTTTCAATGACTGCTCCTTTTCTGAACCTGCTCTCTTCGGCTGCAGCCATAAAGGTGAAGATCTCTATTGTTTCATCTGATGTAACAGGCACTATCCCGGTGTCAAAGAATTCCACTATCTTTTCGAGCAAAGGATTATACCCGGAGTATTTGCCCAGAACGCAGATCTCCTTTTCACAAAAAACCGTTCCTCCGTAACCTGACTTTCCGTTCCGGATACCTCTGAAGGTACCAATCCTCTGGTCATCCCACTCACCGGTTACCTGGTCATAATGAGGAGTAAAAGTACGGCTCACCTTTCTGCAGCCTTTCCCCATTACGGTAAACAGGATCTCAACACCATGGACACCATACCAGAAGAGGTCGGGATGTGTTTTTTCGAGTGTGGCCGGGCTGTAGACATCTGCCCCCAGCACCTTGCCCATACCTCCTTCTGCAATCTCTTTCGCTCCCGATATATACCTCAGAGATGACGAAGAGAAAACAGGTACCTTGTAATAAGCGGCAGCTTCGTATATTGCAATGGCGTCGCTCAGTGATGCAGCCACAGGTTTATCAATAAACATCCTTTTACCTGCCTTCATAACCGGGACAGCCTGTTCAAAATGAAGTCTTCCGTCATTGGTTTCAAGCATAACACAGTCAACCTCTTTCAGAAGCTCGTCTATTGAGCTGACAATTTTAACACCCAGTTTTTTCACATCTTCTGTATAGCCGGGTATCCTGTCCACACTGCTTTTAATGTCGTTACTTCCTCTTGGATATGCAGCTACTATTTTATAACCAAGGAAAGAATCATCTGTTGCATTGTTAAGCGCCCGGGTAAAGGCGACGCTGTGTGAAGTATCGAGGCCGATTATACCAACGCGTTTGTTCACCGGATTCTGTTTTGTAAAAAACGGATACCCTTTACCGGCAAGTCCGGCTGACATGGCACCGGCAACGGTTGTTCTGAGAAAATCTCTGCGACCCAGGGGATTTTTCATTTCGCTAACAGCCAGGTTTAGTTGTTGAAATATGCATATAAAAATAATACCAAATACAATATGATCCTATGACTCACCCTGATAACTCTGTTAAAATTAGTTAAGGGACTCTTTTAAGGTTACCATAATCATCAAAAACTGATTCTGCTGAGAAGGATCTGTCTTCACTTTTTAAAATTAACAGTCTTTCATCAGTGACAAGGTCAGGAAGATCATATTCTTTCAGAGCTGCCGGCACTGCCGTCATAATGAGATGAGGGTCATAAAAACGTTCGGTGGCTATTGAATGATACGATTTTACAGATTCTTCCAGGATCACCTTTGTGATCTCACTGCAGAATGCTGCTGCATGCAGCATTACAGGTGTCATAGTGCCACGGGTAAGACCATAAACTTCTTTAACCGGGCCGTGGTACCGCTTTGCTGTTTTTACAATTCCAACGAGGTCACCTGCAAGTATCCCGGTCAGGCTCCTGCCTGTAATCATGGCGGCATACCAGAGGTTATGTGACACTCCGCTGAAATAGGCATCTCCCCTCAGCTTGCCTGGTCCCAGTTCGCCTGTACCTGCCATGTCGGGAGCCAGCACCGTTACACCTTTCAGGACAATTTTTTCTATCTCTCCTCCCGGGCCGGCTTCAGCAGCCTTACCTGACGGATGGAGAAAGATAAGAAGATTCCCTGAACTATTGTCTGGAATAAACAGAAGGTAGGGAATAACATAATCACCTTCACCCTTTACGAAATATTTGTCGACAGTGTATTTATCCCTGACAATACGTCCGGTGAAGACAGGTTTATTAGTTTCAGGAGGTTCCCGGTAACCTGACAGTTCTTTCGCAGCCCTTATTGCGCCGGGCAGGAATTCAGAAGGATTCTTTCTTTTTTCAAAGAGGATCTCATCAAGTCTTTCGCACTCCTTCCTGTTGATGCTGAAAACCGTTTCACTTCCCGCTGAAGTTGAAATCTGGCCTGTAGCCGTAACCTGCAGTTCTTCCTTAGTCAATCTTTCAACCTCCTCATCGGCTGTATTTCCGGGATTATTGAGATGCTTCCTGAAGAAAGCATACATTGCTTCCCTGTTTTTCATTGTCGATGCATGTGCAGCTTCATCTTCCACCCTCGAAAAATTACCCGGCATTCCGTAAGCTTCATACACACGGTGAACTTCAGCCTCAGTTTCCATGGCACCCTCAATACTGAACATATCTCCTGTTGTGGTGATCATCATTGCAGGTCTGGGGGCTCTCACTATCAGGAAGTCAGGATGATCCAGTCCCCGGCTGATTATGTTAAAGAGGTTTTGTTCGGCATCCTGGGGTCCTATCGATTGCAGCAGTCTCTTATAGTTTGTAATATAATTTTCCGGTGCTGCGGCATGAATACGTTCATCGAATGCCGCGATGTAAGCCGACTGTGTTCCTCCGCCCGAACGGCCTGTTATTCCGATTCTTTCCGGATCGACTTCAGTCCTGGTAAGGAGGTAATCAACAGCACGGATGCCGTCCCATATCATAAACCTTGCCTGTGACATGCCTGACAGAAAAGCCTGAGAACCCGGGTATGAGTGTTCCCTTGTAGGTCCTCCGATAACCGATTTCCCCTGTTCAGGGTCAAAATATTCGAGTCGTTCACCCTGGCCTACGGGGTCGAATGCAAAAACGATGAAGCCTTTTTTTACCAGGTTAAGAATTACATGCTGGTATACTTCGCTTCTGTAGCCTTCTGCCGAATGTCCGCTGCAGTATATAACTGCTGGTGTTTTCCTGTTTCTCCTTACTCCTTTGGGAATGAAGAGTGATGATGTTACACGAAATCCGGGTTGTGATTCGAAGATGACATGTTCGACTTTAAAGTCCTCCTTGTTGACCGTTCTCACCACTTCGGCATTGAGCGGGCCTTTCTCAGGGAAAGGACCGACAATGTCGAGGAGTGTTTCTTTAATTTCCTTCTGTCTTTGCTGCCATCCGGTAAGGGAACTGATAGTTCTGATCTTCCGGGCTCTTACGTCAAGTATTTCATAAGCTTCGGAGGCAATATGGCGATATAGTGAATTTGTTGCATCTGTATATTCGAGCCATTTATCTGTGATGACTTCCAGGTCTTTCTGGGCATTCAGGAGGCAAGCTGACAGAAGGAGGGGGATCAGGAGGGCAGATTTCTTCATGAGGGTACAATTATCATCTGAGAATAAATATCATCTGAGAATAAGTATCATCTGAGCATTAGTATCATTTGAGAATTAGTATCATTTGAGAATAAACATCAAATAAGAATAATTCTCATTTAAGAGTTACTCTCAGATGAGAATCATTCTCTATTGATAATCGTTCTAAACAGGCAGTATTCGCCTATTCAAGTATATTCCTCATATATTCAATGCATTTAGCTACTTCTTTAGCTGCATCGGAGCCTTCAGGTATGCGGTATTCAAGTTCCACATCCACATTTATCGGCCATTTTTCCTTTTTCAGAAGAAGAAGTATGTCTGCGATTGGTGTTGCACCCTCTCCAAATGGCATATTAACTCCGTCACCATTTTCGGATGGAGCAGTTTTATCCTTGATATGGATACTCTTCATCTTGTCGTGGTACTTAATGATAATATCATTTGGATGCAGACCCGTAGCACCAAAATAGTGTCCGGCATCAAAATTCAGTCTGTTTGCAGGTGAATAAGCAAGATATTTATCGAATGAGAAACCAGGCTGGGCCGGCTGGGAATGGTTATGGAATATTGCAAGGCTGTTATGTTTTTCAGCAAATTTTCCAAGACGCTGACATGATTCTTCTCCCAGCTCATCTGTAATTCCGTAAGCTCCAAGCACCTTTGTTGCTTCGTAAGCATAGTCAATTTCCTCGTCAGTCCATGCAGAAGGTGCAAATTTGGCTATATGTACCTTGATACCGGCGTCGTTGAATTTCTTACGCATCTCCTCATATCTTGACATGGGCATATTAATACGCCACTGCCGCTGAGCTTCCCTGGCATCGTCGGCAGCCTTTGCGAACTCAGCTCTTTCTTCATCGGTAAGCTGCTGGCCTCTGGGCTGACGTGGAATAGTCGGAAGTCCGAGATCTTCCTCAGCAACACTCCGCAACTCAATTGAACTGATCCCTGCAAGCAACAAATATTCAATAACTTCGTCTACTTTATGGGGCATGCTTCTGTAGCTGTAAGTGGTACAACCGAGCTGCACACCGCCCACTTTTGAATTTGGTTTCTTCGGTTTTGAACCTGAAGAACATGAATAGCTGAACGGAACAACAGTTAGTGCCGTTGCAGCAGCTGCAGTTCCCAGGAACCTTCTTCTTGTGTAAGTTGCTTTTTTCATTTTGATTTGATTTAAGATTAGGTTATGTAATCGTCATATGCTTTTTTGCTCCTTATCGTATACCACTCTTCCGTTTACGATAGTTTTTTCAATAATCATTTCTCCATCTTCCATACGGAACAATACAAGGTCAGCCCTTCTACCAATCGCTATTTCTCCCCTGTCGTCGAGACCATATAGATTTGCAGGATTACGGGTTACCATTCCGACAGCATCATTAAGGCTGCAACCTGTGACCCTGATTATGTTCGCTATACCTTTTTTAAGAGGTGATGCTGACCCTGCCAGGACATTTTGTGCAGGATATTTAACCATACCATCGGGTGTCAGTTCGAGAGTATCTCCCTCGATATTGACAAATTTCCCCGGCGGCAGGGAGGCATAACTTGTTACGTCGGATGTGATGACTGTCAGCTCCGGTCCTTTGACCTTGTAAAAAACCCTTATCTCTTCAGGGTTCAGGTGAAACCCATCGCAGATTATGCTTACCATGAGCCTGTCGTCGGAAAGCTGCGGCCAGAGCGGATTAATGTGCCTGTTGATCATGTTGGCGCAACCGTTCCCCAGGTGTGTTGCTATATCGGCTCCCCTGTCAACAGCTTCCTTAACCAGCTGTGCATCGGCGTTATGATGGCCCAATCCGACAACAATACCTGCCCGTGTACAATTGGAGATAAAATCGAGAGCTCCCTCCATTTCAGGAGCAATAGTAACCTGAATGATGTTGTTGCCGGCGCTTTTGTTTAGCTGGAGAAACTCTTCCCAGTCGGGCTTACGGACAAATCTCAGGGGATGGGCTCCCCTGTAGCCGTCTACTGGTGATATGAAAGGTCCTTCGAGATGAAATCCGGGTATGGATCCCAGCAGGGCACTGTCGTCTTTCACCTCTCCCAGGATGCTGAAATTTTTCGTAAGCAGTTCATTGCTGTTTGTTGTAAGCGTGGGGATATAGGTTGTCACACCTGTCTTCCACAGTTCCCTGGTAGCTTTTTTTACACCTTCTGCCGTCAGTTCTCCTCCCCCGAATGTGAATGATACACCTGCAAATCCGTTCACCTGGTTATCAATGAAACCCGGTGCGACGAAGAGGCCGGCAGATCCGTCAGGCAGATCTGAGATCTTTTTCACTGCGGCTATTTTTCCGTCCTTAATACTGATCGCAACAGGCTTGCTGTCAGAGTAAAGCAATGCAGTAACAGTATCCGGGTCATTTCCCGAGCAGGATCCCATTAAGAAAAGCAGCATCGCTGCAACCGGGATTACTGAGCCCAGCCCTGTGCTTCGGATATTTTTCTCAGTCATATTATTTGTATTTAAAATTCACAATCTCAGTATGTCAGCCACCTTATTGCATAGTATTCACATGGTCCCTGGCCTGCATTTCTAATCCCGTGATCGTCGTCGTTTGTTAAAAAAATAACAGAACCGGGGCCGCATTGAAATGGTTTACCATTAATCGATTCCTCGACCCTTCCGTATCTTATCAGTATTATCTCCTCATCAGGATGGACATGTGAACTGTGACTCGGTAATCCTTCCTTAAGCTGGGTGGTATGTATCTCCAGTTCTTTTATAAGTGCCGTTGGCTGTCGCATTATATCACGCCTGCCTCCATTCGCATTCGCCCTGAATTCAATATCATTCCAGTTTCGAAATACGGGATCTGCTTTACGGATGTTTTTCGCCAGATTCTCATTTCTCCGTGGTCTGAACCTGAATTGATAGAAAGTCATATCTTCCTTTGCTTCATTGGAGATTATAACCTGATCGCCCTGGCTTGCCACCACCACGCTTCCTTCACCCAGAAGTTCTGATTTTCCGTTAATTGTAATTTTTGAAGTGCCTTCACCGATTATCAACATCTCATCATAGCCCTTCGCCACCCTGTATTCTTTAATCAGGGCTCCTCCCTTTAATGTAACAGCCTTGATTTCAAACATCCCCAGTGAACGGGTCGGGCTTTTAAGCACATTCCGTACAGTCCCCCTGGTGTTATTTTTTACTTTCAGGTTTTCCCATTCATAAACTGTCGAACCGGGATTTTTGCCGGCTGAAACAGAAAGAATAGCTATCAGCAATATTGCCAGAATACAGAATCTGTTTTTCATAAGGTCCTGAATTATTGGTGTCAGCCGTCAATGCCTGTGGCAGCCAGCCATGCTTTAGCCATAAGCTGTGCACCGGGGAGGGCAGCATGAACTCCGTCACCTGTCCAGTATGAAGCAGGAGCTCTTTTTATTGCTTCATCATATACTTTCTGGAAGGGGACGAAAACCGCTCCGAACTTCTCGCTTATTTCTTTTGCAGCTTTCTGGTATTCAGGAAATTCAGGGTACCATTTCTCATTAACAGCTTTTACACCCGGAACAGCATATGGTTCACATATTATCAGTTTCAGATCCGGCAGGGCTTTGAGTGTTCTTTCCACAAGCGCAATCAGATCGTTGCGATAGATCGCGACAGTACCGTCATAGTTACCATTGAATTTATGCCAGAAATCGTTTACACCAATAAGGATGCTGAGAATATCAGGCTTCAGTTCCAGGCAGTCCTTATCCCATCGTTCAGCAAGCTGATAGACTTTGTTTCCCGAGATGCCCTTGTTGTAAATTTTCAGGTTAAACCCGGCGTATTTTTCAAGTATCTGTGCTGCTGTAAGAAAAGCATAGCCTGTTCCAAGCGGTCTGGGGCTGTTGAATCCCATATCTTCCCTGTTCCTTCCCGCATCGGTGATGGAATCACCCTGGAAAAGGATGGTCTGTCCGTTTTGAAGATTTATGGCAGCCTTCTTCTTTTTCGGAACAGATGCTGTTATTATCTCAGGGATGCTTACGGCGGCCAGTGTGCCCAGTGCAGCCTTTTTGAGGAAGTTTCTTCTCGAATCAGTATTTTTCATAGGTAAGTTAATTAGTTCTTAATTCTGTCTGCTTATTGTATCCGTGTTTGTCCGTCGGTCCTCTCCAGAGGAAGTGCGTATTTTTCAAATGCATGAATTATGGGTTGAACTTGACCCTCATCATCAAAATATCCCCTTCCCCTGCTCATCGGTTCCCACCAGAAGACTCCTCTTCCAAGACCCTCAGGGATATTCATAACGATCTCATTAACAGTTTTAAGCCATTCCTTCTGTCCTTCAGGAGTCTCCGGGAAAGGGGGTCTTGCATTGCTGAAATATCTGCTCTGTCTCCAGTAATATCCTGTCTCTACAAGGATAATTTCCTTTCCATATCGTCGTGCTGAAAAATAAAGGTTATCCTTCAGATCCACGAGAGTGCCGTGTGACCATGGGTAGAAAGAAAAACCTATTACATCATAATCGACACCGAGTTCTTTCATTTTATCAAAGAAGGTGGTTGTCATGGGAATATCGCCTCCATGGTCGACATGAAGCATTATCTTTACCTTCCTGTCATTTCCTGCCACCTCTCTTACTGCCCTGATGCCGGCTTTAAGATAATCGGCCACATTATTCCACTCACTGAGTTCGGGTTTATCGTATCTTATTCTACCTTCAGGCCAGAGAAATCCGTTACCTATTTCGTTGCCCAACTGTACTATTTCGGGTATCACGCCTGCACTGTCGAGGGCGGCCATTGTCTTTTTTACATAGCTGTAAACCGCCTGTACTTTTTCCTGGTGGTTCAGGTTTTCCCATTCAGAGGGAAGCGGTTGAGTCATGGGATTAGCCCAGCCATTCGACATCATATAGTCGAGAAGAAAGCTCAGTCCGTATTTTTTAAGTTCCTGTGCTGCTGAAATCACGTAACTGAGATCTTGCCGTAGCCGGTTGGTAACCGGTTCATTGCAAATCATAATCCGTCCCCAGTTATAACCATGATATTTCAGTATTTCGAGGCATGGTTTCACTGTGCTGTCGGCATCCATGAATTTTCTGCCGCTTTCTACCTGTTGTCTGACAAATGACACATCGGCTCCGAAAGCATATTTATTCTGATATGGAAGCGACTGACCCTGTATCGCAACTGTTACACAGGTAAAAAACAACAGGTAAAGTATTCTCATCATCTTCAGTATTTAAAATCAACTTTTGTCCGTCCTTCAGGAAGAATATCATAAGGAGGCAAATCGCCGGAATGGACCCTGAACAGCACCTTGTGCATTTCTGTTACGGCACCGGTCAGTTCAATATAGGGTCTGTCAGTCACATCGATCATTCCGATATTATAATTTTCACCATCGTTACGTCCGGTATTTGCCTGGTCGCTCCACTGGAACCAGTGAGCACCAATTACAACAGGATGGGCAAATGCATTTTCGGTAAAGTATCGGTAAGCCACACCTCTGTTATTCTGGTCGCTTACCTGGCAAAGTCCTGCTGCCATCCCTCTTCCCGGGGTTCCGAAATGATACTCCCCGATTAGTATCGGAAGGCCTGTCAGTTGATGGATCTTATCGAGATATGAAGGATCAGGCCTGTAAGCATAGGTGTTGAGGCTGTAAACGTCGAAGATCCGGGCCATTTCGATGATATAGTCTGGTGGGGTTCCGCCGAAACGGATACCCAGAATCAGATGATTAGGATCGTATTTTCTGATTGCATCAGTCACTACATCGAGATACCTCTGAAAGGTCATTTTACAGAATTCCACCCTGCGATCGTGATTGTTTCCTCCTTTCAGGAAATCTCTCAGTTTACTTTGTGTGGCTGTATTGGGCCCGTCGAGGATGGCCGACACGGCCAGTGATTCCCTGTTTGGCCAGGGAGGTTCATTGCCGATGAAATAGCCTATCAGCATCGGATCATCCTTCAACCTGCCAAGCTGTTCCATTGCTCTTTCCTCAACATTTTTCACAAAATCATCCGACCACACATCGGGTATTCCCATTATTTCAACGCCGCCCGGAGGACGGAAGTATGTTATATATGGCTTGTCAAGCGCCTGTGAGCCCGTTGTAAATCCCCATGCCTCCATTCTTCTGGCAGTCATCTCATTTGCCTTATCCTGCCAGTCTTCTCCATAGCGACGCTGAAGGTTCCATCCAAGGAAGTTAAAGCTCCTGTAACGGTTTGCTCTCTGTCGTCCGCTTTGCGGGGGCACAGTATCGAAAATGTATTCTCTTCCCCTGGCAGGTGTGGCGGTGGAGCCAGGTCCCATGCCGTTCACGCCTGTTGAAAGGAACAGGTGTCCTTCGGGATCGACAAACCACCACCTGTCATTTATGTTTTCTAACCTGAAGAAACCTGTTGCCTCATATTGAGTGTTAAGATAACCTCCGTATTTACCGTAGTTGAAGTCGCCGGGTCTGAGATTTCTGTCTTCATCTTCCCAGATTGCCATCAACTGATCTTCAGAATTCACTTTTCCCTTCCAGCTTTCGGTCTTCCATTGTCCGAAGCGGTCCACGAGTGTCTCCGGAGCAAAAAGAGTATCACCCGGATCTCTTCTGGAAATGTCGACCGACATCAGTTCCAGCACAGGTTTATGCAGCGGGGTTATCATCCTGAACATTATGCTGTCAATAGCATCGACAGGTCCGAAACCTCCCTGTTCAACATTTATGAAACCCATCTGCCGGGGCTGATTCCATGTGGCGGCCATATCGTTACCCCTGGAAGGCTGAGCCCGGTAGAAATCAAGCGGCATTACGAACCTGACGTGGGCACCGGCAAAAGGATGTATCCTTTTAAAAAGCCAGCCCTTTTCATTTTTCAGTCCCACCTCAAACCTCTGTGACGATGAAGCCCTGAATTCAAGAAGAAGGTACCGGTAACCGGTCCAGTCGTATGGAAGGTCGGGATTTATATCTGATAAAGCGAATGCATGCTCCGAAATATCTGCCTTACCGAATTTTATCATCGATCCGTTTTTGTGACTGCATCCTGAACAGATCAGAAACAGGAAAGATAGTGATACAATGATGCTATTTTTCTGCATTCAGGTACCTCTTAAATATTTATCTCAGATTGACAATTTATACCATCTTACTGCATTCTCGCGATACAGTTTATCCACGACCTTCTTAGGAAGCTTTAATCCTGTAAAGGTACCTCTGAACCTTGTGGAGGTCATCTCCTCTCCGGATGTAAAATATTTCCAGTCGTCGGTCCATGTATCATGCATACGGATTTTAAACGCTTCAGGGTTATTACTTCCGCTGTAACCAACGTCGGTTCCATAGAGGAGCCTGTCCTGGTACTTAATAATGAAGTCTCTCACACGTTTAAGATCCTTTGCCGACTGATACTGGAGGTGGCAGGTTCTTGCAGATATGTCGACTGCCATATTCGGGTAACGGTCGAGCCTTAGGGCAAGTGAGTCGACATTCCATTCGAGGCTGCCCAGGTGGCAACCTATGAAAATAAGATCGGGATGTTTTTCCAGGAAATTGTCGCGTGCTTTTATCTGGTCTTCATAAGACGGATAGTCGGGATGAAGGTACATATGATACTGAGGATTCCTGGAGAAATAACTGCTGTCGCTGCTGACCGTCATTTCCTCAACCGGAAGCCAGCAGTTCCGGGGTTCACCCAGATGGCCTGTTACCGGTATTCCTTTCGATTTGATAAAATTTACAATGGGATCAAGATCCGGGTCGTCAACCATAATGAATCGTCCTTCCCTGTCGCGTACAACCATTCCGATGTTTTTCCATATTTTCACTCCTATGGCGCCGGGTGCGGAAAGGTCTTCATCAAGCTGTTCAATGATCTCTCTGCTCCATCCTTCGGTCCGCCATCCTGCGGTGTCGAACCAGAAAGAAGGAAGGAACCAGACCTGTCCGGGATGCTTCAGAGCCGAAGCTTCAACGAATTCCTGCTGGGCGCGGAGGTCGTCATAATCGCCGTGATCAACATTGGGAGAAATAAGCAGGAAGTTGTCCGTCGCGGCTATCTCCTCAAAAACGCCATCACTGCTCCTGATATGAACGTGGGCATCTATTTTTTTCACAGACCGATAATCTCCGGCAGAATAGTATTGATTGCAGCCGGCTAGCACAGCTGAGAAAAGAAGGATGAATAATAATGATCTTTTCATTCTGAGATGATTATGTATGGAATAAAAATAATGAAAAAATAACCAAAGGACACCTCTGCAGGTGTTAAAATTCCGTAAACACTTCAGAATGCCACCGATCTCTCAGGGGCTTAAAGTACCTTAGGCACGATGGTCATTCCCGGGGTGAGGAGCCCATCACAAATTCCAGGGTGCCGCCTTCAAGTATTTCCTTCCAGGTTATATAAGTACGATTCAGTACTTTACCGTTCAGGACCGCCTCGAGAATATACTTATTTGCTGGTGATGCTTTAGGCGCTTTTACGGTAAATATATTTCCATCCGGAAGCTGTATGACTGCCTTTTTAAACTCAGGTGATCCGAACTGGTATCTCAGATCGCAGGTATTTACCGGGTAAAATCCCAGGGAACTGAAGACATACCATGCCGACATTTGTCCGCAGTCTTCATTTCCGCAAAGGCCATCGGGTGCATTAGTGTACATGGTTGTCTGTATCTGCCTGTTCAGTTCCTGTGTTCTCCAGGGTCTGCCTGCATAATTAAAGAGGAAGGTGGTATGATGTCCGGGTTCATTCCCGTGTGCATAGGCTCCTATCAGCCCTGAAATATCGGCTGAAGCTTCCTCTCCCTTCACTCCTTCTTCAACATTGAAAAGTTGTTCTAGTTTATCTGCGAAGGATTCCCTTCCACCCAGAAGGTCGATAAGACCTTCGACGTCGTGAGGTGCGAGCCAGAGATATTGCCAGGCATTGCCTTCGGTGTAATCGCTTCCTTCGTGTTTTGACCAGGCAGGATCGAAAGGTGTTGTCCACTCGCCGTTGCTCAGTTTGCCTCTCATGAATCCTGTTTCCCTGTCAAAATAATTCCTGTAGTTCTTTGACCTTTTCATGAAATATCCAGCTTCAGTTGATTTATCCAGCTTGCTTAAAGCTGCAGAAAGGCACCAGTCGTCGATGGCTATTTCCTGCGACTTCGCAACTGACTGGGGAACAAGGTCGGCTGGCATAAATCCGAGTGAGTCGTAAAGGCCCATGCCATCGCGGTCGTACATTGAGCTGACTATCATTGCCTCCAGCGCCATCTGCCGGTCAAAATCGCCGATATCCTTAAGAATCGCTTCAGATATTACAGGTATTGAATGATTTCCGACCATACAGAAGGTTTCATTTCCCTGGAGTTCCCATACAGGAAGCAATCCTGTCTGCTCATAATGATCGAGCATTGATTTTATCATGTCGTTCACCCTATCGGGATGAAGCAGGGTCATCAAGGGATGAAGGGCACGGTAAGTGTCCCACAACGAGAATATCGTGTATCTTTTATAATCTCCGGCTATTCTGATGTCTCCGTTCACTCCCTTGAATTCACCATTCAGATCAGAGAAGAGAACCGGTGCTATCATTGTATGGTATAATGCAGTGTAGAAAACCGTTTTCCTGTCGGGGTCGGGTGTTGATATCCTTATCCGTGAAAGTTCTCTTTCCCAGGCTTCAGATGCTGCTGTCCGCACAGCTTCAAAGTCCCAGCCAGGTATCGAATTATCGAGATTACTGATCGCATTTTCAATACTCACCGGTGAAACTCCAACTTTTACGAGAAGTTCATTCTTCCCGAATCCAAATACACCTGCACTCCTGCCTTCCCCTCCTGCTTCAGTGATCTGTGATCGTATAACAGGCTGGGACAAGCGAGCTGCGAAATATACATGCTGGTCTTTGGCCCATCCGGTTGAAAGCCTCATTCCCGTTATAAGGCAGCTGTCGGCAAGAGTGATTTCCGTTTTGTAAGGCTTATCCCAGTTAATGGCAAAGCCGAGGTTTATAATAAGATTCTTATCACCCGTTTCCGGGAAGGTATACCGGTGAAAACCAGCCCTTTCAGTAACAGTAAGCTCAGCCTTAACCCTGTTGCTTTTAAGAAGGACTGCATAATACCCTGGCTCTGCGTTTTCGTCTTCATGATCATATTTCCCGGCGTAACGATTTACAAAACCGGCGTTTTTTTCGTTATCACGAAACACTACCTCTTCAGTTACAGGCAGAAATGATATATCGGCAAGATCGCCTATACCTGTTCCGCTCAGGTGAAGATGACTGAAACCGGCAATGACGCTGTCGGAATAATGATAACCTGAACACCAGTCCCAGCCCTGGGTGCCGTTATCGGGACTTAGTTGAATCTGTCCGAAAGGGAAGGCTGCTCCGGGGAATGTATGACCGTGGTAGCCCGTTCCAATAAACGGGTTTACAGCGGCTGTGAGTTTTTCAGAATCTGAAATGTCACTGCGACCGCATGAACTTATCATCAGGGAAACAGATAGCCCTGCAAGAAATAATATATGTTTCTGCATTGGTGGAAAATGCTGGATATTCTCTTACAGTGGCATTTTCACGTAATCAGCCTCATTCAGGAAATCAAGGCTCATTTTGCAGCTGGTGAACTGGTCGTAATTATATTTTTCAACCTCAACGATTCCGTATTTCATCCCCGAAACTTCAGCTGCTGCCCAGGCTGCTTCGAAATCCATCATGCCGCTGGCACCAACTTCTTCCTTATCCTTAATGTGCCAGAGCTCAAAGCGGCCGGGATACTTGTTGAAATAATCCACCGGATCTTTGCCTCCAACCACACACCAGTAAAGATCGAGCTGGAACATCACCTTTTCCGGATCGGTGTTCCGGAGCATAAAATCATACATAACAGTATCTCCGTGGACAGTTGTGAATTCCCTGTCATGATTATGATACCCGAAACGAATTCCTTTTGCGTTACATTTTTCTCCTACGGCATTGAAATAATCGCACCAAAGTTTAAGGTTTGCTATGCTTTCATAGGCCGAACGTCCCATTGAAGGCTGGACGATGTATTTCGCCCCTACGGCGACATGTGCATCGATACATTTATCCCACCAGGCCATTGTTTCCTCATAGTTTGATGAATCGGGAAGCTGACGGCTTGTGTGAGAACTTAACACCAGCATTCCATGATTTTCGCAGAGTGCCTTGAATTCGTCAGGCTCCATCCCGTAGAATTTCCCGTCGCCGTAACCTGCAGGTTCAACGAAGGTGTAACCCATCTGTGCAACTTTTTCAATTGCAGCCGGAACATCTTTTCTTATTGAATCACGGATTGAATACAACTGCAACCCAATATTTTTTTTGGGAGTACACGAAATAAAAAGTGTTGATAACATGCCGCTCAGGGCCAGAATTAAAACAACTGTAAGGAAGCTTGTATTTTTCATTTAGATCAGGATTTTGATTTTCCGAAAGATAGTAATTAAAATAAAACCTTAATAATAGAAACGGGTTGAGTTGAACCTGGGATTGACGATGTTATTATATATTGATCCGAATGTATACGTAATCTCAATACCACCTTCAACACGATATTTTGTGGCAAGCTCGGTAAGTCTCAGCAGGCGCTCGGCTTCTGAAATATCTCCCTTCTTCAGGTTTACCTGGTCGTTTATATGAGCCACTCCTCCGTTTATCTCTAGTGACAATCCCTTAAACAGTCTTATCCTCACCGATGAGTTAAGCTCAATCCTGTTTTTGGAGAAATCGTGTAAATAGTTTGAAGCGGTAAGAGCCATGTTAACTGATCCCCATTTTTTCTGAACCTGAAAGGCAACGTTAAGCATCTGAAGTGCAAGGCTTTCATTTAACTTGTTCAGAATGGTCGTATCAACATAGCTGCTGTACTGATAACCAAGGCTATACATTATCCTTAGCTGCCGGTATGTGGACTCGGAATATGGAAAAATATCATATTCTATCGAGGGCATGAACGTGGTATTGATCCTGAAATTCTCCCTGGTGGAAGAACCTGCCTCCGTAAGGAATCCGGCTGACCAGTGCTCGCCAAGACTCCTCACGAAGAGAACCTCGAGCGATTTGGAACTGGTTATGTAAGTATTTGATGTGGATGAATCAGTATCGGCATTTTCAATAAACTTCTCCCTGTTATAGAACTGATCGAGTTCAATCTCCAGTTTCATGTCGGGAGTTATTCTCGAAATATTTATTGAATTCCTGAGATCCAGTTCCTTATTGGTCTCTTCTGATTCGTACTGAGGTTCTGTAGATAACTCAAAAACCCAGTTATTCCATCTGTCAGTCACTTCCTCCTGTTCAAGACCGGGCTTGTGTCCTATCTCGATCTCATCGATCAGTGGTGTCCGGGCAACGAATCTCAGCAATCCGACTTCAAGCATTTTTGTCCTTTCATCTCTGATTATGGTACTTGTCTGATCCGGATTTGTTGTAAGGATCAGCGTGTCTCTCATTCCCTCAAAAGCCCCGTGACCATCAAAGGTATAAGTATACTGATCTCCTCCGCTGCCTGTATTCTGGCGGGTTTCGAGAATATATACCTGGGCCTCATGGACATCTCTTACATAATTAATATAAGGTATCTCCTGGCGGATGTGGTTCATATCACAACGGTCGCAGTCGAGAAAGATCTTTACGGCATTTTTCCTGACGGTATCGGAAATATTATCTGATACCTGGCTTAATACGTTATGTGACAAGAATATAAACAGAAGAAATGATAATACTTTTCTCATTGGCAGATCATTCATTTTGAAAAAATAAGCTGTTCATCATCAACACCTGTTAAGCTGTGAACTGATTGAAAATATGTTATAAAAGGCAATATACTTCACTATCGCCTTAAAGCCATAATGAAATCATGGCAAATTAATTTTTTTTAACATTTTATCCTGAAGGTGCCGGAATGAAGTGCAATCTGTTTGATTTACCGCAAAGTACGCCAGAGATGCGCAAAGTGTTCAAAGTAAAGAATTGAGATGGTCGTGACCAGCGCACCGTGTTCGTGATCCCGGTAGCGGGATGATTCCCGGAAATGCTTAAAATGATATATATTTATTGCATAATTAAACCTGTTCCCTGTAATGAAAATCCTGTCTCCTGTTTTTTTGTTTTTCCTGGCCGTAATAATCTGCTGTTCAGACAGTAAAATAAAAGAACAACAATATGTTACCGTTGAAGCCCGACGAAGAGTATATCACCAGGGTGCACCTGCAACCTATAATCCCTGGGAGCCGTTCAAAACAAGGACAGTCGACAATCTTGCAGGTTACAAAGCACCCCGGAAAAATAAACCTTTAAGCAAATATGGGGGATGGAAAAAGAAACAGGCTGAAGCCACTGGTTTCTTCCGGACAGAAAAGATCAGAGACCGCTGGTGGAGTGTCGATCCGGATGGTTACCTGTATTTCAATGTAGCACTCAACAGCATCAGCAGGGGTGGTTCGGAAAGAAACAAAAAGGCGCTTGAGGAAAAATTCGGAACACCCGAAAACTGGATGCACCAGTCAATAAGTATACTTCAGGAAAACGGTTTTACCTGTGCCGGATCATGGTCCGACTACAGGGCAGTAATTGAAGCCAATAAGAAGTCTGATAAACCTTTCGCTTATACGATCAACTTGAATTTCATGAGCAGTTATGGAAAGGAACGGGGCGGTACCTATCAGCTTCCGGGTCATACAGGGTACCCGGGTGATGCAATCTTCGTCTTCGATCCTGAATGGGAGACATTCTGCGACAGGCATGCCCAGCAGGCGGCTCAGTATAAGGATGATCCGAACCTTTTCGGATATTTTTCCGATAACGAGATGCCATTCAGATTCAGGTCGCTCGATAACTACCTCGCTCTCCCGGAAAATGACCCCGGTCATATAGCAGCCGCGAAATGGCTTAACGATCAGAATATTAAAAAGGATGAAATAACTGACAGTCACAGGGAAGCTTTTATGCCGGTGGTGGCGGAACGTTATTTTTCTGTCGTCGCGGCTGCACTCAGAAAATATGATCCGAACCATATGTACATAGGCGCCCGCTTTTACAGCAACGAGAAAAATTATCCTTCCTTCATGAAGACTGCAGGCAAATACCTGGATATAATTTCAAACAACTACTATGGCAAGTGGACACCGGATTCAAGCGACATGGCTGACTGGACTGCATGGTCGGGAAGACCTTTTATAATAACAGAATATTATACCAAAGGTGAAGATTCGGGTATGCCAAACCAGAGCGGTGCAGGCTGGATAGTAAGGACACAAAGGGACAGGGGACTCTTTTACCAGAATTACAACCTGGCACTGCTCGAATCAAAAAATTGTGTCGGCTGGCACTATTTCAAGTACCAGGACAATGACCCTACAGCTACAGGCGTCGACCCGTCAAATACAGATTCAAACAAGGGAATCGTAAATAATTATTACGAGGTGTGGACTCCGATGATGGAACTCATGAAACAACTTAACACACAGGTGTACAGTATAATAGAATATATGGATAAGTGAGAGGAGGTTGCTGGCTTTGCACTCCGTAGCCTTGGCGAAGGAGTGTTGCTGGTTATTGAACAGATAGAAAACTAAGAATTCATTAAGGTGATAAGCAGGAAATCAATTGGTTTGGCCTTTGCAGCAGTATTATCTGCATTTTCAATGTATGGCCAGGTAAATATGTCGGTTCAGGGGTGGAATATACTTTCCGACAGTTTTGAAGATGACATGGTGACAATTACTGCAGCCAGATACTATAATATAAATCACCTTCAGCTTTCGCACGACCTGCTGATGGATCTCCAGGAGATCCGCGATCCCGGTCGACAAAATCTGGTAAACAGACTTATTGATGAAGCTCACAGGGCAGGTATCGCTGAAGTTGTTTTATGGGATCATGCCCTCTACAGTCTGAAATATTACCCCGACCGTTTCAAGACGGGACCAGGAGGAACTATCGATCTCGACAATCCTCTTTTCTGGGAATGGTTCAAAGCCGATTACCGTGATCTTATGAGTCTTGCACCAGAAGCCGACGGAGTGGTTCTCACTTTCATTGAAACAGGTGCAAGAGCTGAAAATCAGTATTCCCTGAAATTATTAAGCGGTCCTGAAAAACTCGCAGCAGTTGTCGACGCAGTAGCTGCAGTTGTCTGCGATGAACTTAATAAACAACTGTACATAAGAACATTCGCATACACTGATGCAGAATACTTGAATACAATAGGATGTATCGGATTCATCCGGAATACAAAGGTCAGACTCATGATGAAGGAAACACCTCATGATTTCTTCCTTACACATCCCAATGACAAATACGCTGGTACGATTGACAGGCCAACAATAATGGAATTTGACGCCTGCAATGAATTTAACGGACAGGGTGTTGTTGCAAACACATGGCCTGAATATATTATCCGCCGGTGGAGCGACCTTATTAACAGACCAAATGTGATAGGTTATGTGGCACGGACGGACCGGTACGGGGATACCCGTCTCGTGGGCACTCCCAATGAAATTCTCCTGTACACTCTTAAGAGATATACGGAGGATCAGACCCTGACAGGAGGTCAAATTACAAGAGAATTCCTGACACAGAAATATGGAAGAAGATCTGTGCGTTTCCTTGAACCTGCATTCGGCAAAGCTTACGATATCATAAGTTCATCCTTTTATACGCTTGGAACAAACATGTCGAACCATTCGAAGCTGGACTACGACCCCTATAAATCGAGCTATGGCCGGCATGTTTCAGGTAAGTGGCTCGATCCTCCGGTGATCTTTATTCCGCATGGTGTGAACCGTGAAAAGCACTACTGGACTGGCGTGATCGAACACCTCTCCCCTGCCCGTTTCAAATCAGCTGACGGACCGCTTCTTACAGAAGCTCCGCAGGTTATTGAAAATAAATGGGTTTCAGAAGAAGAAAAGATGAATGAGGAGTATCTCGGTTATATCATTACAGAGAAAAGATACGGAGTTAAGCAGGCAGAAAAAGCTCTTCGTCTGGTTACACGGTCAAAAAAGGTGATGGCACCGGATGATTACGAACAGGTATATGAACTGTTCAACCGTACGCTGATAACGGCAAGAGTATATGAAGCTGCTGCAACTGCATATTTCGGATACAGGATATATGCCAGGGGGGAAGAATTCAGAAATGACAGGCTCATAAAGACAATGAATCATGCACTGGCAACAATGCCTGTACTCGCGACAACAATAGAGAACTATGACAAGAAGGTGCCCAGGGGCCAGTGGAACTGGAGGGGAGATGCGGGCAGGCTGCGGGAATATCATAAGAAGATAACCGAAACGGGATGGCCTGAATATGGAAATGTTGTATTTGACGAATATCAATAATCCTTGTTACCTTTAAGATCTTATTATTATAACCCATGAATGTTCTGACGATATTATTTCTTCTGCTGAACAACTTTCTTCAGCAGGATATTCAGGACCGGCAGAGTCTTTTTGACGGGGAGTCACTGGACGGATGGCTGGTTATCGATGCAGTTGGACATGGCAGAGTATCTGTTGATGAAGAATGCATAATAATAGAAAAAGGTGAAGAGATAACAGGTGTTAAATGGACAGGGGAATTGCCGAAGATGGATTATGAGGTACACCTTGAAGCAAAACGGATAGATGGTTCTGATTTCTTTTGCGGACTGACTTTCCCCGTTGAGGAATCATTTCTTACACTTGTACTAGGTGGCTGGGGAGGATCGGTGACAGGGCTGAGCTGTATTGATAGTTACGACGCAGCCGAAAATGAAACATACGGAATGTGGGAATTTGAGCAGAACAAATGGTACTCGGTAAGGCTCAGTGTAACAAAAGAAAAGATAGAAGCCTGGATCGACGACAACAAGATAGTTGATTTTGTACAGGGGCAAAGCCATCTTTCGCTGAGGTGGGAGGTTGATATATCAAAACCCTTCGGCATAACGACATACAAAACAACCGGAGCGATAAGGAAAATAACTTTGATAAATAAAAACAGATAAAAAAAAATGAAAAGCACAGTCCTGAAAATTTTTACCCTTCTTATAATTATTTTATTAACTGCTGAAGCATCTTCCCAGACAGATATAACAAGACGATCGTGGCAATATGTGGCGAGCGGAATGCCTGATGAATGGTACGGTTCGGACGAATCAGTCAGGGTTGCAGAGAACATTCTCCTGTATCAGAGGGATATAGGAGGATGGCCGAAAAATATTGCAATGCACCTGCCGCTAACCGATCCTGAGAAAGCTAAGATAGGAGACGAAAAAGGGCTTAACGACGCGATCTTTGACAACAACGCTACAACAACAGAAATGAAATTCATGGCCCGGATGTACAATAACACAGGAAAGGATATCTATAAAGAATCATACAACAGGGGGCTGCAATTCATTCTCGATGCACAGTATAAAAACGGCGGATGGCCAATGTTCTGGCCTCTGCGAAAAGGATATTATACTCATATCACTTTCAACGACAATGCGATCGTCAACATACTCAGGCTGCTGAAGACAATCCTCGATGGAGATCCTCTGTATAAAAGTGTCACCAGCAATGAAAACCTTAAGAGGGTAAAAAAAGCATACGACAAGGGAATACGGATAATTCTGAAAACGCAGATAGCAGTAGATGGAAAACCTACAGTATGGTGCGCCCAGCACGACGAAAACACGCTGCTTCCGGCACCGGCAAGAACCTATGAACTCCCCTCTTTCAGCGGAGGAGAGTCAGTAGGAATAATTCTTTTTCTTATGGACCTTCCCGATCCATCGCGTGCAATCAGAAGATCGGTTGAAGGAGCAGTGGAATGGCTTGATGCACATAGAATTAAGAATGTCAGGATTGAGACATTCATAAACAGTGACGGGAAAAGGGATCGCAGACTGGTTCACGATCCCGCTGCAGGCGACATGTGGGCCAGGTTCTATGACCTTGAAACACAGGAACCATATGTGTGTGATCGCGACGGCATCAAAAAGAAAACGCTGGAGGAAATTGGTTATGAGAGACGTAACGGCTACAGCTGGTTTTCGGATGGACCTCAGCAGGTTTTTGAACGTTACCCGGAATGGAAAGAAAAATATGGCTTAAATGAAAACTAACCGCAGAGAATTCATCTCATTATCTCTGGCTGCAGGTATAGGATCTGCACTGCCGGGATGCTCCCGGGACAAGGAGTCGATGAAAGAAAAATACATGGTACTCGACGGGATATTGAAAAAATCTGTACTAAAAACAGAATTTTTCCCTGATCCAGTAATAATAGATAACCTTGAACTCTTAAGGCTGAAAGATACCTTTCTTTGCAGGGTAAGGTCCAAAGATGGCGCGGAGGGAATTTCTGTCGCCAACAACGACCAGATGAAATCGTTGTGGCCTGTTTTTATAAACCGGTTACAGCCGTTTTTCCCCGGTAAAGATGCGAGGTCTCTTGAAAAAATCATCGATGACATATATGTGTACCAGAGTAACTATAAAATGCAGAACCTTGCACTCTGGGTCCCGCTCGCAACCATAGAATTCGCCATCCTGGATATGCTCGGCAAAATTGCCGGTAAATCAACCGGACAACTGATAGGCACTATACATAATCCCGAAATATCTGTTTACCAGGCAAACGGGGAAAGAGGTATTTCGGCTGAACTGACAGTTGAACATCTCCTGAAGGAAGTCGGCGAGACAAAAGCCAAAGCCCTTAAATTCAAGGTTGGAGGCCGGATGAGCAATAACTATGAATCACCGGCAGGCAGAAGTGAAAAGCTGATCCCCCTGGTACGTAAAACGTTTGGAGACAAGATGGTAATATATGCCGATTCAAATGGATCCTACACCGCTGATGAAGCTATCAGGATAGGAAAGATAATGGAAGAGTACAAGATTGATTTTTACGAGGAGCCTGTACCCTTCGACTGGTACGAAGAAACGAAAGAAGTTGCCGGTGCACTGGACATACCAATTGCAGGCGGAGAACAGGAACCAAGTCTTCACTCTTTCCGCTGGCTCATTGCCAATGACGCATTGCAGATAGTCCAGCCCGATGTTTTTTATTTCGGGGGTATGATAAGGTCGATGAAAGTAGCCATGATGGCTGAAGCACTTGGCAAAGTATGCACACCTCATATCTCGGGATCAGGACTGGGGTACCTGTATATGATGCATTTTGTCTCGGCAATTCCCAATGCAGGTCCTTATCACGAATTTAAAGGATTCAATAAAAGCCTTCCGTTCACCTGCGAAACATCACCACTTGCAAGCGATGAGGGTATTATTAAAGTACCTGCAGGTCCGGGAATGGGGATAGATATTGATCCTGATTATATCGGGAAACACTCCATCATAAGTGTTACATAAAATAAAGTTAATCCAATCCCTTTACAAAAAGCATTTAAAACCACTCCAGGACCAAAATGAATAAACTTGTTCTCATCCTGGTGATTTTGACTGCCTCTGTTGCCGTAAGCAGTTCACAGGTTTATGTGTTACCCGGATATGAAGAGAGAATAAGAAATTACGTCGACAGCCTGAAAATAGTTGATACTCATGAACATTTCCTCGACCCGGAGCTTCTAAAGCAGACCACTTTCCTGGATTTTTCACTTCTGTTTCAGCAGAACAGCTATGATGCCCTGATCTCGGCAGGAATGCCAGCCACCGTGTTCAGAAAACTCTATCTGGAGCCGACGCCGGTGCAGGAGAAATGGAAGATAATTGAACCCTATTGGAAGAAATCCTTTAACACGGTCAGTAACAGGATACTAAAAATAGCAATCAACGACCTGTACGGAATAAATGACCTTAACAGCACAACTGTGGGCCCGCTCTCGGCAAAGATCAGACAGAAATATTCCTCCGACTGGTTCAGCCACGTATTGAAAGACCGATGTCGCATTGAATACGTGATAGAGGATTATGATTACCTCGATCCGAAATATGATTTTGTAAAATATGCCAAACGATTCTCAGGCTGGCTTACGCTGAGAAGCAAGTTCAGGATTGATTCTCTTGCCGTGATGCAGGTTGAACCTATTTACACACTCGAAGATTACGTTAAGTCTGTTAATACCGCTTTCGAAGCAGCAATGAAAAAGGGCATGGTGGCAATTAAAATAAATGTTGCCTATAAAAGAAGTCTGAATTTCGAAAAAGTGCCCCCTGAAGCAGCAAGGAAGGTTTTCCGGACACTCATAAACGGAAACCAGGATCTGGTTATAAGCTCAGCAGACGCAAAGCCTCTTCAGGATTACATTATGTTCAGGATACTCGACCTGGCCAGGAAGCACAAAATGCCGGTGGCATTTCACACAGGCATCCAGGCCGGAGGTAAAAATATCCTCGCCAATTCCGATCCCCGGCTTCTGGTAAATCTGTTTTCAGAATACCCTGATGTTGAATTTGTACTTTTTCATGGCAGTTATCCTTTCGGGGGAGAACTTACCACCCTTGTCAGAAATTTTACCAATGTTTACATCGACATGAACTGGACCTATTCCATATCTCCTGCATATGCCGAAAGGTATCTTCATGAGTGGCTTGAAGCTGTTCCCGTTTCAAAGATAATGGCTTTCGGCGGTGACCAGCGATGCGTGGAAAACACATATGGGAATCAGGTCATCGCCCGGCAGATTATTTCAAATGTTCTAATTGAGAAGGTAAAAACAGGTTATTTCTCAGAGAATGAAGCATATAAAGTCGCAAGGATGATACTTTACGACAATGCCGTTGATTTCTATAATCTGAAATGACGGGATATTCCCAGGCTTTGTTTTTTATTTTATTCTCTGAGGCCTGGCATAACTTTTTTTCATGGTGTAAGGCAGCATC
>DAIOVL010000016.1:0-60886 GCA_036759025.1 Bacteroidales bacterium
CATCCCGGAGCTTGTTACAGTCTAATGTTGCCGTCGGCTTCAGCCGGATAATGAGATTGTTATATATACATCCCGGGGCTTGTTGCAGTTTGAGTTGCCGTTGGCTTCAGCCGACGGCAAACAGGATTCGGTTTTAGAGGGCTTTAGCCCATTTTATCCTGTCAGTTTAATAAAAATAAAAAAGCCCCCCCGAGTGTTCGGGAGGGCAGCCATGAAAAGAATGGAAAAATTGCTTTTGGACAGTAAAAAGCAGGAAATCTGTTTTCTGCAGGGTAAAAGGAAGAGAAACCAGATCAGTTTGAAGGAGATGCCATAATGATTGAGACAGGGATTAAATGTTAAAATAGTGAATCAGTGACAAGTATGGGACAAAAGAATGGTCAAAGCATCAAAGAAATTCAAGATTTCCCCTGGTTTAATTATTTATTTAACCTAATTTTTCAAGGCTTTTAATAGAGGTTGATAATAATGCCTTTTTCCTTAGATTTGTTGGCATGAGATACTATTGCAATAAATGTAGAAGGTTCATATCCATAGATGAATACGATTATTCTTTGGATCATTTTGATAGACCGCTGTGTATGGAGTGCCAAGAAAAGATTAGGTATAAACAGCATGATTCTAAAAACTCAAATCCCAAGGCAACACTACAAGCAAGGGCTCTTTATAAGAGATTAAAGAAAGTGGGTATAAAATGTGAGCTCGAATATTGTGCAAATTGTACTTGCAGTTGGCTTCAGCCAACTGCATTGAAGGTTCAGATTTAAACGGGCTTTTAGCCCGTTAAATAATATCCTTAAAGCCTTGCTTGTCCATTAATTCTCCGGATTATCCCAGTCAGGATATTCATTGAAGGAACTTTGGCCATATACTGTTTGTATTCATCGCCGAATTTTTCAATGAGTAATTTATCTTCTCTTCTTGTACCGAGATAGGTAAGAAATATCCCAGGTATGCCAAGAACGACAAAAATCCAGTGAGGATATAAAAAGGGAGTAGCAAAAAATATCGAAAGGATCCCTCCTGTATACTGGACATGTCTGACGATCGAGTAAAGTCCGGTTTTTACTATTGTATTTGTGTGAACGTAAGCCTTTCCTTTGCTTACATTACCTTTTAACTTGAAATAAAATAGTGGATATATAACGAATATCATACCCGCAGACCAGAAAATTAATCCTGTAATACTCAGAATATTTTTGGGATGTGGTTCAATAAGCCTGAAGAGTACCAGGGGATTAAGCGGGAAACATGCTATCATCAACAAATAAGCAATGAAATCCAGGTAATTATGTCTCCTGATTTTTCCCATTTTTTACGATGTTCTAAACAGATTCGTTGCCGGGTGAAATAAATTTATCAAAGTCTGATCTGGACATTTACTGAGTCAGAATGAAAATCCTATAGATATACCTGGAATAAATAATGCAAAATCCCCTCTCAAATAAAATCCGCCGGGAGCCTGATACCTGTATCCCAGGAAAGGAATAATCATTGTCAGGTGATCACTTACAAGATGAAAGTCCATATATAAGCCTCCTTCAAAAAAGTGTTTACCTTTCCCTGCTATGATTCCGGCTTTAACAACGGGATTTGCCTTAAGCTCCTCTCCAATCCATTCCTGAATAGCACCCACTCCTGCAAGTATTGCTGTTTTTTCCCCAACTGGAATTAATCTTTCATAAATAACAGGTATTGCGAATATATTGCAGCCGATATATATCCCATTCTTAGGAAGATCCTGAGTTGATATTACGGGCTTCATCCCAGGAAGAATATATGAGGTTCCGGGCTTATAAATATGATTCTTCCAGTTTATCGAGTTGTATTTATATTCGAGCACTTCATCTCTATTTAATTGTGTATGAATCCAATTGTTGTTGTATTTCATTTCAAAATATATTAATGCATTTGAAACACTGTCAATTGAACAGGCAATAGAATCTCCATTGGTTTTTACTATGAGATCAAAGTCCTGAGAATATCCAAATGTGGCTCCGGCTATTAAAACCAGCAATAAAAGTACCTTTTTCATAATGTCAGGTTTTACGGTTAATCCAAACAATTTACGACTTTATGTTATACAAGTCAAGCAGCTTATTTTTTTTTAGCTCTCTCAGAGCCTGCTTATCAGGGACTAAAGTCCTTGCAGGCATGATTGCTTCATTGCCGGTGGCTGAAGCCACCGGCAAATATCTCAGGAAGATCTGAATCCTTGAGAAAATTATTCTTGCAACAAATCCATGATGCTTTGGCTGAAGCCAGCTAATGATAAATCTGAGAATGAGATTCAAATGAGTATTGTGCAAATTGTACTTGCTGCTGGCTTCAGCCAACTGCTTATGAAGATTCAGATTTAAAGGGGCTTTAGCCCGGATAGTCTTGTTTATTTCAAAGCTTTTTCATATCTTTATAAGATAGTCTCTTGCATATTCTGAATATGTCATTTGTCAGCATCTGGGTTCATTCCGTATGGACCACAAAAAACAGGCTCCCCTTATTAAAAGAACAGATAAGGGATACAATTATTGCCCATATACTGGAGAATGCAGAATCAAAAGGCATTTATATCGACCATATCAATGGCTATACAAATCATCTTCACGCTCTTATTTCACTTGGAAGAACTCAAAGTATTTCTGAGGTAATGCAAAAGATCAAGGGAGAGAGTTCATTCTGGATAAACAAGAACAGGCTGACAACTTTGAGATTTGAATGGCAGGATGATTTCTGGGCAGCCTCAGTTGGATTTGATCATATAAAATATCTTAGAAAATATATAAAAAGCCAGGTCTCTCATCATCAGAATGAGTCTGTTGATAATGAATTAGATAGACTGATAAGTCTTTATGGCATAAAAAGAATTAAGGACTAAAGTCCCTGCAAGTAAGATTCCTCAATTGCCGATGGCTGAAGCCACCGGTAAATATGTCAAAAATATATGAATCCTTGAGAAGAATATCCCGGTAGTTGGCTTCAGCCAACTGCACAAAAAAAAGCCCCCCCGAGTGTTCGGGAGGGCAGCCATGAAAAGAATGGAAAAATTGCTTTTGGACAGTAAAAGCTTCTTTAAAGTTTTACAACTTTATATACGTTTGAAAGTTTACCTTTAATCAACCTTAAATGATATACTCCTGCAGGAAGATCCTGCATGTTAATTTGCTTCTCAACGGTAGTTGCTTCCACAACTATTGTCTTGACAGGCTTACCCTGTGAGCTTATGATCATCACATTAACCTCTTCATTGAGAGGTTCTTCAAACCTGATGTTTATTATATCACTTGCCGGATTTGGGAATACCGTCACCGACACCATTGTTTCCAGGTTTTCCTCAATTGCAGTAATTATCAGCTGCTGTTGAAAACCATGTGTCAGAATAATCGAATTGTCAGGAGCTGTGAAAGTGGGTACTATCGTTTCACCCAGAGTCCAGCTTATCGAAATACCGGAAGCTTCATGATAGCCTCCTGCACTGGCAATAACATCCTGCTTGTACTGTGCAGAAACAGTAATAGCAATCAGAAGAGCTGTAATGATCAGAAGTGAACGCTTCATCGTGCCCAGGTTTAGTTTCAGGTAATCACATGTAAAAATATACTAAAATCAAACAAAAAGCAATATTATTTAAGGCATTTTCACGAGTATACAAAAAAATTAGATGAATCTGCCTTTAATGGTGTCTAAGATTGTGCTTCCGGCAATGTTAATCGCTTTAAGGCGATGAGCTACCTGCCAGCCCTGAAAAGTTCCAGACCTTCGTCGAGCCAGGCTTTATATTCCTCTACATTAAGGTTCGAAGGCATGGGTTTGTTAACAGGGTTGCCTTCATGATCGGTAATAACATAGAGAGGTAGTGCATTGGTCCCAAACTTTGAGATCTCAAGATTCTCATTCTGCTTTCCGATGGTCTTCTTTGTCTTCCCGTCAATAGATGAAACAAACCATTCATCTTCTGGTAACTGGGTCCTGTCGTCCACATACAGGGCAATGATCACAAAATTATCCCTCAGCCTCTGAAGTACTTCAGGATCGGACCATACCCTTGCTTCCATGAGCTTACAGTTGGCACATGCATGGCCTTTAAAATCTATCAGGGCAGGTTTACCCATCTCCTTTGCACAGGCAAGCCCCTGTTCATAGTCAAAATATCCGGGCAGCCCATAAGGCAGATCAAAGATATCACCATGTTTTGGTTTACTGCACAAGGCTTCTGAACCAGATATTGCCGAAACAGGGAAGGATGAAACGACTATATCCTGGGTGGCAGCTGACTGAGGTACATAAGCTGTCGATTTTTGTTGTGGTATCATCGATGCCAGCCCTGTAAGCGGAGCTCCCAGAAGACCTGTAAAAAGATATAGTGCAAATGTAAAAACGGCTATGATCAGGAAAAACCTGAAAGTACCTATATGAGTCAGGTCTCTGTCATGGGCAAACCGGATCTTGCCCATAAGGTATAAGCCAAGGATCACGAAGAGCACAATCCATATGGTAAGATACAAGTCTCTGGTAATGACCCCGATATTATAAACACTGTCAATTGTCATAAGGAACTTCATGCTGAAGGCCAGCATCAGGAACCCAAGGACAACCTTGACCGAATTAAGCCATCCGCCCGATTTCGGGATTTTGTTAAGGATGGAAGGGAACAGTGCAAAAAGTGTAAAGGGAAGGGCAAAAGCAAGTCCGAAACCAAACATGCCTACAGTGGGCCGCAGAACATCTCCGCCTGCAGCTTCAACAAGAAGTGCACCCACTATTGGTCCGGTGCATGAAAAAGATACAATAACTGTTGTCAGTCCCATGAAAAACGCAGCCAGGATACCACCTTTGTCCACTTTTGAATCAGCACCTGTAACCCATTTATTGGGTAGAACTATCTCAAAGGCTCCCAGGAAGGAGATGGCAAAGATTATGAAGAGGGTGAAGAAAATAATGTTTGGAATCCAGTGAGTACTAAGGGCGTTGGCAAAACCTGCTCCCGCACTTGTAAGCGAAACCAATACCCCCAGTGATGAATAAATAAGTATTATTGAGATACCGAAAATTATAGCATTCAGAACTGAGCTTTTCCTGCTCCCCGAGTCCCTCGAAAAAAAGGCCACTGTCATGGGGATCATCGGAAAGACACAGGGGGTAAGTATCCCGGCAAAGCCTGCCAGCATAGAGAGAAGGAAGAAAATAAGCATCCCTTTCCCCTTTTCCACACCCGCTGAAACACTGTCGTCTGAACCTGAAGCCGGAATTGTCCGGGTTCCGTCAGAGATGACAATATCAAATTCCACATCCTTGGGTGGAGAACATGTCGAACTGTTGCATGACATGAAGTTTACAGACCCCTTGACACTAAAAGATCCTGATCCTGAATTTATCTTCTGACGGAATTCAGCCTTACCGCTGAATGTCCTGATATTAAAGCCGAAAGCTTCATCAAATTTCTCCTTAGGTTCAGTAACTTCGTAGACCCTGCCGTCAAACGAGAATTCCGGAACCGTATCAAAAATGAAGGTTGTGGGAATGGGACCTCCTTCAGGTACATCCATTGCATAGAGATACGATCCTTCTTCTATTTCTGCCGTGAATACAAGCTCATAAGCTCCGGCACCTTTATTTTCGTATGTGAATGACCATGTTACCGGATCGAATATTTGTCCTGTCAGTCCCAGAGAGAGTGCGAACAGGGAAAAACCCACCACTAATGATCTGTTAATCAATTGTTTCATATGCTTTAAATAAGAAAACAGCATTGCAAAAATAATAAAACAATAACAATCGGGAAGAAAAAAGGTTAAGAAGCAGCTAGCTTATTCGAGGTCTATCTCGTTGCCCTGCCAGTCAAGAAACTGGTATTCCAGCATGTGAAAGGCAGTAACAGCCTGTATTTTTAACAGTATCCTGTATTTCAGGCTCCACTTCAGTGCTATTGGTAAAAGACCTTTTTTATACCAGGCTGAAACAAAGGGGTGAACGTTTAATATTAATCTCCTTGTTTTAATTTTGCCGACGATGAATTCAAGATTCTTTTCAATTTCATCGGGGAATAGAATTGCAGGCCGTGTAGTACCTGTTCCCTGACATGATGGACATTTTTCGTTGGTTACAATATTCATTTCGGGTCTTACTCTCTGACGCGTTATCTGCATAAGCCCGAATTTGGTGAGAGGCAGGATATTATGTTTTGTACGGTCACCGGCCATCACTTCCTTCATCTTTTCAAAAAGGACCTGCTTGTTTTCAGCCGACTGCATATCTATGAAATCAACAACGATAATTCCTCCCATATCCCTCAGCCTTAGTTGCCTGGCAATTTCAACCGCAGCTTCCATGTTCACTTCAAGGGCATTTAATTCCTGGTCGTTGCTCCTGCGCGAGCGATTGCCGCTGTTCACGTCAATAACATGCAGAGCCTCAGTATGTTCAATTATCAGATAGGCACCATGCCGGAAGGAGACGGTTTTTCCGAAAAGGGCCTTTATCTGCTTGTTGACACCAAAATGATCGAATATCGGAATGGTACCCTTGTATAGTCTGACAATCTTTGCCTTTTCTGGAGCAATCTCCTTAATATATTTCTTTATTTCCTCTGCAAGAGCTGCGTCATTAATATGAATGCTGTTGAAGGTCACATTCAGCATGTCGCGGACGATGGTAGAGGTGCGGTTCATCTCCCCGATAAAGAGGCGGGGCGATTTTGCTTCTTTTTTTACCGAGGCAAAGGCCGATTCCCACTTCTGGACAAGTTCTCTCAGCTCTGCATCGAGGACGGCAACTTTTTTACCTTCGGCGGCGGTCCTTACGATAACACCATAGTTCCTTGGCTTTATGCTCTGCAATAAAGTTTTAAGCCTGTTCTTCTCATCAGGATTCTCAATCTTTGATGAGATGGAAACCTTGTCGGAATGAGGTATCAGGACCAGGTTTCTTCCTGCCAGGGAGATCTCCGAAGCAAGCCGTGGCCCCTTCGTGGAGATAGGTTCCTTGGTTATCTGCACTATTACAGTCTGTCCCTGTGTCAGAACATCAGATATCTTTCCGTCCTTGTCAATGTCCGGATCAGGCTTGAATTTGTGGACAGGGATGATTTTTCCCTGACGCTGCATGGCAGAGACATAATATTTGTGCTGCGTTCTGAACTGAGCCCCCAGATCGAGGTAATGGAGGAAAGCATCACGTTCATAGCCGACATTGACAAAAGCAGCATTAAGGCCGGGCATGATCTTCTTGACCTTCCCCAGGTAAATGTCTCCTACAGAAAACCTGATATTCCGCTTTTCCTTGTTTAACTCAATTAACTGCTTGTCTTCCAACAACGCTAAAGATACCTCGGAATCACTTACATCAATGATGAGATCCTTATTTGCCACTTCCTTGTATTAAGCTGACTTAAAATGATTTGTGTTTACCAATATACATATACATAAAACCTAAAGATCGACCGACCTTTAGGTTAATATGTTCAGAATAAGACCACTCAATGATCTGCTATCTCTTCTTATGTCTGTTCTTCCGCAAACGTTTTTTACGTTTGTGAGTGGCCATCTTATGTCTTTTTCTTTTTTTTCCGCTTGGCATGGAGGACTATTTCTTAACGTGTGATTTAACCTTTGTGATGAATGTCTTGGCCGGTTTGAAAGCCGGAATATTATGTGCAGGAATAATGATTGTTGTATTCTTCGAAATGTTCCTTGCGGTTTTCTTGGCTCTTTTCTTAACTATAAAGCTTCCGAAACCCCTGAGATAAACGTTATTACCAGCAACCATAGACTGTTTTATAGTTTCCATTAAGGCTTCCACAGTCTTCTGAACTGTTACCTTTTCAATACCAGTGTTCTTGGCAATCTCATTAACAATGTCTGCTTTTGTCATTTTACATGAAATTTAAAATTCAACAAATTATAGTGTATATTCTTTTTTTCAACCCTGCAAATATAGAAATATTATTTATTTAAATAGAAACACTTACATAATAATTTTTATAAAATGATTTTATTAGTGCCTTAAATACAATGAAATAGAAAAGCATTTCCCATTCTGATGCCGATCTGTCGCCAACTAAAGGCAACAGGACATTACTGCCCTTAATATTTTCTGGACATTCTGGCAGACACTACATGCTTATCGGGATCAGATTATATATATATGTTTTTTTTCTTACCTTTACACACCCATATTTGTTATAACCATTTATTATCTAAGTACATGTCAATCAATAAAGTCATTCTTGTCGGAAATGTCGGAAAAGATCCCGTCGTAAGGTATTTTGACAGGGGGGTGGCGAAAGCAACTTTCCCCCTTGCCACCAGTGAATCATACACTAACCAGCAGGGTGAAACAATAACCTCAACCGAATGGCATAATATCGTGCTTTGGAGATCGCTCGCCGAGGTGGCAGAAAAAACTGTAAAAAAAGGCACACAGCTTTATATCGTGGGAAAAATTAAAACCAGGTCTTACGTCGACAAAGACGGAAATAATAAATACATCACGGAGATCCTTGCCGACACCATGCTCGTTCTGGAGAAAAAACAGGCAGGCGGCAATACATACGACAGTACAAGAAATACGGAAAAAACCCAGGATGAGCCAACTGAAGCTGAAGAACCGGGCTCCGGATACCGGCAGAAAAATGATTCAAACGATGCCGGCCCGGTAAACGGCGACCCTTTCAACGATAGCCAGGGTGGGGTGCAGAGTGAAGATGACCTGCCATTCTAGCAGTATCAATTAATCAGATCCCATTGGAAACGGACATCTCATTTCCACAATCTGCGCTAATGACGGGAGAAATTGTCACTTCTCCCGATATCATTATTATCATAGAATTCGTAATACTTGGATTTCTGCTTCTGGGATCAGCACTTATGTCAGGTTCGGAAGTTGCATATTTCTCCCTGAAACCGGATGACCGGGAAAAACTTAAAAACGACAAATCAAAAAAAGCAGGCTGCCTGCTCACTCTTTTGAATATGCCCGAGAGGCTCCTTAGCACTATCCTTGTAGGAAACAACATTCTTAATATCACCATAGTCCTGCTCTCTGCTTTCATAAGCACAAGACTTTTCGATTTCTCAGAAAGACCGGTACTGGGTTTCATTGTCCAGGCTGTCATCATTACTTTTATTCTGCTGCTTTTCGGAGAAATATTGCCGAAAGTATATGCAGCAAATAATAACATCAGGATGGCTCTTTTCATGGCACGGCCAATTACCATTCTTGAAAAATTATTACGACCGGCAACATCACTTCTTATCCTGTCGACTTCTTTCGTTAAAAAAAGAACCGCTTCTCACCGGTCGGCAATCAGCATGGACGATCTTTCTGATGCACTCGAACTAACATCTCCTGAGGAACTCGAAGAAGATGAAAGAATCCTTAAAGGAATTGTCAACTTCGGTAACATAAACGTAAGAGAGATAATGTGCCCAAGGATAGATGTGACCACCGTGGAAATTACAGAAAAATTCAGCAACATTATACCCGTCATAATTGAATCAGGATTCTCGAGGATACCTGTCTACTCAGGATCTTTTGACAATGTGAAAGGCATTCTGTATGCAAAAGATGTCCTGCCCTATATGGACAATCCCTCCGATTTCAGGTGGCAGACACTCCTCCGGCCTCCCTATTTCGTGCCTGAAACAAAGAAAATAAATGACCTCCTGAAGGAATTCCAGGTAAAAAAAATTCACATGGCCATTGTCATTGATGAATACGGCGGAACCTCAGGGGTAATAACACTGGAAGATATCCTCGAAGAAATTGTCGGCGAAATAACCGACGAAAGCGATGAAGATGAATCCACGTTCAGAAAACTGGATGAGAATACCTGGGTTTTTGAGGGAAAAACCCTTCTTAATGATTTCAATAAAGTGCTGAACATTGAAGAAGACCTTTTTGATTATGTCAAAGGAGAATCGGAAACCCTTGCCGGACTGATACTTGAACTGACAGGGGAGATCCCGCATAAAAACCAGACAATCAATTTCAGGAATTTCACTTTCAGGATAGAATCTGCCGACAGAAGAAGGATAAAGGAAATAAGGGTTGAAATACACAAGGAAAATGCCACATCTGAAAACGATTAATCTCTTTTTCCTTATCGTCGGGATACTCATCACGTCAGGCTGCCGTGATCTGCCATCACCACGGCCTAAAGGCTATTTCAGGATCGATCTGCCTGAAAAAAACTATATCACTTTCAACAAAAATTTCAGTGAGAGTATAGAATTTCCATTGTCATTCGAATACCCTTCCTATGGCAATATTTCCCTGGAAAATGACGAATACCCTGACCCCGGCTGGTTCAATATTGAATTCCGTCCATACCGGGCAAAGATATATCTTACCTACAAGGAAGTGGAAAACAACCTGGAAGGCCTGTTGGAACAGACTTACAGGATGAACGTCAAAAACCATATCCCGAAGGCAGATGCAATAACTGAACAGATGATAGCTGATACAGAAAGAAAGGTTTACGGGATACTGTACGACCTGAAAGGTAATACCGCAACTGCAGTACAATTCTTCGTTACCGACAGCATCAGTCATTTTCTCAGAGGTTCGCTATATTTTTTTACAGAACCTAATCCTGACTCCCTGGCTCCTGTAACCGAATTTTTCAGGCAGGATATCGTCCGCATCATTGAAACACTAAAATGGAAAAAAGAGTAAATTCATACCTGTAAATGGGCTGTATCACAAAACATTATCTTAACGAAAACACTATCCTGGGAGTCTGGAAGATTGAGGAGGACATAAACACCCTCCTCGGGATGGCCGAGCTTGACCCGGAAGACAAAAAACGTTACAGGGGCTTTGCCAGCACATCACGAAAACTTGAATTCCTGAGCGTAAGAGCCCTTCTTGCAGAACTCCTTGGGAAAGACGCACGCATCGTTTATAACAAAAATAACAAGCCTTTCCTGAAAGACGGTTCCAGATTCATCTCAATATCACATTCACACAAACTGACCTCGATTATTACAAGTACAACCGAAAAGGTGGGCATCGACCTCGAATATATGAATCAGAACATAGGTGCATTCGCATTTAAATTTATTAACAGGAAAGAAAAAATAACAAGAAATAAAGAAGATCGTAAATATCATCTTTATATCCACTGGTGTGCAAAAGAGTCTCTTTACAAGATATGCGACAAGGAAGGGATAAGCATAAGAAGAAATATTACAATTGAACCTTTCAATGTAGCTGAATCAGGAATGATCAGGGGATCAGTAAAGACAAAAAAGATCAATGACTCTTTTGATCTGTGGTATTCACGATACGACAATTATGCGATCGTTTGGACTAAGAAAGACTATGGCAGCAAACAGATTCCCGGGTAAAAAGAGTGTCGCACTTCTTCTTGATCCCGATAAAACCGGAGATAAATCGCTTCCTTCACTCATTAGAAAAGCAGTGGATTACCGGGCTGACTATATAATGACAGGAGGAAGCCTGACCTTTTCAAGCATCGACACACTTATCGACAAAATCAGGAAACTGTGTTCAATACCTGTGGTCCTGTTCCCGGGAAACCTCCTTCAGTTAACAGGCAAGGCTGATCATATTCTTCTTCTGTCACTGATCTCAGGCAGAAATCCTGAATTGCTCATTGGCAATCATGTTATTGCCGCACCATATCTCAGCAGCCTTAAAGACAAACTTGTTTCAACAGGTTACATCCTTGTAAACTGCGGAACGAGGACATCAGTGGAGTATATCAGCCAGACAGAATCGATACCCTCAGGTAAACCTGAAATAGTAGTGGCTACAGCTATGGCCGGGGAAATGCTCGGACTAAGTATGATTTACCTTGAAGCAGGAAGCGGAGCATCACATCATGTGCCCCTGGAAATAGTAAAAAAAGTCAGGAAAAATATTTCGGTACCACTGGCTGTAGGCGGAGGTATAAGAAGCAGGAAAGAAGCCCTGGCTCTTTTCAACGCCGGTGCCGATATGATAATCCTGGGAAACGGATGCGAAAACGACCCCGGTCTCCTGGCCGAAGCATGCCTTGCCAGAGATTCTGTCAGAGGAAAATAATTACTGCTGCCCTATCTGAATAATTCAAATAAGGGTTCCCCCGTACAGGCATTGGGATAACGTACCTTGCAAAGAGACGATAGTGTGGCTGCAACATCTGCCATATTGACTTTCCTTGTCACTGCAGCCCTGCTTACACTCCAGCCATACCAGATCAGCGGAACATGAGCATCACAGTCATAGGGAGAATTATGATTGGTAACATAATCTCCATTTCTTTCAACCCATCCCGGACTAAGTGTTATTATTACATCACCCGATCGCAGGGGATTGAAATTTTTTACAATCTTTCCGGTATTGCCGTTACTGAATGCCCCCGTTTCGAATGCGTAATAGGGATAAGCACCGGAAACCCCCGAGAACTGGATAAGGAACCTGGCAACCTTTGTCTGGATCTCCTCCAGGGATATCCTGGCATCTTCGATAAGGGTCCTGTTGAGAAATACCTGCTTCTCTGAATAACCTTTCACCCAGTCACCATCACCATATATCGCCTTCAGGTAACTTCTCAGAAGAGAGACGGCCTGATCCTGCCTGAAATACCCCGACGGAACCCGCATCTCGGCCAGGACACCCGGCACCTCCGACACTCCGTGTGCAGATGTAAAGTACACAAGTATATTTCTCTTACCGATATTTTCATTGAGGTAATTCAGGAGGTCCTCAACTTCCCTGTCAAGTCTCATCAAAGCATCAGCGGACTCGAAAGATGAAGGTCCGAAACGATGACCAATGTAATCTGTCGAAGTATAGCACACAGCCAGGAAATCTGTTACATCGTCGGTCCCAAGGTTTTCACTGGCAATTATTTTTTTGGCAAATGCAGTAGTGAAGCTGTTTGCGTAAGGCGTCTCCAGCAGGAAAGCATAGTCACGGTTCGATGCATCTCTGGTCCTTCCCCTGGCACTCAGTTTCCTCAGGTCGTATGGAAAATAGTTCTGACCTGCAAATCCTTTCTCATATTTGCTTGAGTCGGGGGTACAGTCATGATAATCATTACGGGGTCTGGAGAGCGTCCATGTTCCGTTAAGCCATGTTTCTGCCTGACGGGTTGCATTGAAATCATTTACCCAGGCAGGCAGTGAACCCATATAATACGAGCTGGTCATCCAGTTCCCGTTTATTGTGTCGTACCAGAAAGCAGCGTCGGCGGCGTGACCCGCAGAAAGGATGGAAGCATGTTCCTTAATACCCACTGCATAGACTTTTGCCCTGCCTCCGGTACTTATCTTCAACTCGTCGGTGAAAGTGGATGCCTGAAGGTTAACGGGCGAATGGAGTCCCGACTCAATACTGCCTCCGACAGGAGTAACACTGACATCAGCGGTGCAATAAATCATTTCATCCCTCAGAGGGAGATACCACCTGTCGGATGTGATACCGTGCGTTGAAGGCTCCGATCCTGTCGCAAGAGTAGCATGTCCGGGAGCCGACTGTATCAGCAGGTACTGGAAAGATGCATTCTGAAAAAAGCTACCTTCGTTAAGAAGTTTTCTGATACCATTCTCGCCAAAACGGTCCCTGAACCTTTCTATCTGATCGTACCTGAGTTGCTCCACAATGATCCCGACAACAAGTTTAGGCTTCTCGGGAGGGATATAAGCACCCTGACCATACAGAATGTTGTAAATGAATATCGCCGAAATGACAAAAAATGTCCTTTTAAATGTATTTTCTCTCGCCATATACCAAAACATACGATTCCGGAATGTACCGGTGGATTAATAAAGCCTCAAAAGTAATGGATTTATGCGTACAGGCAAGTTTAAAAAACTTAAAGGAAATATTAATTTCGCCTCACTACTATGAATGTGCCTGTGTCAGATACTTTTGTATCCATGCTGGTAACCGTTATGAAATATACCCCACCAGGCATGCCCCCAACATCAATGGTCAGAGGGATATTTATGTCAGCGGTTTCAAAGAATTCCGCAAGTTTCTGACCTGACGATCCATGGATTACTACTTTTACAATCCCTGTATGCCATTCAGGCAAATCAACCTTAATATAAGTGTCTGCAGGATTAGGATAGATAAATATCGCATCCCTGCTGATAGTATCTACCGGATTATACAGGGGCTCCATACTGACGTCAATCCATTGAGGAACATCGTTTACCACAGCAACAGTGACTGTTTTGCTTTTATACCCTTCAGCTGAAAACAGCAATGACCATGTGCCTGCTGACAAAAACCTTGTGAAAGTGCCTGAAAGCGTGTCGCAAAATACATCTGAGTTATCGGAATCATGACCAGGTATCGTTATATGAGCAGGAACAGGATCTCCGTTATAAATATCTGTCACCCTTCCGTGAATTCCCCCAAGCGCATTTTCGAGATATCCCAGAAGCGATCTGTAATTGTATTCCCACAGGGCACTGAGGTTTGAAGCCGGGGTCAGCTTGGTATCATCAAGTTCTATTGTAACCTCCCTGCCCCGTAACTCCCATGTAACATAATCCTGCCTTCCTCCGTAAACATAATACCAGTCCCAGCCGTTTGTTACACCATTTTCCAGAAATGTCATATAGCCGGCCGCAGCATGCGAATGAACAGTGTCGGCATATTTCCGGCTGATACGGTAAAACCACTCTTCATCAGGATGACGCCTCTCCCACCTGTCCCAGGGATAGTTCACCACTTCAACCCCTGCATGAAAATTGGCAGAAAGAACAAAATTGTGCTCCTTAAGAAATTTCATCATATCGAGGGTCTCAACCTGTTTTGCCGGATCATCATCGACAGGATCGGGAAAGTTGCGGTTAAGATCGTAACCATTGGCATTAAACCTCGTGGGCGACGAAATGGTGTTACCGGTCCTGTAGGTGCCGTCGGGATTGGCAAGAGGATTGATCCATATCTCAAGGTTATCAGCAAGGTCTTTTATCCTGCTGCCGGAAGAATAATTTTTCAGAATATAATCGGCAAGGCGAAGCATAAGGATGAATCCTCCTGTTTCATCACCATGCAATGTAGATGAATAGAACACTTCAGGCTCGTCTTCATCCATTGTCGCATTATCTGATATTTTAAGTGCCAGTACAAGCTTCCCGTAGTTCGATATGCCTATTGTATCGAGAACACAAAGGTCCGGATATAAGGCAGCAAAACTCCTCATAATGGAATCATACTGACTGTAGGTAGGATAGCTTTCCCATTCGACGGCCTGAACTGCCGAAGTAGCCATGAGAAGATCCTTCGAAACAGTATCATGACTAACAGTATATTCATATCGCCGCGATAAAAACCACTCCACGGTGAGGGGCGAAAGCACAATCTCAATATCTTTTCCCCTTACCGAGCTCACTGACAACCGTGAAGATATCTTACGCAGCTCTTCATAACCGGGATAAGGCACTTTGATTGTTGCCTGCCCATACTTCTTTACCAGGTTTCTCAGATGATCATCTCCTGCCTTTTCCTGCGAAAGAGCTGAAGAAGAAAAAAACACAAACAGGATAATATTAATAATCAGCCCCTTATACATCCTCAAACATTGAATCTGATATGAAGAATATCGCCGTCTTCCACAATATAATTCTTTCCTTCAATATAGAATTTCCCTGCTTCCCTGCATGCATGTTCCGATCCCAGGGCAATAAAATCATGGTATTTCATCACTTCAGATCTGATGAAACCTCTTTCAAGGTCGCTGTGAATGACACCTGCCGCCTGCTGGGCCGTCATGCCTTTCCTTATAGTCCATGCCCTTATCTCCTTCGGTCCAACGGTGAAAAAAGTCTGAAGGTCCAGCAGTCTGTACGCCGATCTCACGAGCTTGTCCACTCCTGGCTCTTCCAGACCTGCATCTTTAAGGAAAGCCATACGGTCATCAATATTTTCCAGATCAGCTATCTCTGCTTCCGTAGCCCCTGCTATAATTAATATTTCAGCATCTCTGTCCCTAAGAAATTCCTTCACTCTTTCAACATGAGCATTCCCCGTCACTGCAGATTTTTCGTCGACATTACATACATAAAGAACGGGTTTCATTGTAAGAAGAAAAAGATCATCAATAAATGCCCGTTCATCATCACTGACCTCCAGTGTGCGTGTATTGTTAAAATTTTCCAGATGATCCCTGTAGCGCTGCAGGACTTCCAGTCCCCGGAGAGCATCCTTGTCACCTGTCCTGGATGACTTTTGAAGACGTTCCATCTTCCTGATCACCGATTCAACATCTTTTACCTGGAGTTCAAGGTCAATGGTCTCAAGGTCACGGACTGGATCGACAGAACCGTCAATATGGGGAAGACTTTCATCATCGAAACACCTGAGAACATGGATCAGGGCATCCGTATTCCTTATGTCGCCCAGAAATTTGTTACCCACACCTTCTCCCCTGTTAGATCCCCTTGCCAGTCCGGGAATGTCGACAATCTCAACGGTTGTGGGAACGATCTTTTCTGTAACCTGATGTTTTTCAAGTTCATACAAGCGACGATCAGGAACCTGGACAATTCCTATATTCGACTTTGTCGCACTGAAGGCATATGCGTTCGTTTCTCCTTTGGTATTTGAAATACAATTGAATATCGTGGTCTTTCCCACATTTGTTATACCTATAATACCACATTGCAAAGCCATAATAAAAGAATTTCAGATACGATGCAAAGGTACAATTTAGTTTAGTGATGTAAAATCGGCCCGGTATCCGGTTAAACCTTTTGTTGTATCTTTCATCAAAGAATATTAAAAGGCATTTTGGGAGTCACCATACAGGATAATGAGATTGCAGCCCTCCTGAAGGAGAACACCGGCAGAGGGTTCAGGATGCTTGTTGAACAATACAGCAGAAGGCTGTACTGGCATATCCGTCGTATTGTGATCCTGCATGAAGATGCCGATGACACTCTTCAGAACACGTTCATGAACGCATGGAAGAATATCAGCGCATTCAGAAATGAAAGCTCTCTGTACACCTGGCTCTATACAATAGCTACAAACGAAGCTCTTGCAACAATGAACAGAAGAAAAAGAAATTCATCTGTTTCACTCGATGAAATCAGCAAATACTTCGAAAGCTCAGAAGAGGGAGCAGCCTGGTTCGACGGCGACGAGGCTCAGGTAAAACTACAGAACGCTATACTCAAACTACCTGACAAACAGCGTGTTGTATTCAACCTCAGGTATTACGGAGAGATGCCCTATGAGGAAATGAGCAAAGTCCTGGGAACCTCGGAAGGGGCACTCAAAGCCTCCTACCATCATGCCGTGAAAAAAATCGAGCAGAACCTGATGAGAGACGATTAAACTTTCTGACTCATTTAACATCTAATATTACGATGGAAGAGTTTAAAAACATATCAGACAAGAATCCTTTCAGGGTGCCGGAAAATTACTTTGAAGAAGTAAGCGCAAGGATAATTGAATCTACGGCAGGGAAAGAGCCGGAAACGAAACCTGCCGGGCTCCTGCACCGGCTGAGACCTTATATGGCAGTTGCTGCTTCAGTGGCGGCCCTGGCGGTACTTACCGTTGCTGCCCTGAGGTATTTTGACCGTGGCGACATCTTGATGGAGATGCCGGACATAAGCTTCCAGGACATAACTGACAATTACCTTCACGAGATCGACCTGCTTACACTTGAAGAAAGCGTCGCTTCAACACCCTCATGGGATGATATCAGTGAGATCAGCAATAACGAGATAATTGATTATCTATTATCAGAGAACATTGAACTAAATGAAATTTATGAATTATTATAATTACTGATTATGAAACCCACATATATTTCAATACACAAACACAATGCTATAATAATCAGCTACATGTGGGCTCCATCATGCCATTAAAATAAAATTATTATATGATGAAAAAGATAATCCTTATATCAGCATTGACAGCCTTCCTGGCAGCACCTTCGCTTATGGCACAGAACCAGGCCAGGGAAAGGATGGAATCCTACAAAATCGCATTTTTCACACAGAGGCTGAACCTGACACCGGCCGAAGCTACCAGATTCTGGCCTTTGTACAATGAGCTGCAGGCTAAACGGACAGCTATTCAGACTGAGAGAGTGCAACTTAACCGGAGAGTGAACCAGCAACCTGATAAACTTGGCGATGAAGAACTTTTAGCCATCTGCGATAAGCTGGTAGGGCTTGAGGCAAAAGAAACCGAACTTACGCTGTTATTCCATGAACAGATAAAAAAAGCCCTCCCTCCGATAAAAGTCTTCAGATTTTACAGAGCCGAAGAACAGTTTAAAACCATGCTGCTGAAACAACTTCAGGACAGGCGTGAAGAAAGACTAAATCCCGATTTCAGATAATACGTCCGTAATATCACCGGGGATGACTTTTCTTTGTTCTCCCGTGGACATGATCTTCAACGTCACCTCTCCGGCCCTTATCTCTCCTTCGCCTGCAATGATTACAACAGGGATATTTGCCGAATCGGCGTATGACATCTGTTTCTTAAGTTTTGCAGCGTCAGGATACATTTCGGTTTTGATTCCTTTTGCCCTGAGTTTCACTGCAAGACTGAGGGCATATTTCAACTCCTCACCTCCGAAATTGACGATCATAACATCGGCCGACGAGCCGGTCACTTCCTCAAAAAGATTAAGCTGCTCCATTACATCATATATCCTGTCGGCACCGAAGGAAATTCCCACACCTGATACACCGGGTAAACCGAAAATCCCTGTAAGATCATCATAACGACCTCCCCCGCATATACTGCCTATTGCCACGTCTTCTGCCTTTACCTCAATAATTGCCCCGGTGTAATAATTGAGGCCTCTTGCAAGAGTCAGATCAAGGTCGACTGCAGCCGACAGGTTTCCCTGCTCAGTGAATGAAAACAGTGTCTGCAGTTCCGAGATACCTTTCAATCCTGTTTCAGAGCCTGCTATCATCTCAGCCATTGCGGAAAGTCTTGAACTGACCGATCCATTAAGACCAAATACAGGCTGCAGCTTCATCAAAGCCTTTTCAGAAACGCCTTTGGCCCTTAACTCATCGTTTACCGCTTCCTTCCCGACTTTTTCGAGCTTGTCGATAGCAACGGTAATGTCAGTGATCCTGGCACTCTCGCCTATATATTCTGCTATGCCTGCGAGAACCTTCCGGTTGTTGATCTTTATCTGCACCGACAGCTTAAGTTTCGTAAAAACATCATTTATTATCCTGATAAGCTCATATTCATTCAGAAGTGAGTCACTGCCTATTACATCTGCATCACACTGAAAGAATTCACGGTATCTGCCTTTCTGTGGCCTGTCGGCCCTCCATACAGGTTGTATCTGATACCTTCTGAACGGAAATACGAGCTCTTCGCGATGCTGTACCACATAGCGGGCAAAGGGTACCGTAAGGTCGTACCTCAGCCCCTTTTCACATATCTTCTGAGACAACTTTGAAGAACCCAGGGTTGAAATATCCTCTCCGCTTAAAGCAGACATGAAATCACCCGAATTGAGGATCCTGAAAATAAGCCTGTCACCTTCATCACCATATTTACCCAGAAGAGTAGTGAGATTTTCCATTGCAGGCGTCTCAATCTGCTGATAACCATATGATTGAAAAACAGACCTTATAGTATTGAAGATATACTCTCTTTTCCTGAGCTCACAAGGAGAGAAGTCGCGGGTTCCTTTTGGTATGCCGGGCTTATTTGCCATTTTGATCTATTTGAATTCAGAGCGTAAAAGTATAAACAATCGTGCAATCATGCAATCGTGTCTTACCAGCCGAAGCTTTAATTGACCACCGAAGCCACAGGCGAAGGTGGTAGCGCAGGCTGGCAATCGTGTCAGAGTCCTGTCAGGCGGGATATGCTGCGGGTTTTTACAAAATGCTTAAGAAAATGCCTTAAGGTATATCAGTTGCGGTATATTTTTCAATAAATCTCCGGGACAAAGGTCTGGTCGGTGACGGGAGGCCGCACATATGCGACGTCGTGTTTCAGAGGAGGCAGCTTAAATGGTTTAGGTGTCAGATCCTTGTACGGAATAAGCGACAGAAGATGACTTATGGTGTTAAGCCGTGCCCTCCGTTTGTCGTCGGCATGGACAACATACCATGGCGAAAGTTTCGTGTCGGTATAAGAAAACATCCTGTCCTTGGCCATCGAATATTCTACCCATTTGTCGCGCGATTCGATATCCATCGGACTTATTTTCCATCTTTTTGTAGGATCCTTGATCCTGTCCTGAAATCTCTTTTCCTGCTCATGGTCGCTGACAGAGAACCAGTATTTTACAAGAATAATCCCCGAACGTATAAGCATTTTTTCAAACTCAGGGCACGACCGCAGGAACTCTTCATACTCGTCGGGACTGCAGTATCCCATCACTTTTTCCACCCCTGCCCTGTTGTACCAGCTCCGGTCAAAGAGGACTATCTCACCTTCTGCAGGCAGATGTGCAACATAACGCTGAAAATACCATTGTGATTTTTCCTTTTCAGTGGGAACGCCAAGTGCCACAATTCTGCATATCCTCGGATTCAGGCATCCTGCTACCGTTTTAATAACACCGCCCTTGCCTGCAGCATCCCTGCCTTCGAAGATCACTACCACTTTAAGTTTCTTTGCCTTTACCCATTCCTGAAGCTTCACAAGTTCGATCTCAAGCTTAAGAAGCTGCTTTTCGTAATCCTTGTCAGTAAGCTTCTGCTTTTTCTCAGGTTTAATATCATAATACAGATCTTCTGTACGGAAGTTCTTTGTCGTTTCTTCCTTTTTACTTTTTTTTGACGACATGGGCTGAAGAATTGGGGTAAAATAGAAAGATAATAAAAAATCCTGAAAGAAAGACCTTTCAGGATGCGGAAAATATGGTTCCCGTATGTTAAAATTACTGTATGAAAGGAATGGAAAGCGGATATTTGAAGGTTTCACCCTTAGCAGCTTTGATGCTTGCAATTATGATGCATACAATCTTCAGTGTGAACAGGAACATAATTATGGGTATACCCACAATTATAAAAAGAAGAGGGATGGTCAGAACCATATAAAGCAAAACAGAAAGTTCGAAATTCATCGAAGCCTTACCGTTTGCATCGACCCATACAGATTCATCCTTCTTTGAAAGCCAGCAGATCAGAGGTCCTATTATGCTTCCGAAAGGGAAGAAAAAACCTGCGAATGCAGAAAGATGACACAGCATTGCCCAGTTTTTTTCAGTGTCGGTTAAAATTCTATTCTCCTCCATAATCTTTTTTATTTAAAGACGGTTATTTCTTCCCGGTGCTGCACACTATGTCTATTTACCAATCCTCTTAAGGTCGGCCGGCAAAAGACCATTGGGATTGGCCTTGCTGATGGTATGCATATCATAATAGTACATTTCGGCATCGTCAGCTCCAATAAGCATTTTAAAACAGTATCCCATATCATTTTTCTCACCCTCAGGCCCTACTTTGTGAAGGATCACCACTCCCGGAGTTTTGTTTTCTGTCGCCTTAATGATCTCATCCTCGCCAACGACTTCTATATTACCGGAATAATATGCTTTTATCTTTTCCGGTGAATTTATCTGGGGAGACAGATCTTTTTCCATTACGAGGATAGTTTTTCCCTTCAGACGCGGAATATTTTCATTATAATACCTGAGATATTTCCTTCCCGTTTTTGAGGGATCCTCCATGATCAGACGTGCATGTTTCTGCATAAACTGAAGGATCGCTCCCAGCTTATATCCGTATTCAACATCATCCTCTCCGGCATATGCAAGAGGCACAGCACATATCTCCGGCATCTGTCCAAGTTTTTCCACTCTCTTTCCCTGGAGGAGATTAATGTACTTATAAACCGATCCTGTCTTGTCTTTCTGGTAATTTGTCTCGGTCAGAACAATAAATGAATAGTTCCTGTCGGTATTCCTGGTATTGAATTCTCCTACATCTATAAACTCAAAAGGAGTGATCGACCAGAATTGCTTCATAGCATCACGTATAATTACGTTATATGCAGAAAACAGATCTTCTTCAAGGACGACACAGGTTTTTGACACGCTGAACTGCTTTATCTCTTCCCCTGACGGGAACGGAGCCTGTCCTTTCAGAAACCCTGCCAGCATCAGAAGAGGCAGAGACAATAAAAGTTTTTTCATATCAGTTCTGGTTAACAGGTATATATAAGGGATTTCTCTCGTTAAATTTCCTGATGTATACAAACATAAGGTTTTTACGCTCTTTCCTTGAAAGTTTCACATACTCCTCGTACAAACCGGCATCTTTCATCAGCAGCAGCTCGGTATTTTTCTGGTCAAACTCAATCACTTTGCCTTCCTCAAAATCAATCAGATACTGTTTAAGCTCATTCCTGGTCATATTACCCCGTGAATACGGAGAGTAATAGGATCCGTAGGGATAATAGTAGCTGCCGTATCCGTAATTATAAGGAGAATAGTAATAAGGATCATAATAGCCTCCGTAGGGTGAATAATAGCGGTTGTCAACAGTAGTCACATCAGCCACGAAATGACAAATACTTCCTACAAATGTTATCCTGTTGAAATTGTTCTGGACCTGAATATACAAGACCCCGTTCCTTGAATACCCCCATATGCTGCTTACCGAAATCTCCTGCCTCACTCCCATTCCGTCATAGTAATAAAGCTTGTCCGATTCAAAAAGCTTCCTGAAAAACTCCTTGTCGTTGTAGTCGGTTGAAGTGAGAAGCCTGGCTTTTGGTATAGGGTTATTAAGCTTAACCTGCTCAAAATTAACGTATATCCCATCTTTAAATCTGAAATCAGGAGTGTATTTTACAAGCCCCGGAGTGTCCTGAGCCTGAACAATAACATTAGATAGCATCGGCACTATAACGGCAACTAAAAAGAGTGTCCTGAAATTCCTGTTCATAACCAAAGTGATTTATTCCCTACATTCAAAAATCATACCGCAAGACAAATTTAACCATTTCCCCGATAGGGTATGAACTAAGTTAAAAGTATATTTATTATATATTTGTTATTGTTTTATCGGATAAAAACGGGGAAATAATGCAAAACCAGGGCACATCCTGCGGTACAGAGAACATAAACGGCACAAGCTTCAGTGCTGATCGCGGGACCCGTGTGAAATTTATCAGGTATGCTTCCCTGATCCTCTCGGCCTTATTGCTGAGTCTTATCCTGATCATGCTGAAAGTTTACCTGGCAGCAGGTGTTCTTATCATTCTTACAGCCCTTCTTACCTCCTACCTCATCAGGAAGATATTAAAGGTCATGGACACAGTCAGGGATTCACTTGACGACATTTCAAATACAAGTGAAAAAAAGGACGATGTAATAACCAATTTCTCACACAAAATAAGGGAGCCCCTCAACAACCTTGTGATAATCTCAGATATCCTTATGGAATCGGGGCTCAGGAAGAAACAGAAAGAGCTTGTCGAGACATTCATAGCCTCAACTAAAAACATGGTAACCACCGTTAATGAGCTGACAATGCAATCGGCAGGGAACCTGGCCTACGAAAAAAGAAAACATATCAGATTTAATCTCCCCGACACCATTGACAATACAATTGAACTTTACAGCCTCAAGGAAAATGGGAACCTCGATTTCATTGCTGACAGAACAGAATCAAATGGCTCCGAATATTTTGGTGATCCTATAATAGTTAAACAGATACTCCTCGATATCTTCAACACAATAGAAAGCCGGTATACCGGCAGTAACCTGAAAGTAGCAATAAAACCAGTTCCGGAAATGGTTACAGACCATGAAAACCTGTTAAGGATCAGGATTGAAACTGATACCACAAGGGTCCTTATAGACGATCCTGCCAATGGCGAAATATCACTGTCAGTACGTCTTATTACAGCCTGCAAAGGATATTTCACCCGGGAGGAGGGCGACGGCTTCACTGCCATCAACATTACTCTCCCCTTCACAAAAGTTCCGGCAGAGACACATCAAAATCACTCATCTGTGGTCATTTCTGAGCCTGTGATAAGGGCAAAAGCCCACAAGGAACTGAAAAATATCAGGATACTCCTCGTGGAAGACAACCTTATAAATCAGAAGATAACCCTGCTTACATTACAGCCGCTGGTACATAGCATCGATACGGCTTCTGACGGCAGGGAAGCTCTTGCGAAATTCAGCCCTTCAGCTTACGATCTTATCCTGATGGATATCCAGATGCCTGTGATGAGCGGAATAACTGCCACTGAAGAGATAAGGGTACTTGAGGAAAGTACCAGTACACATATTCCCATTATAGCCATTACAGCCAATGCCATGATAGGCGATAAGGAAAAATGCCTTGCTGCAGGGATGGATGATTATATCAGTAAACCTTTCCAGCCTGCTGTCCTTATTGAAAAAATAAAGAAACTGATCTGAGGTAAAGGGATATATCAGTTTAGTGAGGAACATATTACAGAAAACCCTTAAATAATTACCTCTTCATTCCCCGGAAGTAATAAGCTATGCCTTGTACGCGAAGGAGACACTAACAGCTCCCCTAATCCAAGAGAGTCCCATTTTGCGTCAACAGCATCAATAGTCTCAATATCAGAACACACAACATTGGGCCATCGCCGCGGGAAGGGGGTGGCTCCCAGGACCTTTGCCGTACCATTTACGAAGAAAGTTTCTTCTCCAAGTAGTTTTATATCCCTTGCCGGATCAGTATTTCCCAGTACCTGCCATGTAACTGAGTAAAGGTCTTCTGAATCAACACCTGCGTCTACAACCAGGACTAATCTGATATGAGCAGTCAGCAGCTCAGTGGATATATAATTTTCTGCCTTTTTTACAGCCATCTTATCTGTTCTCTGGTCAACGCATACAACAGCTATTCCCTTCTCTTCAATATAATTCCAGCCACTGAAGCATTCAGGCATTCCAGGAAGGTCATTTTCAACCTTAATATTCATATCTGAGGTTCTTTTGCCCCTGCCGCTTCTGTCAATGCTCTCTCCGGGCATTTTTACAGTAGCGTCTATTCCAAGTTTTCCTCCCAGCGTATAAACATCCGAAGAATGATCGAGAACATCGAGGGGACCGGTTGTAAACTGCATGTCAGTGAGCGGACTCGTATTAAGGATGACATGGGAAATCAGCTTACTGTAGTCTCGAATATCAACATCACCGCTAACTACGACAATGTATTTGGTGAACATCATCTGTCCTGCTCCCAGCAGCGATCCGATCACCTTTTTACCCTGCCCCGGGTATGCTTTTTTTATTTTAACCACCACCAGGTTATGTGCCACGCCTGCGGAAGGCATGTGAATATCTTCAAGTTCTGGCAGCAATGCAAGTTTCATTGGTGCCAGGAAGAGTTTTTCGGTAGCCCTTGTTATCCAGGCATCTTCCATAGGAGGAATACCCACGATAGTAGCCGGATACACGGCCTTGCGGGCATGAGTGATACAGGTAACGTGGAACCTGGGATAGTAATCGGGCAGGGAATAGAAACCGGTATGATCTCCAAAGGGACCTTCATAAAAAGGTTCTTCGGCGGGGTCGACATATCCTTCTATCACTATGTCGGCATCGGCAGGCACATAAAGATCATTTGTGAGGCATTTCACGAGTCTGACTCTTTTTCTTCTCAGAAACCCTGCGAGGATAAACTCATCTATATCTTCCGGCAAAGGTGCAGAAGCAGCATAGGCATAAACCGGGTCTCCTCCCAGTGATACGCTGACGGGCATCTTCCTGTTAAGCTTTTTCCATTCGGAAAAATGGTTTGCTCCTGTTTTATGAAGCTGCCAGTGCATTGCCGTTGTTACTTTGTCGATGATCTGCATGCGGTACATGCCGGCGTTGGGTTTTAGCGTTATTGGGTTAACTGTATGAACAATGGGCAGTGTGATATATCTGCCACCGTCGTGCGGCCAGCATTTCAGTACAGGGAGTATGGAAAGGTCGGGATTACGATAGACGACCTGCTGGCATCCGGATCTTCCTCTGCTGCGTTCAGGGAAAAAACGTGCCATTTTAAAAAGTGAAGGAAGAGCAGATAGTTTTTGTGCGAGCTTATCCTTGTTGCCGGTAAGGTTTGTCAGCAGGGCTGTTATTTCCCCGGCAGCGCCATCAAGGTCATCCCTGTCCATGGCCATTGCCATTCTTTTATCTGACCCATAGGCATTAATCAGAAGCGGGAAGGCTGTGCCGGTATTTTCAAACAACAGTGCTTTACCGGCATTTTTGATTATCCGGTCAGCTATTTCAGTTATTTCAAGTTCAGGGTTTACGAAGGTTTTAATTCTTACGAGTTCGTCGTTGTCTTCAAGACGGGATATAAAGGAATTAAGGCCTGGGCAGGACATCATGATGGTTTATTGTCAAAGATAAGAGATAAAACAACAGGGTGATGATGGTGTTAAAAACGGGGATCTTCGAGTTTCACAAAACAATAATGGGAACTATTCGCGAGGAGTAGTTCCCATTCACCTTTTGCAACCGAAGCCGCAATCGGCGTCGGGTTACTGTTATTCTGGCCGGCTGCATTCCAGGTCTTACGATCTGTACCTGCAACCCATGGCTTTCCGGCTCTGCTGTTTAAGGCAGGACCTTCCGGCTGTCCTTTTTTCACCGTCTTTCGGCGGGATTTTCCAGGACGAAGTGTCTTTCAGGCTCCGATGCTCATTTCCCGGAGGATGTGGCATCAGTTTCAGTTTACTCTGAGCCGAAACTCTTTGTTTCCCTGAGGCCCTGAGACCTGATCGTTGAAAGAACGTTTCCGGTTTTCGTCGATCTCCTGAACATCCGGCTCTGGTCAATGACCGGGGCTTTTAGTTCAGACTTCGGCTCTCTTGATGAGCAGACCCGGAGGTCTGAATGAACCGGATTCTGCTTCAATTAAGTAACCTAAGCCGGTTCCACATCTTTCGAGCAGCCTTTTATCGCTCACCCGATAAAACAAATATAGCCCCTAAAAGAGCTTGACGCAACTTTATGGGGGCTATGTTGTAAACCCGATATCAACAGAAGTTATTAACAATTGTTAATAACGTCGGAAAATACCATTATTTCTTATATCCGTATACTGCAAGTTCACCAAGGGTTTCTTCTATCCTCAGTAACTGATTATATTTTGCCATCCTGTCGGTACGACTGCATGACCCGGTTTTTATCTGTCCTGAATTAACAGCAACAGCTATATCCGCAATTGTCGAATCTTCAGTCTCGCCTGAACGGTGTGAAGTAACGGTGGTATACCCTGCCCTGTGCGCCATCTCTATGCACTGAAGGGTTTCGGTAAGGGATCCTATCTGATTGACCTTTATAAGTATTGAATTGGCACATCCCATTTCAATACCTTTCTTCAGGTATTCTACATTGGTAACAAAAACATCATCGCCAACGATCTGGCATTTGCTGCCTATCCTGTCGGTAAGCATTTTCCATCCTTCCCAGTCGCCTTCAGCCATACCATCCTCAACTGAATCGATGGGATATTTTCCGATAAGCTGTTCGATATAGTCAACCTGTTCCTTTGATGTCCTTCTTGCACCCTTGGGTCCTTCAAATTTTGCATAATTGTATACGCCTTCCTGATAGAATTCAGAAGCAGCACAGTCGAGTGCGATGGTAATGTCGCTGCCGGGCTTGTAACCGGCATCGGTAATAGCCTTGAGGATAGTCTCAAGAGCATCTTCAGTTCCTCCGAGGGTGGGAGCAAAACCTCCCTCATCGCCTACTGCCGTGCTCAGACCTCTTCCCTTGAGAACCTTCTTGAGTGAATGGAAAACCTCTGCCCCCATTCTCAGTCCTTCCCTGAATGAAGGGGCTCCCACAGGCCTGATCATAAATTCCTGGAAAGCAATTGGTGCGTCAGAATGAGATCCGCCGTTGATGATGTTCATCATGGGTACAGGAATGGTAACTGCATTTGATCCGCCTATGTATCTGAACAATGGAAGTCCGTGATAACTGGCTGCGGCTTTCGCAACCGCCAGGGATACTCCAAGGATTGCATTGGCCCCCAGATTACTTTTTGTTTTTGTCCCGTCCAGTTCTATCATCTTCATGTCAATCCCGACCTGGTCAGTGACGTCCATTCCGGCTATCTCTTCAGCAATAACATTATTTACGTTATGAACAGCTTTAAGGACACCTTTCCCAAGGTAACGGCTCTTGTCGCCGTCTCTCAGTTCAAGAGCTTCATTTTCACCTGTAGATGCTCCCGAAGGAACAGCTGCTCTTCCAAAATAACCACTGGCAGTGGTAACATCCACTTCAATTGTCGGATTACCCCTGGAATCAAGAATTTCACGGGCATGAACACTTACTATCTGACCCATAGACTATTATTTTTTCGTTATACAATTTTGTTATATCAGGAATAAAAGAGGTGAATAGTATTATCCCTCCTTTACTTACTGTCTTCCTGAGTCTCTTCCGTTTCCCCGGTCGCAGTTTCGTTTCCTGTATTGTTTTCAGCTTCCGGTTGTTCTTCAGCAACAGGCTCTTTAGCTGTCTTTTTTGCTTCAGGGGCTGACTTTTTCTGTGAATCTTCCGCTTCAGATTTTTTCTTTGAAGAGGATCTTCTACGGCGGCCTTTGGTCTTCGTTGTTTCAGCAGTACCCAGCATGTTCTCGTTGTAGTCGACGAGTTCCATGATACACATTTCAGCGTTATCGCCTATTCTGTTGCCTGTTTTGAGTATCCGGGTATAACCTCCCGGTCTGTCGGCGATCTTAGGGGAGATCTCCCTGAAAAGCTCGGCAACAGCTTTCTTGTCCTTAAGGATACTGAAGACCTCTCTTCTTGAATGAGTGGAATCTTCTTTGGATTTGGTAATAAGAGGTTCCACATAAGTTCTGAGAGCTTTAGCCTTGGCAGTAGTGGTTGTTATCCTCTTATGCAATATCAGTGACGATGCCATATTGGCAAGCATCGACTTCCTGTGTGAACTCTTTCTTCCTAAATGATTTATAACTTTTGAATGTCGCATTGCTTTGTTCCCTTCCCAGTTTTCAGATTAATCTTTCTCTAACTTGTACTTGCTCACATCCATTCCGAATGACAGGCTCATTGAATCAAGCAATTCATCGAGCTCTGTAAGTGATTTCTTCCCGAAGTTCCTGAATTTCAGCAGATCATTTTTATTAAATTTGACCAGATCACCAAGAGTCTCAACCTCTGCAGCCTTGAGGCAGTTAAGTGCTCTAACCGAAAGGTCGAGGTCTATAAGCTTGGTCTTCAGGAGCTGTCTCATATGAAGCACTTCTTCATCAAATTCTTCATTTGCCAGCTTGTCGTCGGAATCGATTGTTATCTTTTCATCGGAGAAGAGCATGAAGTGATAAATGAGGATCTTTGCGGCTTCCTTAAGAGCTTCTTTCGGATGTATTGAGCCGTCGGTCTCTATCTCGAAAAGAAGCTTCTCATAGTCTGTCTTCTCTTCAACACGATAGTTCTCGATGGAATATTTAACATTCCTGACAGGCGTGAAAATTGAATCAATCGCAATAAGTCCGAATTCGCTTTCGTCGGGTTCATTCTCTTCTGCAGGCACATATCCCCTGCCTTTGTTTACCGTAAATTCGATCTGAAGCTTAACGGCAGGCTCCATCCTGAACAGAACCAGTTCCGGGTTGAGCACCTCAAAGCTGCTCAGTATACCGTTAAGGTCGCCGGCTTTAAAGATCTCCTTGTTATGTATTTTTACAGAAACCTTTTCGTGCTCAGCATCTTCAACGGTTCTTCTGAATCTAACCTGTTTCAGTTTCAGAATGATCTCCGTAACATCTTCCATCACACCTTTGATGGTTGAGAATTCGTGATCCACGCCTTCAATCCTGACGGTTGTAATAGCATAGCCTTCGAGAGAAGAGAGAAGTATTCTTCTCAGAGCATTACCAACAGTAATACCATAGCCAGGTTCAAGTGGACGGAACTCGAATTTGCCGAGTTTGTTGTCCGCTTCCAGCATTATTACTTTATCGGGTTTCTGGAATGATAATATGGCCATAGAATTTATCTTAAATAATTACTTTGAATACAATTCGACGATAAGTTGCTCCTTAATATCTTCAGGTATATCAGCCCTTTCAGGAACGTTCATGAATTTTCCTGCCATCTGTGTATCGTCCCATTCCAGCCATGATAACTTGGAAGTTTTTCTTGTGGTAAGGGATTCAACAATTGTTTCGAGTGATTTTGATTTCTCCCTTACTCCGATAATATCACCGGGTTTCACCAGAGATGAAGGAATGTTTATCACGGAGCCGTTAACGGTTATATGACGGTGAGATACCAGCTGACGGGCGGAGGCTCTTGTGGGTGCTATGCCCAGACGGTAAACAACGTTATCAAGGCGTGATTCAAGCATCTGCAGGAGAACTTCACCTGTAACGCCTTTTGATCTGGAAGCTTTTTCAAATGTGTTCCTGAACTGACGCTCGAGTATCCCGTAGGTATATTTTGCCTTCTGCTTTTCACGGAGCTGTATCCCGTATTCCGAAGTCTTTTTTCTTTTCTTGTTCAGCCCGTGCTGCCCCGGAGGGAAGTTTTTCCTGTCGAGGTACTTGTCAGGGCCATAAATAGGATCTCCAAATTTTCTTGCTACTCTTGATCTTGGACCTGTATATCTTGCCATTGTTATTCTGTTTTTTAAATCCTGAATTAAAATAATATTAAACTCTTCTTCTTCCGGGAGGACGACAGCCGTTATGAGGCAGTGGTGTCACGTCGACGATCTCAGTAACTTCTATTCCCACATTCGAGATAGCCCTGATAGCTGATTCACGTCCTGATCCTGGTCCTTTCACGAAGACTTTAACTTTTCTCAGGCCCAGATCGAATGCCACTTTACCACACTCTTCCGATGCCATCTGAGCTGCATACGGGGTATTCTTTTTGGAACCCTTGAATCCCATTTTTCCGGCAGAAGCCCACGATATGACCTGCCCTGAATTGTTGGTCAGAGTTACTATGATATTATTGAATGATGAATGAATATGAGCCTGGCCCTGAGGTTCTACCTTAACTACCCTCTTTTTTAATGCTCCGGTCTTCTTTGCCATAATTTATTTATTTAGTAGCTTTCTTCTTGTTTGCGACGGTTTTTTTCCTGCCCTTACGGGTTCTGGCGTTGTTCTTGGTACTTTGCCCTCTCACGGGAAGCCCCAGCCGGTGGCGGACACCACGGTAACAGCCAATATCCATTAGCCGCTTGATATTCATCTGTGTCTCAGAACGCAGTTCTCCCTCCAGCTTGTAATTTTCACTGAGAATCCGGCGAATGGAGTTGATCTGTTCGTCTGTCCATTCTTCCACTTTAATATTCCTGTCAACACCTGCCTGGTCAAGTACCTTCTGTGCTGTACTTCTGCCCACGCCGTAAATATAGGTCAGTCCTACCTCTCCTATTTTATTTCTTGGTAAATCAACACCAATGATTCGTGCCATATTATACTTTCTTAAAATTGAGTTGCAAAAATAGTTATTTTATCCCTGTCTCTGTTTGAACTTGGGATTTTTCTTGTTGATAATGTAAATACGCCCTTTTCGCTTGACTATCTTGCAGTCAGCGCTGCGCTTCTTTACTGATGCTCTTACTTTCATTACCGTATATATTTCTATTTATATCTGAATGTTATTCTGCCTTTTGTCAGGTCGTAAGGTGACATTTCCACCTTTACCCTGTCGCCGGGAAGTATCTTAATATAATGCATTCTCATTTTACCTGAGATATGCGCAGTGATCACATGCCCGTTCTCAAGTTCAACCCTGAACATTGCATTGGAAAGGGCTTCAATAATGGTGCCGTCCTGTTCAATTGATGGTTGTTTGGCCATACAATCAGTTATTATTTAATACTTCCTCAATAAAATCAAATGTCGTCAAAACGTCAGCCTTTTCCCTGTTCACAGCAACAGCATATTCAAAATGTGCCGAAGGTTTGCCGTCGAGAGTCCTGATAGTCCAGCCGTCACTCATCTGACGTGTTTCCTTTCTTCCCATGTTTATCATGGGCTCAATGCATATCACCAGCCCCCTTTCCAGCTTAGGCCCTGTTCCTCTCTTGCCGAAATTAGGAACCTCGGGGGGCTCATGAAGCTTACGTCCCAATCCATGACCAACAAGTTCCCTCACCACCGAAAACCCTCCGCTTTCGGCTTTTTTCTGTACAGAGTATGACACATCTCCGACCCTGTTACCTGCCACCGCCGCCCTGACACCTTCTTCGAGCGATTCCCTGGTGTAGTCGATAAGTTTTTTTACCTCACCGGAGATCTCCCCTACTGCGAAGGTATAGGCGCTGTCTCCATACCAGCCGTTAAGGATCACACCGCAGTCGACCGAAATTATATCTCCTTCGCGCAGTTGATAAGCTGACGGGATGCCATGGACCACCTCTTCATTGACCGATGTGCAGAGTGTTGCGGGGAAACCACCATAACCCTTGAATGCCGGTACTGCCGAATGATCGCGGATGAATTCCTCGGCAATCCTGTCGAGATAAAGAGTGGTAACACCCGGCCTTATCTGACGCGCTACTTCTGCAAGTGTTTTCGACACCAGCATGTTGCTGTCTCTAAGGAACTCTACCTCTTCATCAGTCTTTAAATACAACATCAAAGAACGTAATTCTGTCTTTTTTACATCGCCGTCACAGCGCCGGTTCTTCCCTTTATACGGCCCGATTTCATCAGACCGTCATAATGCCTCATGAGCAGATGGCTTTCAATCTGCTGAAGCGTATCAAGAACAACACCCACGAGTATCAGAAGCGAAGTTCCTCCGTAGAACTGGGCAAACTGGGGTGTGACGCCTGCTATCACTGCAATAGCCGGCAATATGGCTACTATAGCCAGGAATATTGAACCAGGAAGAGTTATCCTCGACATGATCATGTCGAAGAATTCTACGGTTTTTCTTCCGGGTTTTATCCCTGGAATAAATCCTCCGTTCTTTTTCATGTCTTCAGCCATCTGAACGGGATTTATCGTTATTGCGGTATAAAAATATGTGAACGCGATTATCAGCAAAGCAGTCACCAGGTTATACCAGAATCCGTAAATATTCGAAAACGTTACAACAAATGCAGAACTTTCATCCCTGAAGCCTGCCAGCAGCATGGGAAGCATCATGATTGCCTGTGCAAATATTATCGGCATCACACCGGCAGCATTAACCTTGAGCGGGATATACTGACGCACGCCTCCGTATTGTTTGTTACCAATGATGCGGCGTGCATACTGAACCGGGACCCTTCGTGTTCCCTGTACCAGCATAATACATCCTATTATTACCACGAACCAGAATATTATCTCCACGATAAGAGCAACAGGCCCGCCTGTGCCGTTCATTCTTGTTCCCCATTCAAAGAGGAAGTTCTGTGGCAGCCTGGCTATGATCCCTATCATAATGAGCAGTGATATCCCGTTCCCGATACCTTTGTCGGTGATCTTTTCCCCAAGCCACATTACAAATATTGTTCCTGCTGTAAGGATAACCGTTGATGATATCATAAAGAAACGCTGATAGGCGCCGGTGAGTACGAAAGCCTGGGGGTCGAGGGTCCTGGAAAGGCTTATCAGGTAAGTAGGAGCCTGAAGGACAAGTATAATAACTGTCAGATAACGGGTGTACTGATTCATTTTGCGTCTGCCGCTCTCACCTTCCCTCTGAAGCTTCTGGAAATAGGGAAAGACGATCCCAAGCAACTGGACCACGATGGAGGCTGAGATGTAGGGCATGATCCCTAGAGCAAATATCGAAGCCTGCGAAAATGCGCCTCCCGAAAACATATCGAGGAGCCCCATAATACCCTGCGAGGTGCTGTCCTGCAGGTTTCCGAGGAACTGAGGATTTATGCCGGGCAGGCTGACATATTTGCCGAGCCTGTACAACATGATTATGGCAAAAGTATATATCAACCTTGCACGAAGGTCCTCGATCTTGAAAATGTTCTTAATGGTCTGAAAAAATCTCATGAGATCAAAGTTTTACTACAGTTCCTTTCCTGGCTTCAATGGCAGCAACAGCCGATTTGCTGAAGGCATGGGCATGAACCTCGAGTGTTTTGTCAAGTGTTCCTCTTCCCAGTATCTTGACCAGATCATTTTTGGAGACAAGACCTGATTTCACAAGAATGTCGATGTCGATCTTATCAAGATTATTTTTTTCAGCCAGCGACTGAAGAACATTAATATTGATGCCTTTGTATTCCTTCCGGTTGATATTTTTAAATCCGTATTTCGGCACACGTCTCTGCAACGGCATCTGGCCTCCCTCAAATCCGATCTTCTTGCTGAAGCCTGACCTGGACTTCGCTCCCTTATGACCTCTTGTTGATGTTCCGCCTTTACCGGAGCCCTGACCGCGGCCTAATCGCTTGCTCTTTTTGACAGAGCCTTTTGCAGGTTTTAAGTTACTCAAATCCATGATATTATATCTTTCAAATATTATTTAATACCTAAATGTTCTCTACTTTCACCAGGTGGCTTACCCTGGCCACCATACCCATTACCTGGGGAGTAGCTTCCTTCTCCACGCTCTGGTTAAGTTTGCGGATACCGAGAGCATCGAGTGTCCGCTTTTGTCTTTCAGGTTTACCGTTCCTGCTTTTCACCTGGGTGATACGAATCTTTGCCATAGTATCAATTATTGCTAACCATTAAACACTCTTTCCAGTTTTACTCCCCTGTGTTCTGCAATGTTGTATGCATCGCGTATTTCAAGCAAAGCAGCAAAGGTTGCCTTCACAAGGTTATGCGGATTGGAAGATCCCTTCGATTTGGCAAGGACGTTCTTCACTCCCACGCTTTCGAGGACGGCACGCATGGCACCTCCTGCCTTAACTCCTGTACCCGGGGAAGCCGGTTTGATGAATACCCTTGCACCACCGAACTTTGCAATCTGTTCGTGAGGTATTGTGCCATTGATCACGGGAACCTTTATTAGGTTTTTCTTGGCATCCTCAATTCCCTTGGCTATGGCAGTAGTGACTTCACTGGCCTTTCCCAGTCCATGTCCCACTATTCCGTTTTCATTTCCCACAACCACAATAGCCGAAAAACTGAATGTTCTTCCTCCTTTTGTAACCTTGGTGACTCTCTGTATGCTTACAAGCCTGTCTTTAAGTTCCAGGTCGCTGGTTTTCACTTTTCTTATACCTTCTGCCATGATCAACTAGAATTTTAATCCGCCTTCGCGGGCTGAATCTGCCAATGATTTCACTCTTCCATGATATTTATATCCGCTTCTGTCGAATACCACTCTCTCAATGCCTTTCTCGCGGCATTTCGAAGCGAGGAGTTCCCCGACAAGCTTTGCCTGTTCTGTTTTGTTCTTACCTTCCGATCTGGAGGCAATTTCCTTCTCTCTCGATGAGGCTGACAGAAGGGTAATCCTTGCCAGGTCGTCAACAATCTGAGCATATATCTGTTTGTTGCTGCGGAATACTGCCAGTCTGGGTACATCAGCAGTGCCGCTTATTTTTTTTCGGATCCTCATTTTGATCCTTGTCCTGCGTTCCAACTTCGTTAAGGCCATTTTTTTAAACTTTTACCAGATTAACATACCTGTTACACACTTGCCGATTTTCCGGCTTTTCTTCTTAACTGTTCGCCCACGAACTTGATCCCTTTTCCCTTGTAAGGTTCAGGCGGACGCAAAGATCTTATCTTGGCGGCCACATGACCAATGAGCTGTTTGTCAATGCTTTTAAGGGTTATTATGGGATTACTTCTCCTTTCGGTTTTAGTTTCGATTTTGACCTCGTCGGGAAGCATCATGATAATATCATGGGAATAGCCAAGGCTCATTTCAAGCTGCTGGCCCTTAGCTTCGGCACGGTAGCCGACTCCAACAAGTTCAAGTTCTTTTTTGTATCCTTCCGAGACTCCCGTAACCATGTTGGCCAGGAGTGCACGGTAAAGCCCATGCAATGACTTATGCTTCTTAGATTCCGAAGGCCTCGTTATAACAACCTGGTTGTCTGCTACTTCTAAATTAATATCCTTGTCGACAACACGGGTAAGTTCACCCAGAGGCCCTTTCACGCTCACCACGTTATCGCTGCTGATGTTCACAGTGACCCCGGCTGGCAGGTTTACAGGTAATTTTCCTATTCGTGACATTGTTTTCTCCTTTTAATAAACATAACACAACACTTCACCGCCGATATTTTCTTTCCTGGCTTCCTTATCGGTCATCAGCCCCTTTGAGGTTGAAATAATAGCTATTCCCAGTCCGTTCAAAATCCGGGGCAGGTCTTCGGCACCGGCATAATTCCTTAATCCGGGACGGCTTACGCGCTGCAGTTCCTTGATTGCAGGTTTCTTGCTCCTTGGGTTGTACTTCAGGGCGATTTTCAGAATGCCCTGAGGGTTTTTACCTTCAACAACCTTATAGCTCAATATATATCCTTTTTCAAAAAGTATTCTTGCTATCTCTTTCTTAAGACCGGAAGCAGGTGCCTCAACAACTTTATGACCGGCCATGATGGCATTTCTTATTCTGGTCAGTAAATCAGCAATTGGATCAGTCATTTTCTGTTCAAATTATTTGTTTATATTCTCTCAATTACCAGCTGGCTTTTTTCACCCCGGGTATCAGTCCGAATGATGCCATTTCCCTGAATGTTATTCTGCTTATCCCGAATTGTCTCATATAACCCCTTGTACGTCCGGTTATTTTACAACGGTTACGCTGGCGGTTGGGGTTTGAGTTCCTGGGAATACGGCTCAGCCCAACATAATCGCCTGCAGCTTTAAGCTGGGCTCTTTTGGCTGAGTATTTCTGTGCCATCCTGGCACGTTTAACCTCCCGGGCTATCATTGATTCCTTGGCCATATTATCAGTTTTTAGATGTTTTAAATGGTAATCCGAAATTTTTAAGCAGCGACAGTGCCTCTTCGTCGGTATTGGCCGAAGTGACGAAGGTAATCTGCAGCCCCATGATCTTCGTAATCTTATCGAGGTCTATCTCGGGGAAGATTATCTGTTCAGTAATACCCAGGGTATAATTACCTCTTCCGTCAAGTCTGGCGTTTATTCCCTTGAAGTCGCGGATTCGTGGAAGTGCAACCGAAATGAGTCTCTCAAGGAATTCGTACATCTTTTCTTTCCGGAGGGTGACCATAATACCGATTGGCATATTCTTTCTCAGCTTGAAATTTGAAATATCCTTGGAAGAATATGTAAGGACAGCTTTCTGACCGGCTATATCGGAAAGTTCCTTAACTCCTGATTCGAGTAATTTCTTGTCGGCAATGGCCTGTCCGACACCCTGGTTTAATACAATTTTTTCCAGTCTGGGGACCTCCATAACGGTTTTATAGCCGAATTCCTTCATCAATGCAGGTATAATTTCGCTGCTATATTTCGTTTTTAGTGCAGGTGTATACATTACTTGATCTCCTCTCCTGATTTTTTTGAATAACGTACTAGTTTACCTTTCTGTCCGGGTTTGCGTCCAATCCGTGTTGGTTTACCGGATGTGGGATCGATGAGCATAAGGTTCGAAAGAGAAATGGGGGCTTCTTTTCTGATAATACCTCCCTGGGGGGCTTTTGAATTAGGCTTGGTGTGTTTGGACACCAGGTTAACACCCTCAACGATAGCCTTTTCCTTATCCCTGTCGACAGTGAGCACACGTCCTTTCTGGCCTTTTGACTCTCCGGTTATTACCATAACCGTATCGCCCTTTTTTATATTTATTTTCTTTTGCATTGTTCTTCTGATATAAAAATTACAATACTTCAGGTGCTAGTGAAACTATCTTCATATATTTTTCGCGCAACTCTCTTGCCACGGGGCCGAAGATACGGGTTCCACGAACTTCATCCTGATTTGTAAGCAGCACCACTGCATTGTCGTCGAACCTGATATAGGATCCGTCGGCTCTGCGGATCTCCTTTTTTGTCCTTACCACGACAGCCTTGCTTACCGTGCCTTTCTTGGCATCTCCCGAAGGGAGTGCTGACTTTACACTTACGACAATTTTGTCGCCTACAGTGGCATATCTCTTCTTACTGCCGCCCAGAACCCTGATGCATAGCACTTCCTTTGCACCTGAATTATCGGCTACTGTTAGCCTTGTTTCCTGCTGTATCATGATTACTTAGCTCTTTCAATTATTTCCACCACTCTCCAGGTTTTATTTTTACTCAGAGGCCTGGTCTCCGATATACGCACCGTATCGCCGATGTTACATGTATTCTCCTCATCGTGTGCCATCAGTTTCTTTGTGGTATTGATGAATTTACCGTAGATGGGGTGCTTCACCTTTCTTCTGACTGCAACCACGATTGATTTGTCCATTTTATTGCTTAAAACGACACCGATTCGTTCTTTTCTTATATTCCTTTCCATTGCTGATACGGCTAATTAGTATTTTGTTTTGATTCCCTGGCTCTCAGTTCGGTTAGCAGGCGTGCAATGGTAAGCTTTACCTGCTTGATTTTCTGAGGATTGTCGAGAGGAGTAATAGCATGGTTCATCTTCATCCTGACGAGCATTGTTTTCTCCGTGTCGATCCTTTCAAGAAGATCAGGAGTACTTAATTCCCTTATTTCTGATATTTTCATCTCTCTGGTATTTTGTCTTACTCAACGTAATCGCGGCGTACAATGAATTTTGTTGTTATCGGCAGTTTCTGGGCTCCGAGCATGAGTGCTTCCTTTGCCACCTGAAAGGAAACTCCTTCAGCTTCGAGTATTATTCTTCCCGGGGTAACGGGAACGACAAATCCTTCGGGGGCTCCTTTACCTTTACCCATTCTCACTTCAGCAGGTTTTTTGGTTATGGGTTTATCGGGGAACACCCTTATCCAGAGCTGACCTTCACGCTTCATATGACGGGTTACAGCCTGGCGGGCTGCTTCTATCTGCCTGCCGGTGATCCAGCTCTGCTCCAGAGCCTTTATTCCAAATGATCCGAACGCCAGCTGGTTGCCACGCTGCGCATTGCCTTTCATTCTCCCTTTCTGGGCTCTCCTGTATTTGGACCTTTTTGGTTGTAACATTGCTTTATATCTTAAAAATTATTTTTTCAATTCTCTTACTTCTTCGGTTTGCGCTTCATGTTCTTTCCTTTGGCATTCCTTGCGCCGATATTAGGGCTAAGATCCCTTCTGCCATACACCTCTCCGTTGCAGATCCATACCTTGATACCGATAAGACCGACCTTGGTGTGTGCCTCAGCCAGGGCATAATCGATATCGGCTCTGAAGGTATGAAGAGGAATGCGGCCTTCCTTATATGTTTCAGTACGTGCCATTTCAGCGCCACCGAGACGGCCTGAGATAACCATTTTAACACCTTCGGCACCCATTCTCATTGTGGATGCTATTGCCATCTTTATTGCACGTCTGTATGATATTTTGCCTTCAACCTGGCGGGCCACATTGTTAGCTACAATGTTGGCATCAAGTTCAGGGCGCTTAACCTCAAATATGTTTATCTGTACTTCTTTCTTCGTAATCTTCCTGAGTTCTTCCTTGAGCTTGTCGACTTCCTGTCCGCCTTTTCCAATTATTATCCCCGGTCGGGCGGTATTCACGGTTACCGTAATAAGCTTCAGGGTTCTTTCAATAACAATTTTTGAGATACTCGCTTTAGCCAGCCTGGCATTCAGGTATTCCCTGATCTTAGTATCTTCAACCAGTTTACCGGAAAAGTCTTTTCCACCATACCAATTTGAGTCCCAGCCTTTTATTATACCCAGCCTGTTGCCGATCGGATTAACTTTCTGTCCCATTTGAATTATTTTGCTGTATTTTCAACTTCTTTATTCCTACTGTCGAGCACGAGAGTAACATGGTTTGATCTTTTTCTCAGTCTGTACGCTCTTCCCTGCGGGGCTGTCTGCAGTCTTTTCAGAGTCCGTCCACCGTCGACATGAATGTTCTTCACATAAAGGTTGCTATCTTCCACTCTCACGCCTTCGTTCTTTGCCTGCCAGTTTGCTATGGCTGAAAGAAGGAGCTTCTCCAGTCGGCGTGATGCTTCCTGAGAGCTGTATTTCAGTATATCAAGGGCTTTGTTCACTTCCTTGCCGCTGATAAGGCCGGTTACCAGCCTCATTTTTCTCGGGGAGGTGGGACAGTTTCTCAGAACTGCCTGGTATTTTGTCCTGGCTGCCTCTTTTCTGGCTTCAGCTGTATTTCTTTTTCTTGCACCCATTTTATAAAATATTTTCGGTGTTTACATTGATTATTTATTACCCGAGTGACCTCTGAAGGTACGGGTAGGTGCAAATTCTCCGAGTTTGTGACCTACCATGTTCTCGGTAATGTAAACAGGTATAAACTTGTTGCCATTATGAACTGCTACAGTATGTCCGACAAAGTCAGGCGATATAACCGATCTTCTCGACCAGGTCTTGACCACTGATTTCTTCCCGCTGTCATTCATCTCAAGAACTCTCTTCTCAAGCTTAAAATCAATAAAGGGGCCTTTTTTAATTGATCTGCTCATGGTATATCAGTTATTTTTTCCTTCTTTCAATAATGTGTTTGGCGGAATACTTTTTCCTGTCTCTTGTTTTAAATCCTTTAGCCGGCATTCCCTTGCGTGAGCGCGGGTGACCTCCTGAAGCTCTTCCTTCGCCACCGCCCATCGGGTGATCGACGGGATTCATGACAACGCCTCTCACTCTTGGTCTTCTTCCCTGCCAGCGTGAGCGGCCTGCCTTACCTGATTTCTCAAGGTTATGATCGGCATTTGATACAGTACCAATGGTTGCACGGCATTCAGTAAGGACCATCCTTGTTTCGCCCGAAGGAAGTTTAATGGTCGCATATTTACCATCGCGGGCCGAGAGCTGCGCATAAGTTCCTGCGCTACGGGCGAGAGCTGCTCCCTTGCCCGGTTTCAGTTCAATGTTATGCACAATCGTTCCGAGAGGAATATCACTGAGAAACAGGGTATTCCCTATTTCGGGACTTGCATTTTTCCCTGAGAGAATCTTGCTTCCGACAGCCAGTCCGGCCGGGGCGATAATATATCTCTTTTCGCCATCCTCATAAACAACGAGTGCGATCCTCGATGATCTGTTTGGATCGTACTCTATTGATTTTACTGTTGCTTGAACGCCATCTTTATTCCTGAGGAAATCGATGACTCTGTACATCTTCTTGTGACCGCCGCCGATGTACCTCATAGTCCTGTGGCCGTTAACATTCCTTCCTCCTGATTTTCTCAGCGGCATGAGGAGGGATTTCTCCGGCGCAGCGCTTGTGATGTTGTCAAAAGCGCTGATGATCTTGTGTCTCTGACCTGGTGTAACAGGTTTGATCTTTCTGACTGCCATACTGGTTATTAAATATTGCTATAAAAATCAATTTTACTTCCTTCGGCAAGAGTGATCACGGCTTTTTTATAAGCATTGGTCTTGCCTGTCAGGAGTCCTGATTTAGTATTACGGGTTTTCACTTTTCCGCCATAGCGAAGGGTGTTAACCGAATCAACAGTTACTCCGTATAAATCCTCAACGGCTTTTTTGATCTGTAACTTGTTAGCCCTTTTGTCGACGATGAATCCGTAACGATTGAATTTATCGCCCTGGGCTGTCATTTTTTCAGTTACTACCGGTTTAAGCAGAATATTCATCACTTAAGTTTTTCTAATTTTCAAAAGTTGCCTGCAAAACGTCAATTGCACTCTCCACAAGCACCAAAGTTGAAGCCCTCATTATCTCATAAGTGTTTAACGCATTGGCCGTTACAACTTCGAGCCCTTGTGTATTTCGGGCTGACAAATATACATTTTTATTTGGTTCCGATAAAACAATGAGCGATTTTTTCTTATTGAGATTCAGATTCGTCTCAATTTTGATTATTTCTTTTGTTTTGGGAGCCTCGAGGGAGAAATCTTCAACCACTATAATATTTTTTGAAGCTGCCTTGTAGGAAAGTGCTGATTTTCTTGCCAGTTGCTTCACTTTTTTGTTCAGTTTGAAATCATAGTCTTTTGGCTGCGGACCGAAAACGCGGCCGCCTCCCCTGAAGAGAGGGTTTTTTATGCTGCCAGCACGTGCGGTACCGGTACCTTTCTGCCTTTTGATCTTCCTGGTGCTTCCTTCAACCTCACTTCTTTCCTTTGACTTGTGGGTTCCCTGACGCTGTCTTGCCATGTACTGCCTTGTATCGAGGTATATGGCATGGTCGTTGGGTTCAATGCCGAAAATGGAATCATTAAGATTAACTTTCCTTCCGGTCTCCTTACCGTTTATATTGACAACAGCTACTTCCATTACTTTGTTATTATTACGTAACCACCTTTTGGACCGGGGACCGATCCTTTAACTATAAGAATATTGTTTTCTTCCATAAGCTTCATTATCTCCATGCTTATGGCAATAACTTTATTACCTCCCATACGGCCTGCCATCCGCATTCCCGGAAGAACTCTTGAAGGGAACGATGATGCGCCCAGCGAACCCGGAGCCCTGCCTCTGTTATGCTGACCATGGGTCTGTCCTCCGACACCTCCGAAACCATGACGACGGACAACACCCTGAAATCCTTTTCCCTTCGACCATCCTCTTACATCAACAAAAGTGTCGGTTTTGAAAAGGTCGACAGTGAGCACTTCACCTTCCTTTACCTGTCCTTCGGCAAATCCTGTAAATTCAATCACCTTCTTCCTTGGGCCTACACCGGCTTTTTTGAAATGTCCTATCTCAGCTCTGGTAGAGTGTTTCTCCTTCTTTTCGTCGAATCCTAACTGTACGGCAAAGTAACCATCTCTTTCAACAGTCTTGACCTGTGTGACAACACACGGACCGGCCTGGAGAACCGTACACGGGATGTTCTTCCCTTCTTCGTCGAAGAGGGATGTCATTCCCACTTTTTTTCCTATTAATCCCTGCATCTTGGTATTACTTTACTGGTTTCACACTTTGATTTCAACTTCAACACCGCTGGGAAGCTCAAGTTTCATGAGGGCATCAATTGTTTTGGGCGTTGAACTGTAAATGTCGAGCAGACGCTTGTATGATGAGAGCTGGAATTGTTCCCTGGCTTTCTTGTTGACAAACGGCGACCTCAGAACAGTAAAGATCTTCTTGTGAGTAGGAAGCGGTATAGGGCCGCTTACCACCGCACCTGTAGATTTTACGGTTTTAACGATCTTCTCGGCAGATTTATCCACGAGGTTGTGATCGTAAGATTTCAATTTGATCCTGATTTTCTGACTCATTTTTAAAGAATTTTTCCTTTTGTAATTTCGACAATTCTGTTAGCTATTTCTGCAGGCACCTCTTCATAATGAGAAAATTCCATTGTTGAAGTTGCCCTTCCCGAGGTGAGGGTCCGGAGTACGGTAACATAGCCGAATTTTTCTGCCAGAGGTACTTTTGCCCTTACAACCCTCGCACCTGCTTTCGATTCCATACCTTCCACCCTGCCTCTGCGTTTATTGAAATCGCTGATAACGTCGCCTACGTACTCTTCTGGAGTGACAACTTCCGTCGACATTACCGGCTCAAGCAACACAGGGTTGCATTTGCCTGCAAAACGACGGAAAGCCTGCTTGGCAGCAATTTCAAACGCGAGTGCATCGGAGTCAACCGGATGGTATGAACCGTCTTTTAAAATCACTTTTAAGTTATCGAGAGGAAATCCTGCCAGGGGACCGTTGGACATAGCCTCCCGGAAACCTTTTTCCACCGAAGGAATATATTCCCTGGGCACATTACCTCCCTTTATTTCATTTATGAACTGAAGACCTCTAATTCCGTCGTCGGCAGGTGACAGTTCAACTGTAATATCTGCAAATTTGCCTTTTCCTCCTGTCTGCTTTTTAAATACCTCACGGAATTCTGCCGATGTGGTAATAGCTTCCTTATAAGCTACCTGGGGAACACCGCGGTTGCAGACCACATTGAATTCCCTTCTGAGCCTGTCGATCAGGATGTCGAGATGAAGCTCTCCCATACCGCTGATGATCGTCTGTCCGCTATCGGGATCGACCTTTACCTGGAAAGTCGGATCTTCCTCGGCAAGTCTGGAAAGGGCAAGCGACAATCTGTCAATGTCGGCCTGTGTTTTTGGTTCGACAGCGACACCTATGACCGGCTCCGGAAAATCCATCGACTCAAGCACGACAGGCTTATTTATTGCGCAAAGAGTATCACCAGTCTTGAGATCCTTGAATCCTATTCCAGCGCAAATGTCGCCGGCTGAGATTTTCTCCCTGGGATTCTGCTTATTGGCATGCATCTGGAACAGACGGTTGATTCTTTCCCTTTTGCCGGTTCGTGAATTAAGAACAGTATCTCCTGAATTCAATACACCTGAATAAACCCTCATGAAAACAAGCCTTCCCACAAAGGGATCTGTTGCTATCTTGAAAGCCAGTGCCGACATGGGAGCATCATTGTCGGGTTCCCGTTTAACCTCCTGATCCGTCCGCGGATCCTTCCCTGTAACAGGGCCTATATCGAGCGGTGACGGCAGAAAAGCAGCTATAGAATCGAGAAGATTCTGAATACCCTTGTTTTTGAAAGCAGCTCCGCAGATAACAGGTACGGCATGACCGGCTACGGTTACCTTCCTCAGGGCAGTATAGATTTCATGAGTGGTTATGGAGTCATGATCCTCTACGTATCTTTCAAGAAGTGTGTCGTCGGCTTCAGCAACGGCTTCCACCATCTTACCCCTCCACTCCTCAGCTTCATCAACAAGATTTTCGGGTATGTCGGTAACAGTGAAACCGGTAGCTGCATTCCCGTTATCATAGATGATTGCCTTCATTGCGATAAGATCGACCATTCCGGTAAAATTCTCTTCTGCTCCTATCGGAATCTGAACAGGGACCGGATTTGCGCCAAGCCTTTTTCTTATCTGGTGAACGACGCTGAAGAAGTCGGCACCGGCACGGTCCATCTTATTGACAAAAGCGATCCTGGGAACATGATATTTGTTTGCCTGACGCCATACCGTTTCCGACTGTGGTTCAACACCGCCGACGGCGCAAAATACTGCTACGGCTCCGTCGAGAACCCTCAGCGATCTTTCCACTTCCACTGTAAAATCGACGTGGCCGGGAGTGTCGATGATATTTATTTTGTATTCTTCCCCAAGGTATTTCCAGAATGTTGTTGTGGCTGCTGAGGTAATGGTTATTCCCCTCTCCTGCTCCTGGATCATCCAGTCCATCTGTGCATTGCCGTCATGGACCTCACCCATCCGGTGGGTACGGCCTGTATAAAACAGGATACGCTCCGTGGTGGTGGTCTTTCCGGCGTCAATATGGGCCATGATCCCGATGTTCCTGGTATATTTGAGGTTGTTATCCATTACCTGTGGCAGGAGTCAGAAATTTAAAACCTGAAATGTGCGAAAGCCTTATTGGCTTCTGCCATCCTGTGTGTATCCTCTTTTTTCTTGTAGGCTCCGCCTTCAAGCTTGTACGCGGCCATCAGCTCGGCAGCAAGTCTTTCAGCCATGGAATGGCCGGTACGTTTGCGGGCGAAGGAGATCATATTCTTCATGCTGATGCTTACCTTACGGTCGGCTCTTATTTCCATCGGCACCTGGAATGTGGCACCTCCCACACGGCGGGCTTTGACTTCAACCTGGGGAGTAACATTTTCAAGAGCCTGCTTGAATATCTCAAGAGGTGTCTTGCCTTCGTTCTTGAATTTTTCACCAACGATATCGAGCGAATCGTAAAATATACTGTATGCTACGCTTTTCTTGCCATTGTACATAAGATTATTGACAAACCTTGTTACATAAGGATCCTTATATTTCGGATCGGGTAACAGAATCCTCTTCTTTGGCTTTGATTTTCTCATTATCTTATTCCTTTAATGTTACTTTTTAGGCCTTTTTGCGCCATATTTGGATCTTCTCTGTGTACGTCCGTCAACTCCCGAGGTGTCGAGAGCTCCGCGTACCAGGTGGTAACGGACACCGGGAAGGTCTTTTACCCTTCCGCCCCTGAGCAATACAATAGAGTGTTCCTGGAGATTATGACCTTCACCGGGTATATAAGCGTTGACTTCCTTCTGGTTTGTTAGCCTTACCCTCGCCACTTTTCTCATTGCCGAATTCGGTTTCTTCGGGGTGGTTGTGTAAACACGGACACAAACACCACGTCGCTGGGGACAAGAATCGAGGGCGGGAGCTTTACTTTTATCTATAAGCTTCTTCCTGCCTTTTCTTACTAACTGTTGAATTGTTGGCATATTTCCAGTTTTTAGTATTAAAATCGTTCAAAAAAATGGTCTGCAAAGGTATTAATTTTATTTACTTATTCTTCAAATGATCCAAAAATTTTCTTAACCATTACTGCATGCAAATACATCAGCAGTTCCGTGATGCCATTTTTAAAGCATTACGTCATGTTCTGAAACCCTTTCCAATCAACCTTGCCCGTAAGTTATGAACAGGTCCCTTCCCGACTTTCCCCTAAGAAATCTTTTATAAACTTACTTTTGAAGGAAAAACCGGTACTCCTGTGTTTCAAAAAACAGGCGCAAAGAAAATAAAAATTTTCTAATTATACGCTCTTTCTTAAACAGTTTTTAAAAAATTATTAATTTTGCCCCGCCAAATACGGTACTTTTTTAAAAAACCAACATAAAATAAACCACCATTATGAAGACATACAATACTGACCAGATAAAGAACATCGTGCTCCTGGGCAATTCAGGATCAGGAAAAACAATTCTGGGTGAAACGATGCTCTTTCAAGGCGGCGTTGTCGAACGTAGAGGCACGATAGAGGGTAAAAATACAGTGTCCGATTATCGGCCGATAGAACATGAGAACGGCAACTCATTATTTTCCACGGTACTGTACACGGAATACCAGAACAGCAAGATCAACATTCTGGATACCCCCGGACTTGATGATTTCAGCGGAGGCGTGATATCCTCCCTGTTTGCTGCCGATATGGGCCTGATGGTTATTAATGTTCAGAACGGTGTGGAAGTAGGCACTGAAATTCATTTCAGGCATGCAGAAAAAGCCGGCAAACCTCTCATGGTGGTTGTCAACGGTCTCGATCACGAAAAAGCAAATTTTGAAAAGTCTTTTGAGATGATGAAGGAGAGGTTCGGCAACAATGTTATTCTTGTTCAGTATCCTTTAAATGAAGGCGTTGGCTTCAACTCTGTCATCGACATAATCAGGATGAAAATGCTGGTGTACGGGAAAGATGGAGGTAAAGCGACTTTAGCCGATATCCCCGCCGACCAGACAGAAAGGGCAACGGAACTTCATAATGCGCTTATAGAGAAAGCTGCAGAGAGCGACGAGGAACTTATGGAAGCCTTCTTCTCAAATAACACCCTTAATGAAGATGAAATCCGCAAAGGCATTGCTAAAGGACTCGCTACCTGTGGCATGTATCCCGTATTCTGCATCTCTGCAAAACACAACATAGGAATCGACAGGATTCTCGATTTTATCGCCGGTGAGGCTCCCTCAATCACTGATATGCCGGCACCAAAAGACAAAAAGGGAAATGAAGTAAAGGTTGACCCTTCAGGACCTGCATCGTGTTATGTTTTCAAATCCTCAATCGAAGAGCATATCGGGGAGATAAATTATTTCAGGGTTTATTCGGGAAAGATCACGGAAAACCTCGATGTACTTAATGCCAGTAATAATACAAAGGAGAGGCTTGCACAGCTGTACGTATGTGCCGGCAAAAACAGGACACGTGTTACAGAGCTTCACACTGGTGATATCGGAGCCGTTGTGAAACTCAAGAATACTAAAATGGGCCATACACTCAATGCTTCCGGCATCGACAGGGAATACGAGGGAATCAGGTTCCCCGAGCCCAAATACAGGACAGCCATAAAGGCTCAGAGTGAGAGTGATGATGAGAAACTAGGAGAAGCACTTTACAAGATCCATCTTGAAGATCCTACAATAGTGATCGAATATTCAAAGGAACTTAAACAGATCATTGTTCATGGACAGGGGGAATATCATCTGAACATAATGAAATGGCACCTTGACAATATATACAGGATCCCAACTAACTTCAACCCTCCCCGCATTCCTTACCGTGAGACGATTACGAAATCTGCCCAGGCTGATTACCGTCATAAAAAACAGTCGGGAGGTGCAGGACAGTTCGGTGAGGTTCACCTTATCATTGAACCTTATGTGGACGGATCTCCCGAGCTTAACATGATGAAATTCGGAGGCAAGGAAATAAAGCTTTCCGTCAGGAACAAGGAAGAAATTGATCTCGAATGGGGAGGCAGGCTGGTGTACGTTAACTGCATAGTAGGAGGGTCAATAGATGCACGTTTCATGCCTGCAATACTGAAAGGTATAATGGAAAAGATGGAAGTCGGGCCTCTGACCGGTTCGTATGCACGCGATATCAGAGTCTATGTTTATGACGGCAAGATGCACCCTGTCGATTCAAATGAAATATCGTTCAGGCTGGCAGGAAGGAATGCCTTTAGTCAGGCTTTCAGGAATGCAGCACCGAAGATTCTCGAGCCTGTTTACGAAGTAGAGATCATGGTGCCTTCCGACCGTATGGGCGACGTGATAAGTGACCTCCAGGGTCGCCGCGGGATGGTTCTCGGAATGTCGAGCGAGAAGCGGTTTGAGGTTATCAAGGCAAGAGTTCCGCTGGCAGAAATGAACAAGTACTCCACTGCCTTAAGCTCGCTTACCGGCGGACGCGCGATGTACACAATGAAATTTGCCGAATATGCACAGGTTCCGGGAGATGTCCAGGAGGCCGTGATAAAAGCTTACTCCGAAGAAGAGGAGGAGGAATAAAAAAAGAGGAGGGTTTCACACGGACACCCTCCTTTTTTTACTCAGGTCATTCTCAAAAGACCATACAATTAATCTTCATACCCTGGATTCTGATCAAGCAAAGGTGCTTTGTTTATCTCGCTTCGCGGAATAGGAAGCCAGTATTGTTTTGTGCTCATCACATTGTCGGCATGTGCCTTGATCCATTGCCAGGTAGTCACAATGGTTCCATCCGTGTTCTTAACCTCGAGGATATCAATACCTCCCAGCTGAGGTGTCATTTTTTCGATCATTATCTTCCATCTCCGGATGTCGTACCATCTGCTTTCCTCACCATAAAGCTCAACTCTTCTTTCATGCCTCAGGGCTTCCTCAATATCGCCGGTGAAGTCGGGAAGACCTGCCCTGTTACGGATCATATTGATATAATTTGTTGCTTCACCCGTTTCTCCCAGTTCGAGGCAGGCTTCGGCATAGTTGAACAGTACTTCTGCATATCTCATATAGATCCATACGTTTTGGTTGTTCTGAACGTCGCCGTTACTTGTGTTGTCCATAAATTTCTTCGTAAGGTATCCTCCGTAGCATCCGTTCCCCGGTGACAGAGGCCCTTTACGGGTATCCAGTCCAAACACATCGGTATATGAACCATCCGGATTCATTGTACGGTGAGTACGTCTTTCATATATCCCTAAAGGATCTCGTGGCTGAAGATTCACGGGACGCTGCTGCCATACTGCACTGTCGTACAGGAAAGTAGCATAGAACCTTGGTTCGCGATCATAATAAGGATTCTCGTGACCAAATGTTGTTGAAATGTTCTTATAATACTTATTGGCATCGATCTCGAAATGATTGAAAAACTTTGAACCGTCGCTCATATCATAATCATCTATCACCTGCTGCAAAGGACCATTTCTCCCGAAGTTGTTAACTCCATTCGGGCCATTGGTCTGGTTTATCCTGTGTGTCCGGCCCAGGTTAAGTATATACATTTTACCCCAGATGATCTCATCGTTTGCGAGTGTATAAGATTTGAACAGCTCATAATAGTTCTTGGCTACAGCTGCATGGTCAGGGGCACCGAAATCGGCCAGCTTGGGAGTTCCGTTTGCCACCGAAAGGTCCATAACGGCTTTTGCTGCATTCTTTGCATTGGTCCACATCGTTGTTCTGTTTGGTGCAGGAACATACCCGACAAGGTTATTTGTTACGGTTCCGTCGGCGGTAAGATCGCTGGCAGCGAACAGCAGCATCCTCGATTTAAGAGTCAGAGCTGCTTCCTTTGTAGGCCGTCCCATCTCCTGGTCGGCCTTTAAGGGGAGTAGTGCTGCAGCGTCATCGCAGTCTTGAACTATGAAATTGACGGTTTCTTCGAAAGTAGCCCTTTCAAGACTGGCAAAATCATCTTCCAATTTATTTGCGGTTGTAAAGACCGGGACGCCACCGTAAAGACGGCAGAAATTATGATAGACAAATGCCCTGAGGAATAAGGCTTCACCTTTAAGTACATCTGTTTTAGCTTTTACAGCTGCCTGTTCGGAAGCGGGATACTTACCAGCGATAGCATCAATATTATCAAGAAACAGGTTGAGGCGCTGGATATTACCCCAGTTGGTTGTATTCCATCCCAGCCAGGAAGGCAGCCCGGATTGTACATCTGCCGACATGGTCCCCAGGTTATAAGACTGGGAACTGCTTCCTCTTCCAACCGGCATTTCATCACACATTGAGCCGAGCATTACACCCTGGAACGGCTGGTTAAGTGCATAGTAGACATAATTCAGATATGCGCTGGCAAGAGCAGGATCGGACCATACAGTTGCATCGGAATATGAATCCAGCGGCGTTTTATCAAGAAGTTCTGATTCGCACGTAGTAAGAAAAAGCACCAGATTCAATGAAATAAATATTCTTATAAGGCTTTTCATAATATTATATTTATAAGGTTAACATCAGAACGCAACTTTTGCTCCCATGGCAATAACTCTGTGCAGAGGATAGCTTGCGACATTCGATACTTCCGGATCGTGTTTGTAATCAAAGGCATTATATAGAAGTGCCAGATTCTGTCCTGATAAATATATTTTCAGACTCTGCAGCTTGACCTTGCTTAAAATATCTTTGGGGATGTTGTAACCGATCTCAAGGTTTTTCCACCTCAGGAATGCATGATTGTAATAATCGAAATCGGTCAGGTAATCTCCTCTCCAGTAATCTTCAACTCTCTCAAAAGCCCTGGGTTTTGATGCTGTTTTATTTTCAGGTGTCCACCTGTCGTCGGCATAATACTGCCAGTAGTTGCCCCATGTTCCCATAATGGGAAAATCAGCCCTGTACCATGTATTTCCAACACCCTGGAATAAAGTAGTTAAAGAAAAGTTTTTCCAGCCTAAGGCTATAGATATTCCATAGGTAATTTCGGGGACTGTGGTAAAATCATAAATTATCCTGTCGTTGGCATTGATTGAGCCGTTTTTATCGTAGTCTTCAATTATGATACCGCCACCTCCGCCTGAATTGGCAGCATAAGGATCCGAAACCCTGGGGTAGCCGGGCATATCATCTGCATCATCAAAAACGCCGATGCTATTATACTGAAGTACTGCTCCGATGGGATGACCCGTATACTGTTGCCATTCCACTGCCCTTGCAGGTTCGTCATAATCAACGATCTTGTTACGCTGAAATGCAAAGTTGCCGTTCACCGAATAACTGAAGGAGCCTGTCTGGTCTCTGTAACCAAGTATTGTTTCAAATCCTCTGCTGTCCACAATACCGAAGTTTTCGTCGGGCAGTGAAAGACCTGTGAAACCAGGCACTGAAGCATCTTTTTTCCAGAGAATGTTGGAACGTCTCTGATAGAAAACATCGACATCCCATGTTATTTTCCCGTCTATCCACTGTGATTCAAATCCACCGTTAAAGATGTTCGCCACTTCCCATGTTATATTGGGATTAGGTACACTTGACTGAACCAGACTTGCCACATAGGTCTTGGAAGAACCTGTAATAAAACCGGTGCTGTAGCCATAAAGTGTAAGATACTGGAATGCGTCCACGGCATCATTACCCATCTGCCCCCAGGAACCTTTTAGTTTGAAGTAGTTTATAAAGGGGAAAGTTGAATTCCAGAAATTTTCACTCGACATTCTCCATCCCAGCAGCACACTGGGGAAAGTCCCCCACCTACCGGCATCTTTGGAGAATCTTAGTGATCCGTCACGTCTTAATGTAAATTCAAACAGGTATTTCTCGGCATAATTATAAGTTGCCCTCCCGAAGTAATTAAGTCTGGCATCGATTCCAATAGATGAGGCATTACTCATTTCATCAGTGCCTCCTGCATTCAGGTAGGGAAGCTGGTCGGAGATAAAGTACCTCCTGTAACCCTGGATTCCCTTTGTCATGTAATCAGTACTTTCCACAGCGACAAAAGCACTTACCGAATGCACTCCGAAGGTCTTTTCATAACTGAGTTTCAGACTGTTGGTAATTCTTCTTGTATCATAATAATAGTCTGTCAGCCTCGGTTCTGCAAACCTTGCCCTCGGGATTCCGGTAAGAAAATCTGATCCGTCTTCTTTACCTGTATTACCTGCTGCGAGATATCCTGCTTCATCGAAGAAATATAAGGTTATTGGTTTTTCGAAGAATTTCCTGACTCTGAAATACATGTCATAGGCATAGTTGCCAGCCAGTGTAAGACCCTCTACCCATGGGATCTTAATAGTTGCAGTGAGCATGGGATTGATCCGGTAATGTTTGTCATCGTCGAATCCTCCGTCGAAGCTCGAAGTTGCCAGAGGCTGGTCACCGTATTCAATGTCGGGTCCGTAAAGTCCGTTTGGCCATAATGCGGGTGAATTGGGGAAGTTCCTTATAAGTCCGTTGAAGATGTTGCTTGTACTCCTGGTTGGGAAAGTCATATCCTCCTCTGATGCATTGATGTCGAAGTTTAAACTGATGTATTGATTGAGCTGTGCATCGAGGTTGGTCTTCAGGTTAAATCTTTTGTAGCTTGTGGCACTCAGTTTATATGTTCCGTTATCTGATTGTGTACCAAAAGAAGCAAAATACCTGAAAGTTTTGGAACCTCCCGTAATCCTGAAGGTGTGATGATTTGAGTTCGTCCATTTCCTGAAAGTCTCCTGGAACCAGTCAGTGTTGGGATGTGTCCAGGGGTATTCTCCGGATTTGTATTTTTCTATATCCTCAGGGGTATAAGTGAGAGCCTCGTTCCTGTAAGTTTTGACCTCGTTAATCATCTGTGCATAGGTTGCAGCATCGGTCATTTTAGGCAGTACCGTCGGCTGACCCCATCCGTGATAGAAATCATATTCAAAACGTGCAGCGCCCTCAGAACCTTTTTTAGTGGTAATAAGTATAACACCATTAGCGGCACGTGATCCGTAAATGCCTGCCGAAGCATCTTTCAATACGGTGAGACTTTCAATATCGCCAGGCTCAATTGAGTTCATATCCCGTTCAGGAATACCGTCAACCACTATAAGAACCGAGTTGTTGCCCAGGGTGTTCTGACCTCTGATAAGAAGATCTGCGTCATCACGGCCCGGCTCACCGGTGGTCTGCTGGACGATCAGTCCAGGCAGACGTCCTCCAAGAGACTGAGACAATGTATTGGTTGGTGAGGCGGTTAGTTCGTCAGTCGACACAGTAGTTACCGAGCCGATTACATTCACCTTTTTCTGTGTACCGTAACCGACAACAACAACCTCATCAAGAGCAAGCTCTTCAGAGGAAAGTGTAAAATCGACAACGTTTCGGTCACCCACAGCCATTTCCTGGGTGACATATCCGATGAAGGATGCTGCAATAACAGCATTGCGATTTGGCACTGTCAGCGTGTATCTTCCATTAATATCTGTTGTTACACCAATTGTTGTTCCCTTAACCACAACGTTTACTCCGGTAAGGGGAAGACCGTTTACGTCAACAACAGTACCTGTAACCTGCAGTTGCTGAAATAGTTCAGCAGAAACAGCATTTGCCGGAAGATTCCAGAAGAAAATAAACATGAGGATCAAAAATTTCCCCATGAAACAATACAGTCCTTTTCTCCAAACACACAATTTTAGTGTTTGTGACAATAAATTGCTTACTTTCATAGTAAAGAGATTAGTAAATAAAATACAAGGCGATCCCGGCGTGCGGAATCCCGTATTAAAATTTAAAAGATTTTTTTTAGAAGGTATAAACCTTCAAACATTAGCTGAAAAGGAAGTAGTGATTAGATCCATAGGCAATCAGGTTAAAAGTTAGGTTAAAATAAGTAAGTAAGTCCTTTAAATTTAGTAAAAATATTTAACCTGCAAGCTATTTATATATAAAAAAAAAAGAAGAACCGACATTTCTGCCTGCTCTTCTTAATAATATTAACCATAAGTCTCTCCCTGCCGTGAAGGACTTTTACTAAATCTAAATTTCCGGCAGTTATTTATACTGTCTTCAGAACATCCCACACAAATGCCCTGATTCCTACTTCCTCATCGATGGAGTCGATCTTCTTGACTTTATCCAGGATCACATCGACCATATCGTCTTCAACAACGGTAAGGATGCTTTTATTGATCTCAGGCCACGTATGGGTCCCGAGGTGCGGAACGCCGGTGGAGGTACCCCGGCCCCTGACGTTTTCCCAGAGGGTGTAACCTCTAACACCGGCTTTATCAAACACATATTCTATTTTTTCGGTATGTGCCTGGTTATATATTATCATCACTGCTTTCATAACAATAGATTATTCGTTACATCTGAAAAATTTAATTTTAATCTCCGTTCAGTTCTTTTAGTTCTGAATAAATGCGTTTCGATCTTTTCTTTTCGGTCCTTTTGATAAAGACGGCATAAATTACCGGAACAAGAACAAGGGTCACAAAGGAGGAGAAGATGAGTCCCCCGATTACGGCTATTCCCATAGGACGCCAGAGTTCAGAGCCCGAACCTTTACTCAGAGCCAGAGGAAGCATACCAAGGATGGTTGTTGCCGAAGTCATCAAAACAGGCCTTAGTCTTGACCTTCCGGATATCGTAATCGCCTGATAGAGCTCATTGCCTCTCTCTCTCATAAGGTTGATGAAATCGACAAGTACAATTGCATTCTTAACTACTATACCTATGAGAAGGACAGCGCCGATGCCTGAGATGACATTCAGAGTGGTGCCTGTAATGAAAAGGGCTATCGCCACTCCTGTAAATGCAAAAGGTATCGAGAACATTATGATGAAAGGCATTCTCAGCGATTCAAACTGAGATGCCATAACGAGATAAACGAGGATAAGGCTCACAACGAGCAGCATCGCAAGATCCATGAAAGCTTCCATCTGCTCCTTTATCGCACCCGAGATCTGTACCATTACACCTGAAGGTTTTTCAGTTTCATCGATCGCCTTCTGCAGATCGATCTGAAGGTCGGTAAGTGACCTTTTGTAAGGTGTCAGAGAAACCCTTACTATCCTCTCTTTACGTTTCCTTTCAATGCTGGGAGGAGACCAGTACTCCTTTATCTGAGCTATTTCACCAAGCCTGATTATGTTTCCCTGCCCGTTGGTAATACCCAGATTTTCAATGTCGGTAAGTGTGCTGCGTTCACTCTTTTTAAGTCTGACTACGATGTCATACTCATCTCCCGATTGTCTGAGCCTTGTTGCCAGAAGTCCGTCGACTCTGTTCTTCACCGCAGTGGCAGCCATGGCGGTATTAAGTCCATTGGCTATCATTTTTTCCTGGTCGAAGAGGATCTGCAGTTCGGGTTTCGCCTTATCACGGCTTATTGTAACATCTTTTGCACCTTCTATTTTCCTGATCCTGTCGGCGAGTTCGCCTGCCACTTTATTGGTTTCAGTGAAATCATACCCATATATTTCTACATCAACGGTGCTGCCACCGAAAGATCCCATGTTTTCACTGGTGGTTATGTTAAAATCTACAATTTCGGGTATCCCCGCAAAATCGGCCCGCATTTCCTCAGCCAGATCCCACACACTTTTCTGCCTTTCCTCTATGGGAAGCAGCCTGAAAGTGTAGTCGATGGTATGTGTTCCGCTTGCACTGAACATCGATGCCCAGCCACCCTGATCATCATAGCCTGAAGATGTTGAGATCAGATCTACCTCAGGGTATTTAGCCATCACAATGCTGTCGATCATATTGGCAATGGCGATTGTATTTTCGACCCTGGTCCCGGTCTGGAGTTCCACCGACGCTGATATCCTGGATTCGTCGGCCTCGGGGAAGAATTCTGTACTTATGACAGTGAACAGTCCCATGGAAAGGACGAAAACGACAATCGACAAAATGGTCACGAATGTTTTATGATGAAGGGCCCATTTCAGGGTTTTCTCGTAAAATCCGTCAAACCAGTCGAGCCCTTTTCTGATACTGCCGTCATATGAAAAGAAAGGTGCATTCTTTCGTACAGGCTGGTACTTCAGGAGCAGGGCGCTTAGGGTTGGTGTCAGCGTTATAGCAGCAACCGTTGAAGTAATAATCGTCACTGTTACGCTAAGTCCGAGCTGCTTGAAAAGGACACCCGTGAGGCCTTCCACAAAAGTAAGAGGGAAGAAAACTGCAACGATCGTAAGTGTGGTTACAATAACAGCCAGCCACACCTCATTCGTGGCGTAAATTGCCGCCTCACGTGGACGGCTGCCCCGTTCAATATGCCGTGTTATATTTTCGAGCACAACAATGGCATCATCGACCACCATTCCAATCGCGATGGACAGTGAAACAAGAGAAATGATGTTTATGGAACCGTCAGAAACGAACAGGTAGATGAAAGCAACGACAAGAGATACGGGAATGGTAAGTATCACAATGAATGTTGCTCTCCACCTCCCGAGAAAGAAGAGAACCACCAGTACAACAAATATTGCTGCAAACATCAGTGTCTCAGAGAGGTTGTTTATCGAATCCTTAATAAAGGAAGCACTCGAGAACAGACGTGTTATTTCCACATCGGGAGGAAGATCCTTTTTGAGCTCCTCAAGTGTTTTTTCTATCTCGCGTGTAACCCTGACAGTATTGCCTCCTGACTGTTTCTGGACGAAAAGGCCCATCCCCTTTTCCCCGTTGATCCTGGTGTCGAGCTTCGACTCCCTTATTGTATCGCGGACCTCTGCAACGTCCTTCAGGTAAATTGTTTGACCGTTGAAATTGCTGATTACCAGCTGCTTCAGGACATCGCTTTCGGGAAATTCCCCCTGGATTCTGAGAGCATAGTCGTTTTTGCCCATCTCAAGTGAACCTGCCGGCATATTCAGGTTTTCGGCCCTGAGGATATTACCTATCTGTTCAATCGTTAGATTATAGGCTTCCATCCTCTTAGGATCAATGTCGATGTAAATTCTTCTTCCGGGAACACCTGTGAGTGACACATTCCCAACTCCCTCTATCCTGTTAAGTGGATTCACTATCTTTTCATCGAGTATCTTTTCGAGCCCGGCATAACTTTCATTGGCAGTTATTGCATAGAAAATTATAGGCATCATGCTCGAGTTGAACTTTATAATTGTTGGATCTTCCGCATCCTCGGGAAGAAGCCGTTCAGCAAAGTTCAGGTTGCTTCTGATGTCGTTCATGGCTTCATCGAGATTGGAGCCATACTCGAAATTAAGGAAGATCACTGAAAGTCCGTCGCTTGATGTGGAGGTTAATTCCTTCAGGTTGCTCACCGAATTGAGTGCATCTTCAAGCGGACGGGTAAGATTGCTTTCAATGTCAGATGCGCTCGCACCCGGATAGGTTGTGAGAACTGTGACAAAAGGCAATTCAATTTCGGGATACAGATCGACAGGGAGCCTCGAAAGCGAATAAAGGCCGATAACCATCATGGCAACAAAGACAAAAATAGTCGTTACCGGCCGCTTAACTGAAGTACTGTAAATGCTCATATTTATCTTGTATCTTGTTAATTTATCTGACTATCTCGATCCTGTCGCCGTTGATCAGCCTTGACTGACCTTCCACGATCAGAAGATCGCCGTCATTTATATCTTCGGAAATTATTTCAAGGCTGTCGTCAAATCTTTTCCCGATATTGACTTCAACCCTCCTGGCGGTTCCCTCGGATGCGACGAAGACATATCTTATATTCGTGCCTTCCTGAACCATTACGGTGTTGGCCGGAGCCACAAATGTCTCAATTTCACCAAGCTGCAGTGACGCCTTTACATACATCCCGGGTTTAAGGGTCTCATTCCTGTTGGGGATCTCCACTTCGGTTATGAATGTACGGGTGGCAGGATTTATAGTCGGTGCCTTCAGTGACACTGTTCCCGTAAAAATATCATCAGGATAGACATCGGCAGTGATAGAAACTTTCATTCCTTTTCTTACCAGCGGGTAATATTGCTCTGTAATACCGACATTAACCTTAACAGGGTTTATCTGCATCACCGTGACAACAGCAGACCTGCCGGAGGCTGTTGTGGGAGTTCCCGAGTAGATTTCTCCGTTCTCGAAATACTTACCTGTCACCACTCCGTCAAAGGGGGCTTTCAGCAGGGTATTCTCCTCCATGAATTCCACGTTGGTTTTCGTAACATCATACTGAGTCTTCATCTGGTCATATTGCTGCTCTCTCACACTTCCTGTCATCAGAAGGGTATCGAGGCGCGAAAGATCCTTTTCAAGGCTCGCAAGCTGAACCTTTTGCTGGTAGAGCTGTGTCCTGTCCATCAGGAACAGGTCGTCTCCCTTTCTTATCCTGTCGCCTGTTTCGACAAAAATTTTATCAATTCTTCCCGGGCTTGCAGGTGCCATATTCACCTCTTCAAACGGGAGGATGGTCGATGAATATTCTATAGTCCTGGCAATTTTGGTTTTTGACAGGGGCAGCACCTTGACAGGAACACTTACCGCACCTGATGATTCCGTACCATCAGCCTGTGAACCGGAATTTGTCTTAGATGAGCAGGCCGTTATTATGAGCCCGCTGATCAGTATTGCAGAGATTGTAAAAAAGTGTTTCATTATTTTAATAATTAAGATATTCGTTATAATTCTCACATGTTGTTCAGAAGTTTGTCGAGAGCAAGCTTTGTCTGCAAAAGGTTCATTAGAGCCGACACGTAGTTGTTCTCGGCGGTAAGGTACTGTGAATTGGCCTGGGTAAGTTCAAGGCTTGAAGCCATGCCCTGCCTGAATTTATTTTCCATGCTCTTAAAGACCCTGCCTGCCACTTCAACATTTTGTTTCTGGTTCTGGTACTGAAGGTTTGCATTCACAAGATTATATCTGAGCTGCTTTTCCTGAATAAGAAGCTGTTCTTCAACCATTTCGCGTGTAGTCCTGGCCTTTTCCAGATTGATCTGGGCCTTCCTGATCTTTGAATACCGCTGTCCGCTCGCAAATATCGGAACTGAAAGCTGAAGGCCTGTCATGGAGTTCTGGAACCATTGAAGCTCTGAGATCTTATCACCCATTCCGTTGGTTCCGTAATTATAGAATCCTGCAAGAGTGGGGAGAACAGACGCTTTCTGGGATTTCAGGGAAAGGAGCGACATCTGTTCAGAAACTTCAGTGAGCCGGTAGGTTATGTTGTTGCGATGATCAAACTCCTGGGAAACCAGGGCTTCCACGTTTATAGCTTCCGCGACAGCATCAAGGCTTTCTGTAAGAGTTATCTTCGTTCCGGCAGGAACCCCAAGCTGAAACCGGAGCAGATTGTAATTAAGTTCAATGTTCCTTTGAAGAGAGCTCCTTGAATTATCAACCATGGAAACATTGCTAACAATCTGGTCCACATCGGTCGATTCAGCCATGCCGGCTTGGTACATAGCCTTTGTGGAGCTTAGTATTTCGTTTAGATTATCATAGTTTCTGTCAAGTATATCAAGAGAGCGCTCCGAAATGAGAATCAGATAATATGCTGAGCTGACTGACTCCCTGGTATCCAGTTCGGTTTTTTCAAGGTTCTGCTCACTAAGCTTGTTAGCCAGCTTTGTGGTCTCTATCCCTATATACAGGGGCATATTGAAAATGAGCAGGTTAGCCTGCAGAGTCGCGCCTGAATTGAATTGCGATCCAAAGGTGACCGGGACCTTTATTCCCGGCTGACCGAAAAATTCTCCCGGGAGAAGTGTCGTCGCCAGCTTCAGGTTATCGGTGAATGATCCGGTGGCGCTCACTGATGGCAGGGCAGCAGAAATGGCTTCCCATACTGCCACCTTTGATGCTTCCATATCTGATCTGAATGTTTTAACAAGGAGATTATTCCTTACAGCATAATCCTGTGCTTCCTTAAGCGAAAGCTTCAGCTCACCTGAATCATCCTGTGCCTGAAGTGCCAGGCACGAAAAAATAAAGGCGGCCAGAGAGATAAAAAAATGTTTGTTTCTCATATTACTATATAGTTCTTGCTTTTGTTTATCAGTTCCTGTTGTTTTCCCGTTTTTCATAGAAATTTATCAGGTCGAGACCTTTGGGTGTGCTTATGCCTCTGAGATAATTCAGGTACACGTTTCTCATAACCTCTTCTGCCGGAATCTCACCAGTCGGAGAAATGTCATCAGAGGCCGACATTTTACCTACTTCAAACATACATCTGTTAATTACGCTCACGTCGATGTCTTCCCTGAAAATCCCCTCTCTGACACCTCTTTCTATTATCATCCTGAAGTGCCCGGAATCAGGCATTTCATTGAGGTCGCGAAGTTTTTCGAGACGTACGCCATGCATTCGTTTCAGATCGAGTCGGAAAGCAGGACTCATCATGTGGTAATGCACTGTCATCAGGTCCATTATCCTGAAAAGAGCCTCTATAACGTTATCCGATTCGCTGAGGACCTGTTGAATCACTTCCTGCTGCTTTTTCATCATCCAGCCAACGACTCCATCCAGGATTTCATCCTTATCACTGAATATTTCGTAAATGGTACGTTTGGAAATTCCCAGTTTAGATGCAAGCATATCCATGGTGACTGTTCTTATTCCATAGGTGCGGAACAGAAAAGCTGCTTCCTCTATTATTCTCTGTTTGTTATCCATCACTTCATATTCCGGTGCAAAAATGAGAAAACTATTTTAGTTTACAAAGTTTTTTTTAGTAAACCATGCAGTTTTTCCTGTAAAAAAGCGATATTTACCGGTGAATGAGGGCGTGAGGGCGTGAGGGAGAGAGGGGGCGAAATTACGGAAAGTGCGATGCGAGTGACTGCCCACCTTCGCTACTTCCTTCGTCCCGATAAATCGGGACTACG
>DAIOVL010000016.1:60986-62271 GCA_036759025.1 Bacteroidales bacterium
ATTTAATATATGTCGATACACAAAACATTCTTCCAGGTAGACGCATTCACGGCAGCACCTTTTAAGGGTAATCCGGCGGGGGTATGCCTTCTTGAAAGGGACATGCCGAAAAAGTGGATGCAGAATGTTGCTACAGAGATGAATCTCTCGGAAACGGCTTTTGTAACTCCCGAAGACGATCATTTCAGGATACGCTTCTTCACACCTGAAACGGAGGTCCCCCTTTGCGGCCACGGTACACTTTCCTCAGCTCATGTGCTCTATCAGACTGGCATTGCAGTCAGGGATAAAAAGATCAGGTTTGAATCCAGGGCCGGAGAACTGTTCGGGAGGAAATCAGGGAACTGGATAATCCTCGATTTTCCGTCGTATGGATTCGAACCCATGCAAATTCCCGATTCAGCTGCAAAGCTGATAGGCATACAACCGGTTGAACTCTACCGGACAAGTCACGGATGGACCATGGTATTGCTTCATAACGAAGAGGATGTAAGGAACCTTCAGCCTGATTTCAGCAGGATGAAAAACTCTCCCTTTGGCGATCTTATTGTGACCGCTCCGTCGGAGGATACTAATTTTGATTTTTGCGTCAGATGTTTTGCCCCGGCAGTCGGGATAAATGAAGATCCTGTTACCGGATCGGCGCACTGTGCACTCACACCCTTCTGGCACAAACGCACAGGCAGGACCGAGTTCTTTTCAAGGCAGGTGTCACAAAGGAGCGGGATACTGAAGGTCGCAATGAAAGACAACAGGGTTGAGATTGCCGGCCATGCCAAAACGGTGCTCCGGGGAGAGCTGCTTGTTTAGGGTCTTTTTCAAAGGCTATTTATTTTGCAGACAGATAATTCAAAAAACCAGGACTATGCAGATTCAATTATCTTTTAGTGAGCTGAACTGGCTTGCTATCATCGTAGCAGCACTGAGTGCATTCGGACTAGGGGGTTTATGGTACTCTCCCGTTCTCTTTGTGAAGATATGGATGAAGGAGACCGGGATAACGGAAGAATCTGCAAAAAGCGCAAACATGGCAAAGATATTCGGACTATCGTTCCTTCTTGCCATGCTGGCTTCAATTCTTCTGGGGTTGTTCCTTGGACATGATGCGGGAGGTGGTGTGGGAGCACTTTCCGGTTTTCTTATCGGACTCGGCACGATATTCACATTCCTTGGGATAACATACCTCTTTGAAAGAAAGACCCTGGCCCACTTTCTTGTAAATGCTTCATACGGTGTTGCAGCCCTGACACTGATGGGGTTCATAATCGGGGTGTGGCAGTAGGAA
>DAIOVL010000016.1:62371-75485 GCA_036759025.1 Bacteroidales bacterium
CGGTGTTGCAGCCCTGACACTGATGGGGTTCATAATCGGGGTGTGGCAGTAGGAAATCTTGCGGTCATGCAGTTATTAAGAGGATAAAGGACCGCAGGACTGCAGGACCTTATCTGTACAGGTAAACGAATCCTCTGTATTCTTTCCCGTCATACCTTTCGTCATCCCATCCCAGGGCCCTGATGACATAGAAATATATGCCCGGACTTGCATCAATTGATGAATTGTTTATTTTTCCATCCCATCCGTCCCAGTTCTTAAGTCGTTCTCCCTCTGCCGAAAAACCGTATACCTTGATGCCCGACTGGCTGTAGACAGCCATACTGACATATCTCAGCGACGTTGCATCGATCCTGAACCTGTCGTTGTATCCATCCTCACCGGGAGAAAAAACATTGGGAATATTTATTGAAGAAGGATCTACCACTATCTTCTGCGACCTTATGGAGTCGATACAGTTCAGACTGCTTTCTATCTTCAGTAAAATGGTATACTCGCCCGGCTTATAGTAAATATGAGGTTCCGGCTCCTTCATATATGAAACCGTGTCGTCACCAAAATCCCAATCATAAATATCACCTCTTACCGACCTGTCGGTAATTATCACTTCGAGGGGGGCTTCACCCTGAACAGGATCAACGGTAAAATCGGCTTTCACATGGATCGACTCGTAAAAGAACGATGAATCTGAACTGCACCCAAGTGAATTAACAGTAAGCTTATATGTCACATCTTCGAGAGGAGGTGTATATGTAACAGGATTAATTTCAATATCGGGATATGGAATGACTGAAGAAGGTGTTGATGACCAAAGGAATGTGATGACATTGTTCTGTATTAACTGAGCTGCAGTCACGGGATCGTAGTAAAAGAAGCTCTTTGTTGTAGCCTCTGCCTTACCCTGAAGCGCCACCCGGGTGCAGAGCTGCTGCTGCAGGGCTGCCTCAGCAACAGGGGGTGTATCGAAAAAAATCCAGCCCGTCAGTGTATCGACACGGACGCCTGAGCTGTCTATCATGATCCGGTAACCTCCTTCCGAAAGTCCGCCGGCAGTCGATGATTCAACACCTGTATCTTTCTTCAGAAAAGTGCTGAAACTGTCAGAAGCTTCATTCCATTTATACCAGGAAAAGTCATTAGTACCTGAAATTTCAGGCCTGGTGGCGACGAGAGTTCCGGTTTCACTTCCTGTAATATTACAATAGAAGAAAAGAGGATCATTAACGCCGGGTGAGGAAGGATAGGAAGAATATCTCACTGACCTTGCCCCGGGTGCAGAAAGCTGCGCCGCAGACAACACAGGTAAAAAGAAGATAATTATCAGTATCAGAAAACGCACAGGCTCTTCAAAGGTTTAATTATTAACGGAAACATTTTCCGCTTCGTATAATCCCCTGCAAGTTTAATAAAATATGGAATCTGTTCATCCGGTATGGAAAACTTCTTCCATGTCTGCCCACCATTCACCTTCTTTTCTTGAAGATAAAGGCGCCTGCATGGGTTCCATCACCGACCACCATTCCTGTGTTTTCGGATCAGCGGCCATTTTTGCCATATCGGCAGCATAGTCTTCACCTGTGTATTCAAAATATGCGAAAAGCATGTTGTCCTTATGAAAGATGCTGTAGTTGGTTATATTGCATTTTGCAATCATTTCAAGTACTTCCGGCCAAACGGAGGCATGATATTTCCTGTACCTCTCAAATTCTTCAGGTTTGACTCCTATTACCTGTCCGTATCTTTTCATATAAGTTTAAATTTTATTAATTCATTACAATAATAACAAAAAGGTGGAATTATGCCGGTAGCAGTGGTGGTGTTTCTTTAACACAGCGTGCAGGATTATGTCTGCATAACCTGTAAGACGGGCTGTTAATAAAAAATCCTTTTTTATCGTTCTCTTTTTATTCCCCTGAACCGGTAATTATTAAATTTGTCACACCAGTTACGCTGTAGATCCGGAACATATAATGGCTTACGACTACCTTAAAGAACTTAATGAAGCTCAGCGACTTGCGGTCATCAATACCGAAGGCCCGGCCCTGATTATTGCAGGTGCAGGCGCAGGTAAGACACGTGTTCTGACTTACAGAATCGCTAACCTGTTGCAAAAAGGTGTACCTGCCTCAAAAATACTTGCGCTGACATTCACAAACAAGGCTGCAGGTGAAATGAAGGATCGCATTGCATCTGTAGCGGGATACGAAATTGCCAGGTACCTGTGGATGGGAACATTTCATTCAATTTTTGCCCGTATACTGAGAATTGAAGGCGACAGGCTGGGTTATAATTCAAATTATACCATTTACGACACCGTCGATGCAAAAAGCCTGATACGATCCATAATAAGGGATCTGAATCTTGACGACAACATATATAAACCAGGAGTGATAGCAGCAAGGATATCGATGCTTAAGAACAACCTTGTTACTGCAGCCAAGTATTCGGCCGATGCATCGTTACAGGAATATGACAGGGCAAGCAGGATGCCTCTTCTGGCGGAGATTTACAGGAACTATTCAGGCAGATGCTTCAGGGCAAATGCCATGGATTTTGACGACCTCCTGATGAACACGAATATCCTTTTCCGCGATTTTCCCGATGTGCTTGCATCTTACCAGGAGAGGTTCAGTTATATCCTTGTGGATGAGTACCAGGATACTAACTATGCTCAGTACCTTATTGTCAAAAAACTTGCTGCCACTCACCAAAACCTTTGCGTTGTGGGCGACGATGCCCAGAGCATCTATTCTTTCAGGGGAGCAAGGATAGAGAACATACTTGAGTTCAGAAATGATTACCCCGGGTATCAGCTCTACAAGCTCGAGCAAAACTACCGTTCAACACAGACCATAGTCAACATTGCCAATGCGATAATATCCAACAATGAGGGTCAGATACAGAAAACGGTATTCTCGAAGAACGAAACAGGCGATAAGGTGGTGGTCCTTCAGGCCATGACCGACACTGAAGAGGGTTTCATGGTGGCTTCCGACATTACCGACAGACGTTATTCACAGCGTTTAACCTGGTCTGATTTTGCAATCCTGTACAGGACAAATGCCCAGAGCAGGATATTCGAAGAGACGCTGAGAAGAAAGAACATACCTTATAAGATCTACGGTGGCCTATCCTTTTACGAAAGAAAGGAAATAAAAGACATCATTGCATATTTCCGCCTGGTTATGAACCGTGCTGATGAAGAGGCTCTCCGCAGGTCAATAAATTACCCTAAAAGAGGTATTGGCGATACCACCGTGGAGAAAATATTTGAACTGGCTGCTGCAGGTAACGCGACTCCCTGGCAGATAATTACCAGTGCCGGCGCTTACCAGAATCATTTCAACACGGGTACTGTTAAAAAATTAACAGCATTTGCCGGTCTTATCGATGTGTTGTCACGTGAAACCGGCACCATTGATGCCTACAGCAAAGCCATGGAAATAGCTGCAGGCTCAGGAATAATGAAAGAACTCAAGGAAGGAAAACTGCCTGAAGAGATAAGCAGATATGAGAACATGCAGGAGCTTCTCAACGCAATAAAGATCTTTACCGAAGCTGCCGAAACAAACGGGGAGCCATCGACTCTTGAAGCCTACCTCGCCAACGTGGCTTTGCTGACCGACCAGGATAATGAAAAGGAAGAAGACCGCGACAAGGTTACACTCATGACAATGCATGCAGCCAAAGGACTGGAATTCAGTCATGTTTATCTTGTTGGAATGGAAGACACCCTTTTCCCTTCACCTATATCGGCAGGGAGTGCCAGGGAGCTTGAGGAAGAAAGACGTCTTTTTTACGTGGCAATAACCAGGGCGAAAAAGCAGGCAACTCTCAGCTATGCACTTAACAGGTATAAATGGGGTAATCTCGAACGATGCAATCCGAGCAGGTTCATCCGCGAACTGGACATGCAGTATGTCAATTTTCCGCAAACAGCAGGCCGATCGTTCCGGTCTTCAGGGGTTGAGGACCGCAAACCTTCCCCGATACGCGAAGAAAAGATATTTTATCCGTCGTCGCCGAAGCTAAGAAAATTTCATAAAACAGTTACCGGCAACAATATCCCGTCGATCACCGAAGACATCTCGGAACTTGCTGTGGGTGATATGGTTGAGCATGACAGATTCGGACATGGCAGTATCATTTCGATGGAAGGGATACCTCCAAACCAGACTGCAACAGTTGAGTTTGAACATGAAGGAAGAAAAAAACTCCTTCTCAGATTTGCAAAACTCCGTAAAAGAAGATCAACGGAAATCTGACAACAATATCGTTTCGGCCAGGATGAAAAAAAACCTGCCGTGACAGATGTCAGCGGCAGGTTAAAACTATTAAGGAATCTGGAAGACGCCGGGTCATTAAGCAGCTTCTTCAACTGCTTCAGCCTTTTTTTCCTTCTCCAGATGAACTGATTCATAGAGAGATGCAAAAGCGCTTTTCACCCACATATCGGATATCAGGACACCGACAAGGAACAATATCAGACCGAAAAGATATATGAAGAACGAAACTGCTCCCATCAGGAAAATAGTCCAGCCATGTCCTCTTGTCATTTTCCAGCTAAGTTCTACTGACTCTATGGGATCTAGCTTTCTGTCCATAACCAGATAGGGTACAAAAGCCAGCCGGCAGGCAATAATAATACCTGGTATGATTAGTGCAAACAGTCCTATGGCTACCAGCGCAAATTTAAGCAGGTTCGCAAGTACAATGTTCAGATAATTGGTCCAGAAGCCTTTAATAAGCCATTCAAAATCGGGTTTCTTCCGGCGTACAGATTCAAGAAATATCATTTTGGCCCCGTAAGTCACCACCGGCAGTGCAAGAAAAGCATAAGCTATTGCCAACAATCCGATGAAAATAGCTATTGCACCTAGAGATGCGATTCCAAAAATCTGACGCCAGTCACCGTCCCACCAGTCCCAGTGCATTTTTCCGAAATCATGCTCGTTCAGATTAAACTTCATTCCGTTCAGAGGACCTGTTAGAAGTGCCAGAACGAAGACGACAAGAAGCAGCCTGAGAAAATTATCAAGCATGACATTCCAGCCTGTTCCATAACTGTCGCCGAAAGTCGGGAACAGATTATAGTTTCTTTTCTTTTCAATAGTCTCATTCATGATGTAGATGCTTTAATGATTACAGGACAAAATTAAACTGTGTTTTTTGGATGAAATGAATACTATAGTAGTGAATTCACAAAATCCTACTTAAGTATGCACCCCAATACTTTAGTAGTATTCTGTACAGGACAGGCATTAATTCATAAAATCCGGAAGTGAAAATCGGCAATCCGGAATAATATGAATAACTTTATGCCATGATCAGAGTCCTGTTCTACATAGTTTTCATCTTGTCAGTAGCTCTGACGGCGGCAGGAATAGTACTGGTATCGAGACTGAGGAGCCGCCAGAAGAACGATATATTTTCAACGCTGCTGTATTTTCAGGTATTCATTTTTGCCTTCGGTTTTTATGGTATCTGGGGGCAGGTATTTCTTAAAAATATCCTTGCAAGCTACATATCTCCTGAGGTTTTATCCAGGTTTTCAAATATCGCCTTGCTCATGGGTCTTCCCTTTCTGATCTTTGCCTTGCTGATGTTGCTGAGGTTCTCAGCAGGTGTATCAGGCAGACGTTTTGGTAACCTTCCGGTAATACTTTTTCTTGCAGGCAATTTCTCCCTTCTCTTATTTCTTGCATATTTAATTGAAAACAAACATTCTGCTGATACAGCACATAATATTTTACAGTATTTCATCCTGATGAGCATTATATGGAGTCTGCTTGCCTCATTCCTGATCCATCTTCCCGTCAAGGGAAAAGAGCTGGTTCATGAACATGACAGGAAGATAATTTCATTTATGATATCATTGATAACCATAACATACTGTATCCCGCTATTTTTCTTCGACGGACAGGCATGGCTTGCCCTGATATTTATCCTTATGTTTTTTTCAGGAAACATATTTCTGCCGGTATATTTCAACTATGGCACCATGGTACCGGGACAGTCAGATAAACCGGAAAAAGATCCTTCATTTGAGGGTTTCTGCGGGAAATTTGAAATATCGCCGCGGGAATCACAGATAGTCTATGAAATATGCAACGGGCTAAGTAACAAAGAGATAGCCGACAAACTCTTCATAAGCCTCCAGACAGTGAAAGATCACACCCACAGGATATATATAAAGACAAATGTAAAAAGCAGGGTGCAGCTTATAAACCTGGTTAAGGAGGAAGTGAAGGAGTAAAGTCATGCGGTCTGGAGTCCTGCCGAAGCGAAGCGGAGATCCCGGACATAGGGCCGGGACAGTCAGAAAGCGAGGAAGACAAGCAGCGGGCTGCCCCGGAATTCAAGTTCCACTGAATTGCCGGTTGCTTCATTAAGGGTAGCCTCCCACCAGTTCTTCAGCTTTCTTCTTACAAGGGGAAATTTCAACCCTTTCGAAGTGATCTCCGTCTCAGGATTAATTGAGAATACAGATATCTGCTGGCCAGGGAAGGTCTCTATCCTGCAACTATCATGAAAGGGAAGGAAAATGCCGTTATCGGTGATCATCCGGATGCGGACAAATTTTGAATATTCCGCGAGCAGAGAGATGTTCCCGATTGAATGATCTTCACGTCTTCCTGTAGCTCCGAGTATTGTAATATCCTTGAATCCGGATTTTTTGCACCATTCTACAGCTTTTGTAAGATCGTTGGTTTCCTGGCTTTCGTCCCTGAAGATCCTTCCGGCAAATTTTTCAGCCGTTTCACGGCTGAGTGAATCCATATCACCAATAATTGCGTCGGGCAAAATACCGGCTTCAATAAGCTTTTCAGCACTGCCGTCGCAACAGACAATATGTTCTGCTTCCCTGAGATAATTCAGAGGAGCAGGATGTGAAGGGAATGTCCCGTCGGCTACTATGACTGATTTTTTAATGACTTCTTCCATTCTGCAAGTCCGGCAAACGACATTGCACAATATACAATATATAATATTACAGTCGGATAAAGCTCCCGTGTAAAAAACAGAATGGCAGCTGCAATGTTAACGACTACCCACAGATACCAGTGTTCATAAATCTTCCTTGCGAGCATCCATGTTGCAATCACCGACAAAGAGGTGATGAATGAATCCCATGCCGGTACCGGTGAATCGGTAAACCTGTCAAGAACCTGCCATACCAGTGTAAAAATCAATACAAACATCAGGGCAAGAGCAACTCCTGTTCTGCATTTCACCCTCGACACAGCTAGTCCCTCTCTCTCTCCCTCCTGTCTTCCCTCCAACCTACTCTTGGTCACGATTTCCTGCCCTGAGCCCTGAGCCCTGAGCCCTGAGCCCCTTACCCACCAGTACCAGCCCATGACACTTATTACCAGGTAATAACCCTGCAGGCTCATATCGGCATAAAGTTTCCCTGTAAAGAATACCCATATGTACACTGCCGAGGTGATGATCCCCACGGGCCACAACCATAAATTCTGCCGTATCTCGAGGACAACATAAATGATCCCGGCAAGGGCGCCGAAGATCTCTATATAATTGTCGTGAAGCCAGTTGGAAATATTCATTGCAAGGTTTAAAAGGTTATTCCGGCGCTTACCATATAGTTGATCCCGGCCTGTGGAAAATAATAAGCCCAGGTTTTCTCAACACCCGCTTCATACCAGTTTCCGCCATAGGCATTACTTTCATAGCGGGCATTGAAGAGGTTATTTACAAACAATTTCAAGCTTAATCCTTTTGTTTTCTTCACTTCAGGTTCCCAGCTTATCATAAGATTGTTCACAAAATAAGGATCTATCATTCTGTCGCTGCTCATTGTGTTGTCGAAATATTGTTTCCCCACATACTTTGCCGAGAAGTTCATTTCGAGGTTCCTTCGGATGTAAAAGGTAATATCGCCGTTCCAGATCACTGAGGGGGAATATGCAATGTCAACTGTTCCCAGGTATTTGCTTTTATACTCACTTTCCCAGGTTATAGTGTCGTAATCGGTGTAGTAGCCGGTGAAGCTTTTTATCTTGTTGCTGCTCAGGGTGAGGTTCATGTTTATCTCTATGAACCGGGCAGGTCTGATCCCTGCACTTACCTCGATTCCGGTACGGTAGCTCCTGTCTGCATTTGTCATTATTGAATATCCGGTACTGCTCAGTTCACCTGTCGGCACAAGCTGATCGCGGTAATACATAAAATATGTATTGAATCCTATGGTAAAAATCTTTCCCCTGATCCGGTATCCTGCTTCCGTATCGTAAAGCTTCTCGTCGCGGGGGGTAGCATCAGGATCGCCTGCTGCTTCCTTGAAGTCGGCCCTGGTAGGTTCCCTGCCGGCGACGGAAAATGACAACCATCCTTCCTGTGTTGAGGAGAAAGACCAGAAAAGCCCGGCTCTGGGATTAAGAAAATTATACCGGTGATCCTGTTCAAGATCCTTATGATCATCATCTTCCCCGGTCATCATATAGTCAATGAAGCGGTACTGCAGATCGCCGTATAAGGATATTTTGTCATTCAGATCAAATGTTGCCTTTGTAAAGAAGCTTCCCTCATATTTTGTTCCGTTATTGAAATACCACTGCTGATCTTTTTCAACATTTGAATATTTACTCCAGATTATTGTGCCAAAATGATCGCCGGAATAATAATTGGTTCCTCCTCCCGAGACTATTTCTACTCTCCCGGTTTTATATTTCAGTGAAGCCACCAGTCCGTAAAAGTCATTCGACATCCATTTCCGCCTTATCAGGTCGGTAATAAGTGAAGGAACTGAAATATATTCAGAAAGATCCTCATCCTCTTTATACTCCTCATAATAGCCTTTACCCCGGGTATAGTGAAGGGCTGCACTGATATTGAGAGTATTGCTGAAACTGTGACCGAATATCATCTGATAATGATCCTGTCTGTAATTGTCGGTTTCGTTGTCGTAATATCTTGTAAATCCCTCATCATCTGTATATTCCCCTGCCGGATTATATCTTCTGTCGACTGCAAGCATTTCCCGTGGCACTCCCCACCATCCCAGACCTGTACGTTCTTCCCCAAGAAGAATATTTGCCCTGAATCTCGACCTGCCTGCAACAAAAACACCTGAAATGTTTGAAGATGTGTGATCTGATCCTGTCCTTTTTATATAACCATCACTTTTTATTTTTGACATTCTCATTTGAAGTCCGAAACTGCTGCCGATAAGACCGGTACCCACTGCAGCTGTGTTCCTGAAAGTATTGAATGATCCGGCTGCCGACTCCAGCGCGGCAAATGGCTCTGCTGAAGGGCTCTTTGACTGTATGCTCACGGTAGCACCAAAGGCTCCGGCACCATTGGAGGAAGAACCCACTCCCCTCTGAACCTGTATATTATCGACCGATGACGCCAGGTCAGGCATGTCAACCCAGAAGACCTGTTGTGATTCGGGATCGTTAAGCGGTATTCCGTCTATCGTTACGTTTATCCTGCTGGCGTCGGAGCCCCTTATGCGGAGGCTGGTGTATCCAATGCCGTTACCGGCCTCCGATGTCTCTACAAGCGAAGGTGTATGACGAAGCAGAAAGGGTATGTACTGACCTGTATTGCCTTTACTTATAATTTCATCGCCTACCGTTGAATATGCCATGGGAGTCCGTTCACCAGCCCGTACTGCATTCACAATAACTTCCCCTGTCATCAGCGATGCAGGAAGAAGTATCACATTCAGTCTGGTATCACCATTGACCTCAATCTTACGGCTTTGAGGTTCATACCCGACGAATGAGAACCTGATGGAGTAGGCCCCCCGGTCGAGTCCGCCTATGTAATATCTTCCCTCATCATCACAAAGCGTACCAAGGTATGAGCCTTCCACAGCCACTGCAGCACCGGAAAGAGGAAATCCTTTTTCGTCAGTCACCCTGCCGGAGACTGACACGCCTTTATTCTGCTGTGCCAGCGCTGTTACTGACAGAATGATCAAAAATAAAAAAACGAACTTTGTCCTCATTTCTAAGCATTTTAATCTCTGAAGATGAGGTCGTTGGCAAAGCTGATGTTCAGGATACTCTTTGTTCCCTCCGCCGGCATTATCCGGATCAGGTTATAAGGGTATGATCTCAGCCTGTTCTTTAAGGCACCCCATGTTCAGTATCCGCAAAGTTAAGAACCTTTTCACGTTATTACAATTTTTTATTACATTAGCATGAAAATATGCCCTCAATGAAAGAACTTCTGAAAAAGCTCAATTATAAGAGTCAGCCCAGGATTGCGGTTCTGAATTCAGAAGAAAATTTCCTTCTTGCTCTGAAAGAGGAGCTCAGGGATATTATCACCGATACGGAAATTGACCAGCGCTGTCCTTACAGTTTTATTATAGTATTTGTAAGAAAAGAAAAGGAAGTCGGGGCTGTTACTCCTGTTGTACTTCACAACCTTACGGCAGACGGGATTCTGTGGTTTTGTTATCCGAAAAAAACTTCAAAAAAAATACATTCTGACCTTGAGAGGGATAAAGGATGGAAATCACTTAATGATGCAGGCTTTTACAGTGTAAGAATGGTCTCTGTTGACGATAACTGGTCGGCTGTCAGGTTCAGGAATTTAAGGTTCATTAAATCGACATCGGGAAGATATCCAAAACATTGAAATCCGGACTCTCTCAAAGTTTAAGGGGTTAATTATGATAAAGATAACAGAAATAGAAACCCCGCTGGGCAAAATGGTTGCAGGTGCCACCGGGGAGGGTATCTGTCTGCTTGAATTTGCCGACAGGAATGATCTGAATGAGATTTATGCAGATCTTTCTTCTGTTCATGCAACAGCTGTAAGGGCAGGATTAAACTGGAATCTCTGGAAACTAAGAAAGCAGCTCAGGGAATATTTCACCGGAAAAAGGAAGGATTTCACCCTGAAACTTCTTACCGCGGGTACCGGTTTCCAGAAATCTGTTTGGGAAGGCCTTAGAAAAATTCCATATGGAGAAACCATTTCCTACCAGGATCAGGCTGCCGGGCTAAAGAACACGGGAGCAGCACGCGCTGTTGCCCAGGCTAATGCATCCAATAGAATTGCCATCATAATTCCATGCCACAGAGTCATTGGTGCCGACGGTTCTCTTGTTGGCTATGGAGGCGGACTGGCCCGAAAAAAATGGCTCCTCGACCATGAAAGAAAACATTCAGGTAAAGCCATTGAACTTGACCTGTTTTAATTTAAACAACATCATCATGAAAATTCTCTTCAGTCATAAATCGTTACTGATTTTTATCTTGATCCTGGCAGCCATCGCGATCTCCGGCTGTGCAAAAAGCGAACCTGTTGATCAGTGTCTGACCGGTCATACATACGGATTTCTCGGGGGATTATGGCACGGATTTATCGCTCCCTTCGATTTTATTGCCATGCTGTTCAACAACAAGATTACCATGTATGCCCAGAATAACAACGGAGGCTTTTATGCCCTCGGATTTCTGATAGGGAGCGGAGGATGGGGCTTCTTCGGAGGAAGAGGGATACGAAGAGTAAGAACATCCCATGTACAGTTCGGGTCACAAAGATTCGATAAGGCAGAGATAGTGGATTAGTGGAGTGCCTAGAGTGCCTAGGGTGTCAAAAGTGCGTAAAGTACTTAGAGAAACAGGGATGGAGGGAGTTGTTTAATTATCTGTTATAAAAAAAAGTGAATTCCAAAAAATTATATGAATAGCATGAAGATTATATTAATTTTTGTAATGTTCTCGATATCTGTCAGTTCTTTTACGCAGGAAAAAGCCCTGCTCCATCTGTGGCCGGGACAGGTCCCCGGAGAATCAAAGGAAAAAAAGGAACCCGCTGTCGACACAATACAGAAGGACGGGGTTCTGAGGTACACCGAAGTGACAGACCCTGCGATCGAAATCAGGCTGGCTGACCCTGATAAGAATACAGGTGCAGCTGTAATTGTTTGTCCGGGAGGAGGATATGTCCGTCTTGCCTACAACAAGGAGGGGACCGAGATAGCGGACTGGCTTAACCGGAACGGGATAAACGCATTTATCCTTTCGTACAGGATTCCCAATAAAAGAACTGGCGCACTTCAGGATGCACAGAGAGCCATCAGAATTGTAAGGTCCAATGCGGCGAAATGGAAAATTGATGCCTCTAAAATAGGAATAATGGGATTCTCTGCAGGTGCCGATCTGAGTGCCAGGGCTGCAATCTTAAGTGATAACAAAACGTATGAACCGGTAGATAAGTCTGACAACACATCGTGCAGACCCGATTTTGCACTTCTGATGTACCCGGCTTACTTCGACCGAGGAGAGAACCGGTCACTGACTCCCGACCTGAAGATAACAGACCTTACACCTCCGGTGTTTATATTCCAGTCGGCCGACGACAGCCATGGAAACAGTGCTGTTGTTATGGCCGGAGCCCTTCGTGATGCAAAGATACCTGTTGAACTTCATCTCGTCGCGAAAGGAGGTCACGGATACGGACTGAGGCCGGGAAATCCGGCTGCCGAGACATGGCCTTCCCTTGCTGAAAAATGGCTTAAAACAATCTTAAAGTAAAAAAACAAACTATGACAGATACATCTCATAACCATGAATGCTGCCCGGTATTTGATCCTGAACCCTGGGATTCCAGGACCCATGAATGGACTGAAAAGCCTTTTATCAGGAAGACGATACCCCAGTTTTTGCATATGCCACTGCCGGGTATTTATGCGAAGGTACTTGGTGCAATGTGGAAAATGGCACAGGAGGCAGAGGCAGCTCCCGAAATAAAGGATTTCCTGCTGCTGGCCTGGGATCCCTCACCGTGGAAAAGCGAGCTCTATATGAGCGTAAAAAAAGAAGTCCCGGGAGCAGAGAACATTAAGATGACGGGAAAATTCATAACCAGGGTATTCGATGGTCCCTATAATCATGTCCCCAAATATCTGGGTGAATTCAATAACTATCTGGATCAGAAAGAATTAAAAGCAAAGAGGTATTTCTTTTACTTTACGACCTGCCCAAAGTGTGCTAAAAAATACGGGCATAACTATATTGTAGGTTTTGCAGAGTTGTAGTTCTTTTACTTTTGCATTTGCCTTAATAATAAAATATGAGTGTCAGGAATCGTACATAAAACTCCATTGATTTTGACTTCGTCGAGC